>JBBRBX010000011.1:0-71219 GCA_038205395.1 Caldilineales bacterium
GAAGCGATGACGGACACCGAAATGATGACCGACACCGGCATGATGACCGACACCGGCATGATGACCGACACCGGCATGATGACCGATACCGGCACGATGACTGACACCGGCATGATGACTGACACTGGCATGATGACCGACACTGGCATGATGACCGATACCGGCACGATGACCGATACCGGCACGATGACCGATACCGGCATGATGACCGATACCGGCATGATGACCGGCACTGAAGGAATGGCCGGCAGCACAACCGCTTACGCCGACCTGATGAGTGCGGACGGCACATCTGTCGGCACCGCCTACTTTACGGAAACCGACGCGGGCGTCACGATCCAGGTTGATGTTCAGGGCTTTACGGCTGCAGCCACCGGCGAACATGGCATTCATATCCACACAGTCGGCGCCTGCACGCCTGATTTCAAGGCAGCCGGCGACCATTTCAATCCCGCAGGCAACCAGCATGGGCTGGACAATCCTGCCGGCCCGCACGCGGGCGATATGCCCAACATGCAGATCGACGACCAGGGCAACGGTACGTTTAACGCCACGACCACGCTGGTCACGCTCGGCTCCGGCGATAGCTCACTGTTTGACGCCGACGGCAGCGCAATTGTCATCCATGCCGATCCCGACGACCAAATGACCGACCCGTCAGGCAACAGCGGCGACCGCATTGCCTGCGGCGTGATTACAGCCGGCGCACCGGCGCAGTAACAGCGCAACAAATATAAAGGCTATCAGCGTTATACCTGCCCCGCAGACAAGGTTGTCTGCGGGGCAGGCGCGTTCGAGCAGCAAGCGTCTACTGCGGCATGCACCAGCCGCCGCCTGCATACAGGAGTTGCCCGGTTAGCCAGCGCGCCTGGGCCGAAGCCAGAAAGACAACAACATCCGCTACATCGGCAGGTGCACCCACGCGACGCAAAGGTGTCCCTTTGCTGATCTCCACCTCTGCTTGCGGTGGGATATAGCCGGTCTGGATGGGGCCGGGGGCCACGACATTCACCGTAACTCCGTAAGGGCCTAATTCCAGCGCGGCTGACCGGCTGTAGGATTCAATGGCATGTTTGCTGGCGGCGTAACTGACGTTGGCTACATGAGCGCTTGCAGCGTCCGTGCTGATATTGATGATGCGCCCTGTGCGCGCCTGGCGCTGCCGGTAGCGGGCAAAGTATTCCGCCATCAGCAGGGCAAAGGCACGGCTGTTAACGGCAAAATGGGCATCAATCTGCGCTGCACTCAGCAGTTGGACACCGCCCCGCTCATCTGTCACCAGCGCGGGATCGAAGGTTTCAAGTACGCAGTAGGTGTGGTTATTGACAAGCACGTCCACTGGCCCCAACTGCGCTTCGCACCAACCAAACAGGCGAGGGATGTTGGCTGGGTCGCCCAAATCCACTTCAAGCGCTGCGGCAGCACCACCTTGTCTGCATATATCGTCCACTGACGGCTGCGCATCTTGCTGCTGGGCTGCTCGATACAGTGCATCGCCGCCGACCCCCGCTTGCAGAGCCTCCGCCAACTCTGCGGCGCTGTAGCTGCACGGCTCTCGATAATATGTCAGCGCAATACGCGCCCCCTGCGCAGCAAAAGAGCGGGCGATCGCCGCGCCGATGCCGTGGTTCCCACCAGTAATCAGCACAACTTTGTCTTTTAACTGCGGATCAAGCATGGCAACTTCCTCCATATGCCTCTGTATAAGGCACACTCTTTCCTAATTTTGCGATTGACGTTTTTATTATAGCAGCAGCAGAAGCTGCTTCTCACCAGGTCGTTCGTGCTACAGATGCAGCCTCCGCTGCGTCTCGCCCAACTCAGACGAACCGTTGTCAATTTTGCGTCGCCGCTTGTTTGCAGTGAAACTACCCGCCATGACACTCATCCACCCGACATTCATTCGCCGGCAACTCACGGCCACCCGCAACCAGTCTGCGGTGTTTATCCTCTGCGTGGCCCTGTCAATGGTGACACTGGTGGCGCTGCGCGGTTTTGGCGACAGCGTCGACCGCGCCTTGACGCGCGATGCTCGCTCACTGATTGCCGGTGATGTGCGCATTGCCTCCGGCTATCCCTTTGCACCCGACTTGGAAGCTGCAGTGCAGGAGATTGTCCAGTCAGGGCGGGCAGTGGGTGTGCGCAGCTATGAATTTTATTCGGTGGTGCGGCGCAGCGATGAGAATGGCTCGCTGCTCTCCAATCTCAAGGTGGTGGAGCCGGCCTACCCGCTGTACGGCGCCGTCACCCTCGCCTCCGGCCAGGCGCTGGCCGAGGTGCTGACGCCCGGCAATGCCGTAGCCGAACAGGCGCTGCTTGACCGTCTTGGCCTGCAGGTAGGGGACCCGCTGCGTGTCGGTGAGACGACGCTGACGATTGCGGACGTAGTGCTGAGCGAACCGGACCGCCCGATCAACTTCTTTGCCCTCGGCCCGCGTCTGCTGATCGCCGCGGCTGACCTGGATGCGCTGCAGTTGATCAAGCCCGGCAGCCGCATCTCATACAACTGGGGGTTGCGCGCCGCCGACCCCGACGACATTGATGCGCTGGCGACCACCCTGCGCGCCGCCGCCGATCCTGATTTGGTGCGCGTGGAAACATTCCGCACCGCCGATACAGGCGTCGAACGCTTTTACCGCAACTTTATCTTCTTTCTTGCCCTAGTCGGCATTTTTACCCTGCTGCTGGCCGGGATCGGCATCCAAAGCTCGCTGACGGCCTTCTTGCGCGAACGCTATTCGACGATCGCCATCACCAAAACGGTCGGCGCCACCAGCCGCTTTGTGACGACGAACTTCTATCTGGTGGTGTTGCTGCTCGGCGCGATTGGTGCACTGCTAGGCATCACGCTTGGCATTGCCCTGCAGTGGCTGCTGCCCTCGCTGCTGACGGGACTGCTGCCGCCGGATGTGGAGCTGATTATTTCGCCGCGCGCGGTGTTGGAGAGCCTGCTGCTGGGGCTGGCCGTGGTGCTGGTTTTTACCTTTTTGCCGCTCTTTCGGCTTGAGGAGCTGCGTCCCGGCTTTATCTTTCGCAAGGAGGAGCCGCCGGTCACACGCTGGGGGCCGTATGTGCTGACGGTGCTCATCATTGTGGCCCTTTTTACCGGCTTAGTCATCTGGCAGCTTGGACAGGTGCGCACCGGTCTCTACTTCGCCGGCGGCGCCATCGCGCTGCTGCTGGTCGCCGCTGCCCTGGCCGAAGTCACGCTGCGCCTGCTGCGCCGCCTCCACCTGCACAATCTGGTGCGGCGGCAGGCGCTGCGCGGTCTTTTCCGTCCACGCAACGCCACGCGCGCCATTGTGATTACGCTCTCAGCCGCACTGGGCGTGCTGTTCGCAATTTTTTTGATCGAGCAGAACCTGCGCGCCAGCTTTGTGCAATCCTACCCACCCGACGCGCCCAATGTCTTTTTTCTCGATATTCAGCCCGACCAGCTTGACGCTTTTCGTGCTGCGCTCGGTGTAGACGCAGAGTACGTCCCAATTGTGAGCGCTGCCCTCGAATCCGTCAACGGCCAGCCGCCCGTCTCCAGCCGCGAGGATGGGTCTGCAGGCGGGCAAAACGAGACCAACGGCGAGAGCCGGCAGCGCTCACCGCAGTATACGCTCAGCTACCGTGATCGCCTGCAGGCGGGCGAAACCATTCTTGCCGGCCCCAGCCTGTTTGACCCCGCCGATCCCGGCCCCCAAGTGTCGGTGCTCAAAGAGACGATGGAGGCGCGCCGGCTGCAGTTGGGTGACAGCCTCACGTTCAACGTGCAAGGGCTGCCGGTCAGTGCGACGGTGCGCAGTATACGCCAGCAGGACAGCGAGTCTGTACAGCCTTTTTTCAGTTTTGTCTTGCAGCCGGCTGTGTTGGCGGATGCGCCGCAAACCCTCTTTACCGGGATCCGCATGCCGCAGGCGGAAATTCCTGCGCTGCAAAATCGCATGGTGGCGCAGTTCCCCAACGTTAGCGTCATTGACGCAACGGCCACCATTGCCACCTTTGCTGCGGTGGTGGACCGCATCACACGCGTCGTGCGCTTTTTTGCTCTTTTCAGCATCCTGGCGGGTCTGCTCATTGTCGTCAGTTCGGTCTACGCCACCCGTCTCGCCCGTGTCCAGGAGGCGGTCTACTATAAAGTCTTGGGCGCCACCAGCCGTTTTGTCCTGCGCGTCTTTGCGATCGAGAACATCCTACTGGGGCTGATCAGCGGCCTGCTCGCCCTGCTCATGGCGCAAATCGCGGCCTGGCTGATCATGAAGTATCTCTTTGAACTGCGCTACCAGCCGTTCCCGTGGGCCAGCATTTTGCTTGTGCTTGCCACAGTCATCGCCGTCACAGTCGTGGGTATGGCCGCCTCAGTCGGCATCCTGCGCAGCCGGCCTATTATCTTCTTGCGCCAGCAAGGCGAAGAGGAATAACGCCACCCGTCGCCTGAGCGCTTGGCTGCGCAACCACACGCGCATATCATAACGCTATGAAAACGCAACCTGCCGGCTGGAGACGCCTTGTAAAGGTGTTTCAGCTAATACCACCGCTGCTGATTCTCCTTTTACTTCTCACCGCCTGTGGTGCAGCGGAACCGACGCCGACGCCGGTTGCGCCGCCCACTGCTACACCGCTTGTTCAGGAGGGTCTCTTGATTGTTGCGATGGGCGACAGCCTGACGGCGGGGCTGGGGGTGGAGAGCGCAGACGCCTACCCCACCCAGCTTGAACGCAAACTGCAGGCGGACGGCTATGCGGTCACGGTGGTCAATGCAGGCGTCAGCGGCGAAACCAGCAGCGGGGCGCTGTCACGTGTGGATTGGGTGCTGCGCCAAGAACCTGACATTGTCATCCTTGCCACAGGCGGCAATGACGGGCTGCGCGGGGTCGAGCCGTCGGTGACGGCAGCCAACATCGACAAGATTGTGCAGAAGGTGCAAGCTAGCGGCGCCGTGGTTGTGCTGGCGGGGATGGAGATGGTGCAGAACATGGGGGCGCAGTTTACCGGCGACTTCCGCGCCATCTATCCGGAGATCGCCCAACGCCGCAGTGTCATTTTGATGCCGTTCTTGTTGGAAGGCGTGGCCGGCGACCCCAAGCTCAATCAGCCTGACTTTATCCATCCTACTGCCGAAGGCTACACGATTATAGTCGATGCTCTCTATCCCTATGTCGTGCAGGCCATTGAGCAGACCCAAGCAAAGCCTCAATAGAACGTGACGACAACAACGGTGCAAGCGACAGCCGGCAGCAGGCATGGAGCATGGTTGGTGCTGGCAGCCGGTGTGCTGTGGGGGACAACCGGAACAGCGCAGGCTTTTGCTCCCAGCGGGGCTACGCCGCTGGGGATTGGCGCTGTGCGGCTGCTGGTAGGGGGGACGGCGCTGCTGCTGCTGGCGCTGCTCCGCCGCCAACTGCGTCCACACGGTTGGCCGTGGCTGCCGACAGTGACTGGGATAGCAGGTATTGCGCTGTATCAAATCTGCTTTTTTGCCGCCGTCGCACGGACAGGCGTGGCTGTGGGCACTGTGGTTGCGATTGGCAGTGCGCCGATGCTGGCAGGCCTGTTGGGTCTGCTGCTGTTAGGTGAGCGGCCTTCACGGCGCTGGCTATTGGCCACCCTGTTAGCCGTTGCCGGCTGTATGCTGCTGGCAGGCGGCAGCGGTGACGTGCAAATTGATGGTCT
The DNA here is from genome assembly GCA_038205395.1 of Caldilineales bacterium. GTDB lineage: Bacteria > Chloroflexota > Anaerolineae > Caldilineales > Caldilineaceae > Fredericiella. The sequence goes on from JBBRBX010000011.1 coordinate 5,662, forward strand.
TGGCATTGTTCTGGCGCTCGGCGCCGGCGCGGCCTATGCCCTCTATACCATTGCCGGTCGAGAGCTGCTGCGCGTGCAGCCGCCGGACGCAGTCACTGCCGTCATCTTTTTTGGTGGGGCGCTGCTGCTGGCTCCCGTGCTGCCTTTTGTCAACCTTGGCTGGCTGGCGGAACCACGCGGCCTGCTGGTGGCGCTGCAGCTTGGTCTCGTCGCCACGGCCCTGGCCTACGTTCTATACATTCGGGCGCTGATAAGCGTGCCGACCGCCACTGCCGTCACCCTGGCGCTAATGGAGCCGCTCACTGCGGCAACGCTGGGTGTGCTGGTGCTGGGCGAACGACTGACTGCGGTCGCGCTGGCCGGCATTGCACTGCTGTTGGCGGGTCTGCTTATCTTGACTATACGAAAAAATTACGCCCGATAACGATAGCGACTACTATCTTTATGGCAAAATTGCTGGGCCTCGGCATGCTGGCCGCTCTCTTCTTCAGCAGCACGTTTATCCTGAACCGAGCTATGAGCCTTGCCGGTGGTCACTGGGTCTGGTCCGCCAGCCTGCGCTATCTATCGCCACCAGCCTTTTTCTAGCCGCCCGTCATCTCGCCGCCGACGCCTATAAATTGGCCGCCGTCGATGCCACTCAATCCGCTGAGGTGCTATTTTCCGTCGCCGGCGAAGCGCTCCTGCTCAGCAGCGCACTGCCCCCCTTGATGGGCTGGGCAGGCATTGCGCTTACCGTCGTGGGGCTGGTGCTGTATCTGCTGGCGCAGCGGGGAAACTAAACGCCGGCGCATTGGCAAGTGGCTGCTGCACAAGCAGTGCTTTACGCAGGCTAATCACGGCTCTGGGGACCAGGCCCAGCATAGATGACGGAACGCAGCGGGGGGACGCCGACAGGCGACGGCAAAATTCTCTGCAATGGTTGGTAGGTGGAGGGCGCAAAATCAACATCGGCCACAACACTCAGATCGCGCACGATTTGCAGCCGGCGTGGCGCGCCGGCGTAGATGACAAAAACAGCTTGATCATAGGGCGTCACATCCTTATGCCACCAATGCATAACACCCGCAGGGGCCAAAACAGGTGCAGTGGAGACATTGACGCCAGGGTACAGCACATCACCCGCCAATTGTTCATCACCATAGACCACGCGCAATGCCATACTGGCGTCTAAGCTGTCCAGAATCGGCGTTCTGCTGTAGTTGGTAAATCCAAAACGATCTTCATACCCCGGCATCACAAAAAAGACCGAGGAGTTGGGCGCAAGAGCCGGGATCAACTCCACCATCTGCGTCCAGAGATCTTTCTGCTCCACCCACACCGCGGCGTAGGTGGCTTCCGTCCTCAATTGAGTGAAGGCCGCCAGCAAGATCAGCGGGGCCGAGGCGAAAGCCACAAGGATATCGGCGTTTCGTCCACCGCGTATGACGGAACCAGTGCCAAGAGCGAGCAAGGCAACAGCCCCAAGTGCCGCCCCCAATGTGGAGAAATAGCTGACGCGGGTAAGTATGCCATCAAGCGTCGGATCCCAATATACAATTGTCGGGATCAAGCCTGCAACCAACAGCAGTGGAGCTGCCGCACACAAAACCACGGTAGTCCGATCTGGCGCCATAGGCCATTTGCTCCAGTTAGCGCCAGGTTGCTGATGCCGATAGAGCCACAACCAACCGGCAACCCAAGCAAGTGCAACAACGGCAAAGATAAGCAGCAGGACAAAGCCATTGGCAAGCCCAGGCCAAATCAAGCGCACCGGCTCGCTAAAAGCCTAAAGCTGAATCCTTGCGCCCAGCAGCAGCCGCCCGATGATCCTGAGCGGCGAGACGGGTTCAGCCAGCGAGTATTTCACGGCGCCGTTTGCCACTTGCCCCGCCATATAAGCACGCCAGGCGGCATAGGGCACGCACAGCAGGAGAATCGCACAGAGTGCTGTGAGTCTACGTTTCCATGCGATCTGTGGAAAAATCAGCAGCACGATCAGCCCCCAAAGAGCGGCAAGGCCGAGCTGCGCCTCGTACATTAAGAGGGAAATCAGCAACAAAAACAGCGCTCCTGCCAATGAGACAAGTGATCCGCGCTTGATGTAGTGCACTACCAAAAGCGCATAGCCAAGTGTAAGACAGACAACGACTGTCTGGTTCAGAAATGCCAGCCAGGTATGGGTAAGGACGCTGGGATAAAGCAAAAACAACAATGAACAGGCCAGAGCGGACCAACGACGTTCCGGCATAAGCCAGACAAACAGCATGTATAAGAGGCAGGCTGACAACCACTGCAGCATGATTAGCGTCAGCCGCCAGGCCAAAGGGTTTATGCCGAAAAAGTTCTTGACGATGCTAAACGCCAACAATTCCAGCGGGCGCGCAATGTCCGGTCCAGTCAAAACCCAGCCTGGTTCTGCACCCATCCGCCAGATGATATACCAGTCATCAGCGTACAGCGATGCATCAACAAACAGGCAGTAAGAGATAAAGGCCGCCAGAGCCAGTATTGCAATCGAGAGCCAATGGCGAGACGGCGCCGCTCCCGGTATGAGGCGCATTACGCCGTGAGAGCGTACAGGAATCTCGAAAATATTGCTTGACGTTTTCATTGGAGCAGCCGCCGCAGTGGGGCATCGGGTTTGGCTCCCGCCAGAACACAATCGTCACACAGATAGACAGGCGTAGAGACTCCGGGCGCCCATTCAGCCGGCAGAGTCACGATCTGCTTCATCGTCTGCGCTGCTGGATCATACGCAAAGGCCACAACCTTGCGGTACGGTGTCAGTAAGCTCCGCTTTGCGTTAAACACGCCTTGCGCTGTCAACGCCGGCTCAAGTCCACTCTCTACGTCTAGATAGAGTACATCTGCCGTCAGTGATGGTTTGTTGTAAAGCAAGCGAACCCCGCTGGCCACATCCCACCAGCCAACAAATGGCGGACGGCGCCAGGTCTCAAAAGCAAATCTATCTTCAAAACCAGGCAGTACCAACAGCACCTGTGCATTGGCTTTCAGATCGGGTGCAGCTTCAAAAAGTGCTTGCCAGATCTGCTTTTGCTCCTGCCAGGTGCGTGCATCTTCAAGCTTGACCGCTGCTTGAATAGAGGCGCCGAGAAGCAGCAGCGGCAGGCAGGCTGCCACAAAAAAGACACGCACCTGCTGCCTACAGGATGCAAGCGCTTGGGCGGCAAGCATAAGCAGCGAGCAGAGGAACAGTGCCCCACCGATGATCGCGACAAGGTTGAAGCGCGAACCGATTCCTGTCAGATTTGGCTCATAAGCGGAGATGACCGGCACATAGCCGGCGCCGATAACTGCCAAGCCGATCAAGGCGGCCCAGCCATACTGCCGAAAAACCAAAATTTTACTTTCAGACTTTGTGTTCGCAGACAACCGCTGATCTTCGTTACGCCCGGCTGCCGTCCGAGAGTAGAACTGCATGGTGAACCAGCCACACGATAAGCTCACGGCAGTGATCGCAGCCGCCAAGGTCAAGTTGCCTTGGGGAAGACGCCAAAGCTGCCGCGCGCCTGAAGTCCAGCTCCAGCCTACTATAATTTTGTAACCCAACACCAAGCGCATCATCAAAAGTTGAGGAGTCAAGTCAAGCTGGCTCAAATACTCATCGTTAATTCCCAGCGCTTGATATCCAACTACACGCACAAAAGCGTACAAAAGAATCTGGACGATGACGAACAACAGGCCAAGCCGGACGGAAGAGGATGCGCGGCGGAAGTAATAGAGCAGGAAGCAAATCCATGCCATCACCAACCCAGCATGAATCTCATACATTAAAAATGAAAGCCAAAGACACACCATAGCGGCGAAATAAATACGCCAGGAGCCGGCACGTGCAAAAAGCAGGAACAAATAGATTGACAGCAGCCCCAGCAGAAGCGCGCTGAACCCATGCAACATGGTGAACCACATCTGCGTATAGTTTGCCGGGTATACCAACACAAACATGGATATAGCCAACGCAAAAACCTTACCATGAACCAAGTCAAAATTCGCGCTGAGTAAATAGACCAATAGGGCGGTCGCTGCGTTCATCAGCAAGAGAATTACCGAATAAGCAGCTAAATTTGTCCCAAAAAGAGTATACTGCAGCAAAAATGGAGCAAACAGAAGAGGCCGCCGATTCTCCCAATTCAGCCATCCAACTGAGTGCGTCATCAAGTTTTCCAGCCCTTGCTGCCAGTCATCACCGTACAGCATGGGACGGTGCAATAGACCGTGCGCCAGATAAGTTAAAAGCAAAATGAGAACGAAGGCGAGAAAGGTAACAATATGTTGGCGGGCGAGTTGAGGTCGCACAGCAGCTATGCGAGACCTTGCTCGCTGCGCCGGCAAGGCAGCCGAAGTTGCGGCCAGGGACAGACGGTTTACTTCGGGGACGGTTGAACGCATCGGTTTGTGCATGTTAAATTTTCCACTATTGCTCTCTGCAGTTGACTCAAACAGTCTTAACCCACAAGAGAAGGCGTAAGGTTTGGAGCCAAGCAAAATCCGCCGCAGACGGCTTGAGCCAGCAACCATTACAACCCAGTACATTTACTTTTTGTCACAGTAGTGGAAACAGGAATGCCACTGCCGGCCATTCGGAGGTGTGTCCGCTACAGCGATCAAAGGTGCAAATCAAAAGCAATCCTAATCCTCTTTCCAAAATTTCGTCAAGAGGTAAACGCTGACACAATGCTGACAATTTGCAGAAGTTGCTTTTTATAGTTCTGCTTACGGACAATTGTATCTTCGCCTGTTCAGCTTGCAGCGCAAATTCGGTTGCAGTCTCGTTCCCTTGTATACTGAACCTTCAGTTCCCGTTCGTGTGGAGCTATTGCGACCGGCGGCAACGTTGGCGAAAGGAAGAGTGGGAGCACATATGCCTATCAGCACCTCGTCATTTGGCGACGAACGCGACAGCCGCTATGGAGAGTACGACCGAGCCGCCAGCTATACGGAGGAAGCCATGCAGTTTGCAGGCGTTTCCGTAGACCAGGCCGAGACGTATTTGAAACGGCTGGGCGGCGGCGTTGAAGAGAAAAACAAGCGCGTAGAAGGGATCGGCTGGCACGCTGAGATCGAACCTGACGGTGACGGCGTCACTGTCACCTTCTCTGCCCACGATGAACTGCTCGACGACCTCATCCGCCGCTTTGAAGAGTGGGTGGAGCGGGGTTGAACCAGGGCCAAACCAAGAGAGCATTATGTCACCATCCTCTGTGTCGTCTCCATCCTCCCGCCGCGATTCTTTGCGCGCCACGGCACGCGCCGGCAGCAATATAGCCTTTATCAAGTATTGGGGCGTCTCTGACCCCACGATCAATCTGCCGCTGAGCAATTCGATCAGCATGACATTGGCGGATGCCTACACCACGACCAGCGTGGAATGGGACAGGCGCGGCGGCGGCTTCGGTGACGAGGTTACGATTGACGGCAAGCAGCTTGACGCCGCACGCGCTGAGCGCATCGTGCGCCATTTGGAGCGTATGCGCACGCTCGCCAATGTAACCTACCGGGCGCGGGTGGTCAGCCAGAACAACTTTCCCATGGCATCGGGCATCGCCAGTTCGGCCAGCGGCTTTGCTGCCTTGACGGTGGCAGGCTGCGCTGCGCTGGGGCTTGACCTCAGCGCCGGCCGGCTTTCCGCGCTCGCCCGCCGCGGCAGCGGCTCAGCTTGCCGCAGCCTCTTTGGCGGCTTTGTAGAATGGGATAAAGGCCGCGATGACGCAAGCAGCGTGGCGCACCCTATCCAGCCCGCTGACCACTGGGATTTAATTGACATCGTGGCGCTGGTCAGCAGCGCCGAGAAGGCCGTGAGCAGCGAAAGCGGCCATTTGCTGGCGGTCAGCAGCCCCTTCAACATGGCGCGTATCGACCACATTGACATGCTGCTCATGGAAGTGCGCACGGCCATTGCCACACGCGACATCCAGCGGCTGGGCGTCGCCATCGAACGCGACGCATTGGCCATGCACGCCGTCATGTTGACCAGCACCCCCAGCCTGCTGTACTGGCAGCCCGGCACACTGCAAGTGATGCAGGCAGTGCGCCAGTGGCGCGAGCAGGAGAAGCTGCCGGTTTACTTTACCATCGACGCCGGCCCCAACGTACACCTGATCTGCGAATCCGCCTATCGCAGCACCGTTATCGAGCGGCTGCGCGCCCTGAACAGTGTAGAGCAAGTCCTTGTCAGCAACCCAGGCCCCGGGCCAAAGCTGCTCGATTCGCACCTGTTCTAATCCTTGGCTGAAGCGGCAAAATTTGGTTTGATAGCCGGTCGGCACGTTTAGCCGCGCGGCACGCCGCTGGTAAAGATCACGCCCCACTGCCCCCAATCCGGCGCCGTCAGCACGCGCACTTCGCGCACCCATTTGACCCACTGGAAGCCGCGTCGCCCCGGCGCGACCAGCCGCAGCGGTGCGCCGTGGCCATGGTCCAGCGCCACATCGCCTACATGGGTGGCCAGGAGCAGAGTTTGGGCCTCGGCCAGCGGCACGCTCCAGCGATACCCCGTAGCTGAGACAAAACTGACCGCCACAGCCGTGCTCAATGGCCGCGCCTGTTCCAGCAGCCAGGCGACCGGAATGCCCTGCCAGTTCTGCTGCGTGTACCAGCCGCTCGTGCAGTCCAGTACTGCTGTCACAGTCCGGCGCGGCCCCGCAGCCAGCTCCGGCCAGGAAAGGCGCAGCACTTGCGCAACGCTGCCGGTCACATCGAGCTGCCAACTATCCCCAGCGTAGGGCGCAGGGTTGTCCAACATCCACATGGTGGCAGGAAAGGTCAGCCCCGGCTGCAGCCCAACCGCGCGCGAGCCGCTAAAACGGCGGCGGCCGCCGGGCAGCCCGGCTGCACGCGCCATCTCCTGCTGACCTGTCCACAAGATTCCGCCCGTCGCCACGACAGCCAGCCCGCTCAGCAGTGTGCGCCGCCCGGCGAAATCGCGGCGCTGCAGCGGCTTGTAGCGCAGCAGCATGTGCAGAACGACCAATACGGCCAGCGTCAGCCCAAACACGACGTGCAGATTCAGCCCATTGGGATAGCCCAGCGGCCACTGCATAGTAGTCCACAGCAGGCCGCTGGTAAGCACCAGCAGCACGGCGGCCAGCGCCGTCACTGCCGCCCAGGTCGCCCCATCCCAGCGCCGCCGATCCACCAGCCGCACCCACACACGCTGCAGCTTCCACACCAGCAGCAGCACGATCGACAGCCCTAAGACGCCATGCAGCACAAACAGCCAGCCGTTCTCCGGCCTGCCGTGCAGAAACGACAGCAAACCGGTGAACGCCTCGACCAGCACCAGGATCAGCAGAGACCAATCTACCAGACGTGGACGCATTGTTTTCGCTAAGGAGCCAGCAGCACCTTGCCGGTTGTGTGCCGGCCCTCAATATAGTGATGCGCTGCGGCTGCATCGGTCAAGGCAAAAACCTTGTCGATGCGTACTTCCAGTTCGCCCGCAGCGTACCAGCCAAACAGATCGTGCACCCGCGCCAGCAGCTCCTCACGCGTCTGCATATATGCGCCCAAGCTGGGCCGCGTCAGATAGAGCGACCCCTTTTGGTTGAGAATCTGCGGGTCGAACGGGGCAACGGCGCCGCTGGCCTGGCCCCACAAAATCATCATACCGCGCGGCTGCAGGCAGTTGAGACTTTTGGCAAAGGTGGTCTTGCCCACTGAATCGTAGACCACATCCACACCCTGGCCGTCAGTCAGCCGCTGCACCTCGGCTTCAAAATCAGTCTCGGTGTAGATAATCACCTCGTCTGCGCCGGCAGCAAGCGCCAGATCAACCTTCTGTGTGCTGCCCGCCGTGCCGATCACATAGGCGCCGCGGCGTTTGGCAATCTGCACCAGCAGCCGGCCTGTCCCGCCCGCAGATGCATGAATGAGCGCCTTGTGCTGCGGCCCCAGCGGGAAGGTGCTGCAGGCTAGATAATGGGCAGTCATGCCCTGCACCATCAAAGCCACCGCCACCTCAACCGAAATATCCTCCGGCACGGGGGCAAGCTTGGCAACGGGTACAATGGTATACTCAGCGTAGGCGCCGTTGACCATACAGTAGGCCACACGCTGGCCAACCGCCACACCCGTCACACCCGGCCCCAGAGCGTCGATCTCACCGCCCGCCTCCACGCCGGGAATAAAAGGCGCAGACAGTTTGTACTGGCCGCTGCGCTGGTAGGTGTCAATAAAATTAAGGCCGGCAAAGGTAATCTTGACCCGCACCTCGCCTGCACCCGGCTGCGGCAGCGCAACCTTCTCCAGCCGCATCACCTCCGGTTCGCCCACTTCATGCACCTGCACCGCACGCATTGTCGTCACAGCCTTATCCTTTATGTAAATTCAAAAATAATAATATTCGGTAAAAAAGCCACAGCCGCTTAAGCGCTGGGTAGCCAACGCTTGGGCATTTTACAAATCATGGTATAGGCCGGGTCAAACACATTGCCCACTTCGTAATCCACCACCATACCCATCAACGTCTGCGCGCCGATTGCATCCAGCCCATAATCTTGCGCCAGCCAGCGCGCCATTTCCGTTGTGGCGTGCTGCAGCGCCTGGTCCAGCGGGCGGGCATTGCCGGCGGTAAAGATTTCCTGCTCATTCTCCCCGCGCGGCCAGCCGATTTTCCAACCCTTTCTAATGTCTACACGAAAAGACACGTCGCACGAGATTTCGATGCCGGTGCCCACAATCTCGCCCGCGCCTTGCAGCGCATGGCCATCACCTAGATAGAAGAGCGCCCCTTCCGCAAAAACAGGGAAGTAGACGGTGACGCCCACCGTAAAGCCGCAGTAATCCATGTTGCCCCCGTGCTCGGCAGAGGTGGCGGTGGATATCGCCTGTCCGCCGGATGCAGCCACGCCAAAGCAGCCCAACATGGGGCGGATCGGCAGCACTAGCCGCCCCAGTGCGGTTTCCGGCTTGAGCAGCGTAGCCGTGCCTTCATCCATGTCCACATCCCACTCGCAACGCCGCCGCATGCCCGGCTCCGGCCAGGGCAGACCGGGCACAAAGTCCGGGTCCACCACGTTGGGGGCCAGCAGCGAACCGCTCCAGCCATAGCGGCGGTTGGGGGTGATGGCGTCGATGTGCACAATCAGCGCGTCGCCCGGCTGCGCCCCTTCTACGTAAAAAGGTCCCGTCATGGGGTTGCCGGGCGGCGTGGCCTGCTGGGCATCTGCATCCAGCCCATGCGCATCGACGCAGGTAGTGTGCACGATGTCGCCGGGCTGAATGCGCAGCACCGGCGGGGCCGTGCCGATGGCGTTGTAGTAGTGATCAGGTTGAAAACGGTGAACGGTCATAGCTTTCCTCCGTCGCATAGGGTGGGCGGGTCAAACTGCTGCGCCATATTATACCGCTGTCCAAGCGGATAGACGATGCCGCCAGCGTGAGGATCGCCTGCGTCAACTTGAGCTGGCGCTTCTTTGATTGACACTCCAGCCGGCGCTGCACATATCCGTAGCGTTTGCGCAATCGGTGCCATAATAGATCAGCCTGCAAAGGCGCAGGTGCGTTTTTCTTTGATCGCCGATTTTCTTTTGGCTCTAAAGCAGAAAGCATATGAACAACCGAGTTATCCTTACCTTCACAATTCTGCTCGCTTGCCAACTGGCGGGCGAGGTGATTACCCTGCTGCTGCACTTGTCTGTTCCAGGCCCAGTGGTGGGCATGGTCATTCTCTTCTGTGCGCTGCTGGTGCGCGGCCATGTGCCCGCAGATGTGGCGGCTGTCAGCGGTGAGCTGCTGCAGAATCTGTCCTTGCTCTTTGTGCCCGCCGGCGTGGGCGTAATGCTGCACGCCCGGCTGCTGGCGGACAATTGGCAGGCGCTTTCGCTGGCGCTGGTGCTGAGCACCATCGTTACTATCGCCGTAACCGGCCTTATGCTGCAGTGGGCCAAACAGCGGCCGGCGCGGCATGCTAAGGAAGGAGAGAACCAATGATGGCCGCCACCCGCGAGATCTGGGTCTATCTGGCCGCCAGCCCGCTGCTCCATCTGACGATGACGCTTGTCGCCTACCTGGTCGGCGATTATCTTTTTCGTAAAAGTGGGCAGAAGGCGCTGTTGAATCCGGTGCTGATTGCGGTGGCGATTCTGGTGGGGGTGCTGCTCGCCACCGAGGTCTCCTACGCAACCTATTTTGAAGGGGCGCAGTTTGTCCATTTTTTGCTTGGCCCCGCCACGGTTGCCCTGGCTGTGCCGCTCTATCGCCAGTTCGAGCGCGTGCGCCATTCCGGCGTCGCCATTCTGGTGGCGCTGCTCGCCGGTTCGCTCACCGCTCTGTTGAGCGCCACGCTGATTGCCTGGGCGCTGGGTGCGCCACAAGCAGTGGTGGCGTCGATTGCCCCCAAGTCGGTGACGACGCCGATTGCGATGGGCATTGCCGAGCAGATCGGTGGGCTGCCCTCACTGACGGCGGTGCTCGTGATCCTGACCGGCATTTTTGGCTCTATGTTTGGCACCTCCATCCTGGCCCGTGTCGGTGTGCACGATGCCGACGCCCAGGGCTTTGCCCTGGGCCTGGCGTCACATGGCATCGGCACAGCCCGCGCCCTGCAAGTAAGCGAAGTCGCCGGCGCATTTTCCGCCCTGGCGATGGGTTTGAATGGGCTGGCGACTTCGCTGCTGGCGCCGCTGCTTGTGCATCTGCTGAGGCAGTGGCTGTGGCCGTGAGAGAGGCTTGCGCCCCCCAATCGGCTTGTTCTGCTGTGCGCTCTACTCTGCTGCGCCCCAACGCAGCAGCGCCTGGCCGTCGCCATCCGGCTGGCGAATCTGCACGGCCACACCGGTGGAAAGGTCTGAAGCAAGAGCAGAGCGCGGGAAGGAGAGTGTGCCGCTGACGTGATGGTTGTGGTCAAAATTCACCTGCCAGCCACTCGCCTGAATCTCCTGACCGCCCACGATCAGCACAGCTTGCTTGGCGAGATCAAAGGCTAGATTTTGTCCCTGCGCTTCCAGGTCTACGGCAAAGTCCAGCGTGGCGTCGCCGGCGGCGTCCAGGTTGAGCGGCGTCAGCTTGACGGTGATGCCGCCCAGTTGGCTGCTGCGCGCGTCGGACATTAAACCACTTGCCGCCGCGCGCGACTCACTTTGCTCTTCATCCTGGCCCATCATGCCGCCCTGGCCCATCATGCCGCCCTGGCCCATCATGTTGCATGTCCAGTTTTCCGACTCATGCATCATCATGTGCTGCATCATCATCATTTGCATCATCATCATTTGCATGTGTGTGTCATGCTTTTGCATCATGCCGGCCTGCCCCATCGGCATTGTGCCGCTCATGGGCATGGCAGCTTGCATGGCAGCCATGTGCTCTTCCATCTGCGTCATGCGTTGTTCCATATCCGCCATCATGCCGGCCATGTTGTCCATACCGGGCATGTCACCAGCCATACCACTGTGAATCATGGGCATTGTCCCGCTCATGGGCATTGTCCCGCTCATGGGCATCGTCCCGCTCATGGGCATCTGCTGCAGCAGCGACTGCGCCGAGGCGGCATGGGTGTCAAAACCAACCAGCAGAACAGCCAGCAGCAGTGCACTTACGCTGGTAACGCTTAGCGCAAAAATGTGGGTCAATTGTTTTTGCATGTTCATTTTCCTTAACCGTTTCGATAGTAGGACTGTTTTACAGAAAACGGTTGGCTGGCAGCTTTGCCAACGAACCATCACAACCAGTGTACCAGACAAAAATGAAGTAATTATGAACGGCAGCGCCGGCGGCAGCTAGGTCTGGCCGGCTGCAACCGGCAGGGAGAAACGAAACGTCGCACCACGTAGTTCGCCCGGCGGCGGGCTTTGCACCCACACATCCCCCCCATGCGCCAGCACCAACTGGCGGGCGATGGCCAGCCCTAAGCCTGTTCCTCCACCAGCGCGACTGCGCGAGCGATCTGCGCGGTAAAAACGGTCAAACACATGCGCCAGATCGTCCGCTGAAATGCCCTCGCCATCATCGACGACGGTCACAGTGACGCTAGGCTTGCCGACAAGCGAGCCTGTGTCCACTGAAACTGTGACCGATCCGCCGGCATGACAGTGACGCAATGCGTTGTCCAACAGGTTGTGCAGCACTTGACCGATGCGCTGTTCATCAGCGTAAACGGCAGGCACACTCGGCTCAGCGACGGCAGTCAGCATGACATTGCGCGTCTGAGCAGTATATTGAAATAGGTTAACCTGCCGGCAGCACAAGTCAGCCATGTCAAAACGCCGGCACTGCAAAGCGAGTTGGCCTGCCTCGGCTGTGGCCAGTATGCGCAGATCGTCCACCAGCCGGTTCAGCAGCATAATTTCTTCATGCAACGCAGCTAGGTTCTCGGCGTCGGTAGGAAAGACACCATCCTGCATGGCCTCCACCGCACCCTGGATGCCGGTCAGCGGTGTGCGCAGTTCGTGCGCCACATCAGCCATCAGGTTGCGGCGCAGCACCTCCTGCCGCTGCAAGCCATCCGCCATCTGGTTAAAGCTTTGGGCCAGTGCACCAATTTCATCCTCGCTCTCCATCCGCACGCGCGCGGTCAGATCGCCGGCACTGATGAGCCGCGCCGCCTTGCTCAAGTCATCAAGCGGCAGCGTGATCTGGCGCACGATCAAACCTGCCAGCGCCAGCGCCACCAGACCGGCCACCAACGCAGCCAGCAGCACGGTGCGGGTTACGCTGCCGATAAGCAGATTGGGAATATCACCCGCACCCATCAGCGCACCCTGTACGACCATCGTGCCAACCACCTGGTCATTGACCACGAGCGGCCAGCGCTGCAGAGGCGGCTCCAACAGCGCCGATGCGGCTGCACCCGGCAGTTTGGCGATAACACGTTCCTCGGTGTCGATGACCACAAGATGATTGTCGCGCATTCCCATCATGGCGCCGGCAACGCCGGACATCATTCCATCAGCAGTAGCAGCCACCAACGCCGGTAGCACTTCTTGAATTTGTGACCAACCCTGGTGATGGTAATAGTAATCGGCCAGCGTTTGCTGCATGATGGCGGGGCGCACCATATGGCCATCCAGCATAAAATGCTCAAACTGCGTGGCGGTTCCGCTGCGCGTGAGCAGGACTGTAACCAGCACACCAACGAAAATAACGAGGGCAAAGGCAGCGGTGAGTCGAAACCACAGGTGATTGGGCATAAGTGATTAAACAGTGAAGCGGTAGCCGACGCCATGCACAGTCTCAATAAAGCGGCTTTGGCGGCCGGCGCAGCCCAATTTCTGGCGTAGATTCTTGATGTGGACGTCGATGGTGCGTTCGTAGGCGGCATCTTGAGGCAGAGCAACATCTTGCACTGCGTTCAGCAGTTCTCCACGGCTAAAGGGTCGGCCAGGATTGCGGGCCAGGGTGAGCAGCAGGTCGAACTCGACAGCAGTGAGATGGACATCGGCGCCGTCAAGCAAGGTGCGCCGCAGAGTGGGATCGATGCGCAGGCTGCCCGCCACAATGATCTGCGCCGCTACAGCAGCAGGCAGCCGCTGCAAGCGGCGCTGCGCTGCCTGCACCCGTGCGACCAGTTCGCGCGGGCTGAACGGCTTGATCATATAGTCGTCCGCGCCGATTTGTAGTCCAGCAATCCGGTCTGCCTCCTCCACGCGAGCGGTCAACATTAAGATGTAGACATTCGCCACGGCCGGATCATGGCTCTCGCGGAGCCGGCGTGCAATCTGCCGGCCGTCAAGCCCCGGCAGCATCAAATCCAGCACGATCAGCGCCGGCTTCTCATGCTGCGCCAGCAGCAGCCCGCTGTCGCCGTCAGCCGCAGTCAGCACGCGCAGCCCCGCCTGCTCCAGATAGCCCTGCACCACGCGCCGAATCTGGCGGTCGTCCTCAATCACAAGAATCGTGTAAGCCAATTCAGTCATTGTACAGTCTATGAATGGCGGCCTTCTCTGTCATGGCCGTGACTCTGGCGGACGCTCCAACTTAGCGATAGGATCAGGCGTGCGCTGTTGTGTATCAGAAAGCTGCGAGCGGCGTAGTGTCTGGGCGTTGATGGCGACGACAATGGTGCTGACAGTCATCAGCGCGGCGCCGGCGGCAGGCGACAGTTCAATTCCAATCGGGGCCAGAATACCGGCGGCCAGCGGCAGCGCGACAACATTATACCCCGTCGCCCACCATAGGTTTTGCACCATTTTGCGATAGGTGTCGCGGCTTAGACGTACAACGGCGGCGACATCCGCCGGATTGCTGCGCACGAGCACAATCCCTGCCGACTCAACGGCCACATCCGTGCCGGCGCCCACGGCGATGCCGACGTCGGCCCGCGTCAGCGCCGGCGCATCGTTGACGCCGTCGCCTACCATCGCCACGATCTTACCCTGCGCCTGCAGAGCGGCAATCTTCTCATCCTTCTGGCCGGGCAGCACCTCGGCAAACACTTGATCAATGCCCAGTTCCTTGGCCACGGCCTCGGCTACGTCGCGGCTGTCGCCGGTGAGCAGCGCCACCTGCTTGCCCATAGCGTGCAGGTCGTCCACAGCCGCGCGGCTTTCCGGCCGGATCACATCAGCAAGCGCAAAGGCAGCCGTGGCTTGATTCTCTTGCACCAGGTAGACAACCGTCTGCCCCTTCTGCCCTGCCGCCTGGCCAAAGGTTTGCAGTTGCTCCGGCAGCGTAATACCCAGCATTTCCAGCAGGCGGGGGCCGCCCACGTGAATAGTTTGCCCGCCGCTCTGTACGCGCACGCCGCGGCCTTGAATGGCTTCAAATGCATCGATCACCGGCAGCGTCAAGCCGCGCTCTTCGGCAGCCGTGCGCAGCGCCAGCGCAATAATATGCTCGGAGTCCCCTTCGGATGCCGCTGTCAGTGCCAACGCCTGGTTCTCATCCAGCGGAGGAACTACGGCCATGGCGACCAGCCCCTGCTTGCCTTTCGTCAGTGTGCCGGTTTTATCAAAGACGACAATATCGACATTGCGAGCGGCTTCCAGCGCCAGCCGGCTGCGCACGAGGATGCCGTTGTTCGCCGCCAGCGACGTGCTGATCGCCACCACCAACGGGACAGCTAGCCCCAGCGCGTGCGGGCAGGCAATGACCAGCACCGTCACCACTCGCTCAATCACCCCTAAATCCCAGCCGCTAATCAGAAACCAGACGACCGCCGTCAGCGCCGCCACCGCCAGGGCAATGTAGAAGAGCCAGCCAGCCGCCCGGTCGGCCAGAATTTGGGTGGAAGATTTGCTCTTCTGCGCCTCGTCCACCAGCCGCATGATGCCGGCCAATGCTGTCTGCTCGCCGGTGGCGGTGACGCGCAGACGCAGGCTGCCGCTGCCGTTGATGGAGCCGCCGATCACTTTGCTGCCAGCCGTTTTCTCAACCGGACGCGATTCGCCGGTGATCAGCGCCTCGTTGACATCGGAGCGCCCGTCAACCACCTCGCCGTCAGCAGGGATGCTCGCACCCGGCCGCACCAGGACAAGATCTTCGCTGCGCAGTTCGCCGACGGCCACCTGCTCAATGGCCCCGTCTGCGCCGATGCGCTCGGCTGTGTCCGGCATCAGCTTGGCCAGTTCGTTCAGCGCACCCGAAGCCTGGCGCACGCTGCGCATCTCCAACCAATGACCAAGCAGCATTACATCGATCAGCAGGGCCATTTCCCAGAAAAAGCCGCTGTGCGGGTTGACAAAAATGATGGCCAGGCTGTAGACAAAGGCGACGGTGATGGCGAGTGAAATGAGCGTCATCATGCCCGGCTTGCGGCTGCGGATTTCGGGGACAGCCATCTGCAGAAAAGGGATGCCGCCGTAGAGGAAGATTATTACCGCAAACAGCGGCCCAATCCAGTTGCTGCCGGGAAAGGCAGGCATGGCAAAGCCAAACCAATCCTGGATCATCGGGCTGTAGAGCAGCACGGGAATTGTCAGCAGCAGGCAGACCCAGAAGCGCCGGCGAAACATCTGTTCGTGTCCGCTGTGATCAACATGTGTGCTATGGTCTGCATGCTCATTATGCGTGGTGTGCGCTTTTATATCCGCGCTGGCGGCGGCAGAAGAATGCTCATCTTCTGCACCGGCATGGCGGTGTTGAGAATGTTCCGTCTTCACGGTTCCTCCTATAAACGGTGACATGGCGGCGGTTAAGGTGCAGCCTTAGTCTAGCGCAGAATTGTGAAGAAGTTATGAAGCCGCCTCCCACTGTCCACTCGGACAGGTGCAAGCCTGACTAGGGTTCAGGCTTTAACCCTATCATCGGCAAGGCGACAGATCAAGGAGGATCGCAGTAGAGTAGACCTGTAGAGAACACAGAGCACAAGGGCAAAGGAGGAGAGCGCATGGTCGCCAACACAGAACTGCATGAGCAGGCAATCATTCATCAGGTTCGAGCAGGCGACCAGGCCGCGTTTGCCGAACTCGTCACCCGCTATCAAGAAGTTGTCTACCGCCTCTGCCTGCGTATGCTGCGCGATGGCGGCGATGCCGAGGACGCAGCGCAGGAAACCTTTCTGCGCGTCTATCTGCAGTTGGACAGCTACGACACGAGCCGTTCCTTCAAGACATGGCTGATGTCAATCGCCAGCCATTACTGCATCGACCGCCTGCGGCGCAAGCGCGTGACGCTGCTCTCGCTTGACGACGAGCCGCTGGTTCAGGTGTTGGGTCTGCGCTGCCTGGCTCCACTGCCCGAAGAAGTTGCCCTGGACAACGAGCAGGCCGGCAATATCCAAGGCGCGCTCACTAAGTTGCCGGTAACGACACGCCAGATGGTGACACTGCGCTACTGGGGCGAATGCACTTGTGAAGAGATTGCCGAAGTCACAGGCTTCTCGGTGAACGCAGTCAAGAGCCGCCTGCACCGGGCGCGCGCGGCGCTGGCGGGTGTCGTACTCAGCGAAGAACGCTCTCGGCAAGAGGCCACCACTCAGCGCGGGGTGCACAGCCTGCCCGGAATCGGTTTATCCGCCTAGGCGGAGTAGAGAGCAGCCTGGCTGTGTTCAGGCTCTGTTGGACCTGCCACTTACTCTGCTGTCCAGGATGACAAGCAGAAAGACCAACCTACCCCCGCTACGACCAGCGCAGCATAAGCAGAGGGAGCCGGCTCAAAGGGCCACAGCGTCCAGGGCCGGCTCGCCTCTTGCGGTGCAGCAAAGCCCAATAGGCGGGCGGGTGCGCCAGGGGTCAGCGCCACACTCAGCCGCTGCAGCGGATAGCTGAATCCCAACCCCAGAGCCTTGATATAGGCTTCCTTGCGTGTCCAGCCTAAATAAAAGGCCGCAGCTTTTTGGGCTGCCGGCAGCGCCTGCCACGTCTGCCATTCCTGCGGTGAAAAGACCTGGCGGGCGATGGCGGGCATATCCGCCAGCTCGCGCGCCTGCTCGACATCGACGCCAAGCACTGTATCCGCAGCAAAGGCATAGACCGCCAGCGCCTGCGAGTGCGCCAAGTTAAAAGCCAGCGGCGGAGAGGAATCTGGTGCGGCCAACGCCGGCTTACCTTGCGCGCCGTAGACAAAGCCTACCTGCTCCGGCGCCACCGCCAGATAGCGACCCAGCAGGTGGCGCAGGATCAGCCGCCCGGCCACAAACCGGCTGCGCACGGGGCCTTCCAGCAATCGCGCAGCCCGTGTCCGCTCATCTTCCGACAGGCAGTGGGCGCGGCTTGCCAGCCATCCCGGTGCCATATCCAAATCGGCCACCCACACCTGTACTTCCTTGGTAGGGATTTGCATGGGGCACATTATAGCATGGTGCTGCTGGAATTTGACTCGCTGGAAGAGGCCCGCACCAAGCTTTTTGAGCTTGGTGCGGCAGTGGAGATTGTGACGCCGGAAGCGCTGCGACGCTCCTTGCTGGACTATGCCGAGCAAGTGGTTAGGCTTTACCGGCATCACTGAGGAAGCATTTGACGGGCAAGCTGCGCCGCATGTTTGCGGCTGCATACATCCAACTTGCGCAACAGATTATGTACGTGATTTTTTACGGTGCCCAGTTCAATGGTCAGTGCCTGGGCGATTTCCTGGTTGCTCTTCTCCTGCCCCAACAGCTCCAACACTTCCATTTCGCGCTGGGTCAGATCAGCATAAGCAGTTTCCGGGTCGGCCAGGTTGCCGCCGTCCAGTTCCATCAACAACAGCTTCAGCTCGGCAATACGCGCCATCATGACGGCGGCAATGTCGGGGTGCACCAGAAACTCGTCCTCGGCCACCGCGTGAATCTTTTTCACAAGATCGGCCCAGGACTCATCTTCACACACGTAGCCGGCGGCCCCTTCTTCAACAAACTGGATAATTACATCGTCAACCTTGGGCACGTCCGTGACCAGCACTTTGAACGGTTGCTCGCGAGCTACAAGATCACGCGTCAAACCCAGCGCGCCATCTTGGGCCAACTTGTAGCTTACCAACACCACTGCAGCGGTGCTTTTCGCCAACTGTGCCAAAGCAAGGTCGACTCTGTCCGTGCAGCCCTGCACGTTCAGGTCCGGCTCAGCGTGTAACACGGCCATCAATGGATCGCTAACCGTACAATCGGCACGTACAGCAAAAAGGTTGATCATCTGCGTTGTAGTCATAAAATGTGTAGCGCCGCCATCTTTAATCTATTCGGAGTGAAAGACTGCCGATTTACTGGAAATTTATCTGTTCGGAATCACCCCCTGTTCAGGAGCGCATCTATATTGTATGCAGTGAAAGAGGCGAAAGAAATGGGGAACTACAGAGGAAAGAAGGTAGGGATTCCCCTACCTGAGCCGCTGCTCAGACCAGTTCGCGCTGTATAGCCTGCACGGCCGCCTCCACGCGCGAGGAGACATCCAGCTTGTCAAATATAGCTCCCATATGTTTTTCCACGGTTTTTTCACTGATTTTCAACTGGTGGCCGATCTCCTGGTTGGTTTTACCCGTCACCACCAGCCGCAGCACATCCATTTCACGGGTTGACAGCTCGCTTCCCACCAGCTCACTGTCACGCGTCCATGCCGACATGCGCGCCACGGCGCGCCGGCTTAGCCAGCCTTCTTCACCACGCGCCACGCCTCGCACTGCCTCGATAATAATTTCGGGCGCCTCTTCTTTGGTAATATAACCGGCCGCTCCACTTGCCAGCAGGTTGCGTACATATTGCCCATCATCATAAGCGCTCAAAGCCAATACGCGTACAGGCGAGCGTATCGACTTTAGCTGCTTGGCTACATCGACGCCGGACATGCCGCCGGGCATCTCCATATCCAACAGCAGCACATCGGGCGCCAATTCACTCGTCAGATTCAAGGCTTCCTGACCACTCTTGGCTTCGGCCACCACTTCAATATCGGGCGCAGTCTGCAAAAGCGAAAGGATTCCCCGACGCACAATTGGATGATCGTCCACCAACAGCACACGAATTTTACTCACGACTCCACCATTTGCTCTACTGATTGATCTCGGGTTGATCTGCCGGTTGATCTGCAGGAAGATGAATTGGCGCTACTGCCCGTAGATGAACTCCCTCACCGAGGGCGGAGCGAATCGTCACCCGTCCCCCAATAGCTTCCGCTCGTTCGATGCAGCCCAAAAGCCCATATTTCCCTTGTTGGACCATCGCCATCCAGTTGCTGGGAACGGCAAATCCCTGGCCATCATCCTCAATGCGCAGTTCAACTTGATTCTCCTTCAGCGCAAGACCAACAAAGACATGCGTAGCGTTGGCATGGTGCGCCACATTGCGCAGCGCCTGCTGGCAAATACGGTAGAGCGCAAGCCGCGTGCGCTCATTCAGGCGCTGATCGTCGTCTTCCAAGTCAAGGGCCACGGAGATCGCGAGCTGCTCGCGCTGGAACCCTTCCGCAAATGAGCGGATCACGGCGCTCACACCAAAAGGCGTCAGCGCAGGGGGACGCAGATCTTGACAAATCGCCCGCAAATGTCGCGCCAGTTGGCGCAGTGTGGAACGCATTTCGGTCAACTGTGTCTGCTGCTGTTCATCCTGATTGGTGCGCGCCATTGCCACCAGCTTAAAATCCAGGCTGTGCAGCTCCTGCAGCGGCCCATCATGCAGATCCTGCGCCAGCCGCTGGCGCTCATTCTCTTCGCTGTCCAAAAGCCGATGCTGCATTTCGCACAAGGCGGCTTCACCGCGCTGCTTGCGCTGCAGCCTGTCCATTTCATCCTGGACAAAGGTTAACAGGTACAGGCCGTCTGCAGCCGGCAGCTGCTTGACAGTCAGAGCAGCTGCAAATTTCTTGCCGCTGCAATGGACCGCCTGCACCTCCTGCTCATCGCGCAAGCAGAAACTTTTAGATTCGCTCCATCCGCCATCGTTTTCAACCTGCCAAACCGTGTCCGAATCAGGCAGAACGGCTGCAACCATCTGGCCAGCGAGTGCTGCGCTGCGGCAGCCAAACATCTGTTCTGCAGCGCTGTTCATATGCAAGATCACGCCTTGCCTGCTTACGCAGACAGCAGCGTCCGGTAGAAATTCCAGGAGCGCGACAGACAACTGATGGGATGCCGCCGTATTGCCCAGCAATCGCTCACTGTCCACGTTCGGCATATAAGAATCCATGTCACGCATTAAATCACCTCTTCTTTTCCCTTCGTGACTTTATCATAACAGACTTTCACCGCCTGCGCATCCATCTTGGTATGCAGCCGGCGCACAAGGCGGGATAGAAGTGCTCAGCCGGGAGCGGCTACCTATGGCCGCATATCGACTCTGCTTCTGAATCCTGATCTATGGCATCCAAAGCATATGAACGCTACGCTGCGCAGGCAGGAAATCGATCTTATCAACAGGCTGGATGGAATCCGCTGGAATCCGGCAGCAGCAAAGGATGGAAAGGAAGCAAAATGTTAAGAAGATCACGTGGCGGATGCGGTGCAAGTGCAGGAAGGATATTGATCGCTGTCGTCTTAGTAGGCGTCGCACTCTTCTCCTACTTTGGATCGCGTGTGTATAATCCAGTGACGGACGAGACACAGCACATCAACATCAGCGCCAAGCAAGAAGTCGCCCTCGGTTTACAGGCGGCGCCGCAAATGGAAGCGGAATTTGGCGGCCAGTCCCAGGATATGCGCGCACAGGGTCTGGTCGACCAGGTCTGTACGAAAATTGTGCAGTCCAGCGATGCGGGCAAGACGGATTATCCGTTTGCTTGCCACTTGTTAGCTGACCCCTCCACAGTCAATGCATTCGCCCTGCCTGGGGGCCAGGTGTATATCACTACCGCACTTTTCAACCGTCTGCAGACGGAGGGGCAGTTGGCGGGCGTGCTCGGCCACGAAATGGGGCATGTAGTCGCGCGTCATGGCGCAGAACACATCGCGAAAACACAACTGACACAGGATTTGACGGGAGCAGTCGTCGTCGCCTCCTATGATCCTTCCAACCCTAATTCCGCCTACGCTGCCCAGATCGCCGCTCTCGTCGGCCAACTCGTCAACTTGAAGTACGGGCGCAGTGATGAACTGGAATCCGATCAGCTTGGGGTGCGCTTTATGGCGGAAGCAGGCTACGACCCACGCGCCATGATAACAGTTATGCAGATCCTGGCGGAATCGAGCAGTGGCGGCAACCCGCCGGAATTTTTCAGCACCCATCCGAATCCGGATAACCGCATTGAGCACATCCAGCAAGCTATCGCCACCCAATATCCCGACGGCGTGCCTGCCGGCCTGCAAGAGTGAGATCTATCCGCACCTATGAGCGGCGAACAGCTATGCCAGCAGTTCTATCTCGTCTGTATATCTAGACGGCTTATGCAGCAGATGGTGAATCGCTATACTCTCTTCAGGAGTAAATCAGGCCCTGTGGTAGACACCAGTTTGCAGAAGGTGTCGGAACATTACCCAGAAGAGAGCTAAGAAGAGACATTTCTAACAGCAGAAGGAGAGACAGAGTATGTTAAAATGGGCAGCTATATTTCTAGTGATTGCGTTGGTGGCTGGTTTGCTGGGTTTTGCCGGCGTGGCCGGTGCAGCAAGCAACATTGCTTGGATTATTTTCGTTGTGTTCTTGATCCTGTTCGTGGTGTCGTTGTTCATGAACGGTCGTTCGCCGGCGGCGTAGCCTGCAAAAACGCACCTGTATTTGTCGTCAGCCCCATACCGCCATGTGGCATGGGGGGGGTGGGGACAGCCGGCTGCCTTGCAGTTCAGGCTGTCCCCACTTTTTTGCTTAGAAAGCCGATCTAAATGCAATCAAGTCGTCAATCCCAATTACAAGCCATTGCTGATTCCCTGCGGCAGCTTTCTGATTCCCCTCTTTATGCTTATCGCGTTGAGCACAATTATGCGCCGGTCGCCGGGGAAGGGGACGCGCATGCTTCCATCATGTTGATCGGCGAAGCGCCAGGCGAATGGGAAGCCAAAAGTGGACGTCCCTTTGTGGGGGCATCCGGCCGCCTGCTTGATTCTCTATTGCAGTCCATTGGGTTCCAACGCAGCGACGTCTTTATTACAAACGTTGTGAAAGATCGCCCGCCGGAGAATCGAGCGCCTACAACAGCCGAGATTCAGTTTTATGCCCCCTTTTTGCGCCAACAAATTGTTGTGATCCAGCCGCGCATTTTTGCCACGCTGGGGCGTTTCGCAATGGAGTTTCTTTTCGGCTTCTTTGGCCTGCCGGTCAAAGGTCAGAAAATCAGCAAACTGCATGGAACGCATCTTGAAGCCGAGGCGAGCTATGGAAAGGTAACGATTGTGCCGCTGTATCATCCTGCCGTCGCACTCTACAATACGGCGCAGCGGGAGACGCTGGAGACGGATTTTCGGCTGTTAAAGCAGGTTATGGAAGAAGTGGGCTGAACACCCCTGCATTTGGCAGAGGAATTTAAGGCAGGCCGCTTCCAAGAGGCAATTGTGCAAAACGAACGGCACCCTTCGTCTATACGAAGTGGCGCCGTTCTTGCTAGTCGGTTGGCTTGAAAGCGCAGCAGTTGGCTGCGTCGAGGGGCAAATCAGCCTTTCAGCAGCGACTCCGCCCCGTCTATCCAGATCTCAGTGCCGGTGATATGGCTGGAAGCGTCAGAGGCCAGGAAGAGCACCAGGTCGGCTACCTGTTCGGCTCGTCCAGGGGCGCCCCCAGTCAGCGGCTGATTGCTTTCCGGAAATTCCACAGGTATCTGCACCTTATCCAGATCGCGCTGCTCCGTATTTTCATCAATTTCGGTTTCGATAGCGCCTGGGCAGATGACATTAACCCGCACTTTCGACGGAGCCAACTCCAACGCCAGCATTTTTGTCATCGCCACCTGGCCGGCTTTGGAAGTGGAGTAGGCGGTGGCGCCGGTGTTGCTGAAGATGCGTGTACCGTTGACGGAAGCCGTCACAATCACGGCGCCGCCCTGCCGCTTGAGCAGCGGCACAGCATATTTGATTGTATAGAATGTACCGTTGAGATTAATGGCGATTGTTTTGCCCCACTCATCCGGGGACAGTTCCTCGATCGGCGCCCACACACCGTTAATTCCGGCATTGGCGAAAACGATATCCAGCCGCCCCCACTCCTGCTCAACCTTGCGGTAGGCTGACTGCATGGCTGTAGCGTCACTGATGTCCGCTACAAGCGAAATAGCCTTGCCGTCTTTGCCATTGATATCCGCTTCCACTTCACGCAGTTCTTCTTGCGTGCGGCCCAAAAGGGCAACCGCAGCACCAGCGGCGGCAAGCTTTTTGGCGGCAGCCGCACCAATGCCGGAGCCGGCGCCGGTTACCAGCGCTACTTTTCCTTGCAACTGCATGTACCTTATCTCCTTGTCTTTTCCCGTAGTCTTTCCTCGTATTCTTTTATTGTACGTTCGGCAGCACTTCGCGCTCATAGAAGCGGATAAAGCCTTCTTGATCCGGGCCGATTTGGTGCAAATAGATATGATCAAAGCCTGCATCCACATATTTTTGGATAGCGGCAATGTGTACATCCGGGTCGGGGCCGCAGGCAATATGCTTGGTCGCCATCTCCTCATTCACCATCTTGACGGCTTGTTCAAAATGGGTGACGGTGCGAAGTTCGGCGCTCAGTTCGCCGGTAAGCCCGCTGTTGGGCCAGATTTTGTGCACCGTGCGTTTGGCTTCTTCCTCGCTCGGCCCCCAACAGACTGTAACCTGGCCGATGTGCGGCTTGCCGGCTCCGCCGTTACTGTCAAACTCTGCAACGACTTCCTTGTCCGGCCCCGTCGCAATCAACCCGTCGCCGATTTGGCCGGCAGTCTGGGCGGTGATCGGCCCGCTTGCGCCGACCATCAACTGCGGCGGCGCCTCCGGCAGCGTGAAAAGTTTAGCATCCTCTACGGTAAAGAAACGGCCCCAATAGCTGACAGTCTCACCCGTCCAGAGCTTGCGTATAATGGCGACGGACTCGGCAAGCATCGCCAGCCGCACATCATGCGGAGGCCACCGCTGCCCGACAACATGCTCGTTTAAATTCTCGCCTGTACCTACACCCAGAAAAAAGCGATTGGGCAGCATCACGGCGCTGGTGGCGGCAGCTTGCGCCACAATGGCCGGATGAATACGGATGATCGGGGCAGTAACACCTGTGCCGATCACCAGGCGCTTGGTGGCTTGCGCCAGCGCACCAATCACGCTCCAGACAAATGGGCTTTGCCCTTGCGCACTGATCCAAGGATGATAGTGGTCCGAGATCATGGCAAACCCAAAGCCTGCCGCCTCCGCCAACTGGGAATGGCGCACGATATCCAGCGGATTATGCTCTTCACTCGAAATAGCGTAGCCAAATTCTGTCATTAGGTTTTCCTTTTGAAGTTGATCTTTCCCACTCGCATGAATCGTCCCGCAAGCGTCCGCTTTCATCGCGATATGCCATCAGCAGCACGCTCATTACAATCCCACCCATTTCATCAGCAGGCTTGCGGGACGATTCATGGTATGTGAACCACTGGGGGTATGGCAGTTGCGCACAGCATAGCAGGCGCTGGTGGAGAAACCTACGCACCAGGTGAGGCAGGATAGGTATACAAAAAGGTATAACTTCAAGAAAGCGACGAATGATCAGGCGTGCGTTTCGTCGCCGCCTGCGTGTGCGCTTATATACGTATGGCCTTCAGCCACTTGGCGTAGGGCTTGCAGAAACGCCAGCGCATCGCCCTTCATCACATAGCCGCGCGCGCCCAGTTGCAGCACACGCTTGGCATAGACCATCTCATCGTGACCTGACACTACAAGAACAGCGAGATCAGGCAGTTCCGCGTGCAGGCGGCGCAGCAAATCCACACCATCCACCGAACCTTGCAGCGAGATGTCCAGCACGACAATGTCCGGCTTGCAGTCGGCCACCAGGCGCAGCGCCTCATCCGCAGTGGCTGTCTCACCACACACCTGCATATCCGCTTCGCGTTGGATGAGGAGTGTGTAGCCCTGGCGGACGGCCACATGGTCATCGATAATAAAAATAGAATACATGCCGCCGAAATCTCGCTTCTGTCTACACCAATAAAATCGGCTCGCGCGGCACAAACACAGTTGCCCGCACCCCAGCACCAGGTTGGGACTCTATCTTTAGCAGACCCCCAAACAATGCCAGCCGCTCGCGCACGCTGTACAAGCCAAAGCCGCTGCCTGCTGCACCGCTGCCGGATGCGCCGTCCGCGGACGCAATCCCCCGACCACAGTCAGCAACACAAATCACCAGATTCTCACCATCATCTTGCAGCGAGAGCGTTGCTTGGGAGACGCCGGCATGTTTTACAACATTGAACAAGAGTTCGCGCACAAGCTGAAACAACAACATGCGCAGATCGTCATTAGGCCCTTTATAATCGGCGCTGACTTCCAGTGTGACGTTGAGATGATACTGCTCAGCCATGTGGCTCACCAGCCACTGCAGCGCCGTCGCCAGCCCCTCATTTTGGAGCACCGGCGGGCTTAGCTCAACTGTCAACGTGCGCGTGGTCAAAATGGCCTCATTCACCAGCGACTGCAGTGCAGCCAAGTGTTCGCGCACTCGCTCATCGTCGGGCACATCCAAGCTAATCAACTGCGAGCGCATCTGGATGCCGTATAGAATTTGCTGCACATGGTCATGCAGGATCTGGGAGACTCGCCGCCGCTCGCGCTGCTCAGCCAGAGCCAGAGCCGACGCCAGCTTGCGGAGCTGACGGTTCTTCTCGTCCACGTCGCGCAGCAAGGCAACCTTTTCGATTGCGCTCGTAATGGCGTGCAGCAGGCTGATCTGTGTCAGGCTGTTCTTGACGAGATAGTTCTGCGCCCCCTGCTGCATTGCCTGGACAATCACTTCCGGACTTTCTTCGCCAGTCAAAATAATCACCGGCAGCGAGGCGCGCGTAAAATGGGGCAGCAAAGCCAGCCCGTCAGCGTGGGGCAGCCGATAATCAAGCAGCACACAGTCAGGACGATGAAGCGCTAGTGCCGCCAAAGCCTCTTCGGCAGTTGCAGCTTCGCGCACTGCATGATTGCTGTCCAACAGGCGGCAGACCAGCTCTCTATCCACTTCGTCATCATCTATCAGCAGCAGTTCAATTTGCGACTCAGCCATCAAGTCATCTCGGTTAGAAAGTAGAACCATTTCTGCGTCGACCTATCCTTTCTTTTCATCGTGCAGGCAAAATGAAGCTTTGACCGCCGTTCACTCTACCACAGCTTGCATCTCCGGCTCATGTGCAGGCCAGGTGAATTTGAAACAGGCGCCTTCGCCTTCGGTAGAAATCAGCCATACTCGCCCGCCGGCGCTCTCCACCGTTTTTTTGACAATCGCCAATCCCATCCCGCTTCCCTCCCGTTGATCACGCGATTGCAAAGTCTGGAACAGATCAAAAATGCGCGCATGGTACTCGGCGGCCACACCTGGGCCATTATCCTGAATGCAAAATTCAACCAGGCCATCAATCTGCCGCGCCGACACCACAATGGCGCCATTCGGCCGGTCATGATGCTTGAAGGCATTGCCCAGCAAATTGCGCAGGACTGTCTCCAATGGGACACGCTGCGTGTGCAACACCGGCATTGGCTCCTGCATGATTAGCGTGAAACCCGGCGGTGGCGACAACAGGTCAAAAATTGCCCGCACCAGTGGCCCGCTCTCTACCTCCTGCGGCACATGTTGCATGCGCCCGGCGCGCGAATAGGCAAGCAAATCATCCAAAAGGCGCTCCATCCGCTGGACACGCCCGCGCATTTTTTCCAGATGCTGCTGTGATTCCGGCGGCAGCAAGTCATGGGCATCCTGGTACAGCCACAGAGAAAGATTGTCGATGGCGCGCAGCGGCGCCTTCAAATCATGGGAAGCCACGTAGGCGAAACGGTCCAATTCGTCGTTGCTGCGCTCCAATTCTTGGGTGCGCGCCACCACGCGCTCTTCCAATGTTTCGTTGAACTGGCGCAACTGCGTCTCAGCCGTGCGGGCGCTGTCATAGAGGTCGACATTATCCACTGCCAGGGCAATACGCTGGGCTAACTCTTCGATGAAAGCCAGGTCATTCGCCGTAAACGCATTCCAGACATCCGCGCGTGCCAGCGTTATGGAGCCGATGATCTGCCCACGCGCACGCAGCGGCATGATGATCAGGGAAGCCAAACCAAGCGGAGCGAGTAAAGAAAACTGAGGATCGTGCTGCAACTGCTGCGCCGTCAACAGCGGGAAAAAGAGGGGGTGACCGGTGCGGATCACTTCCGGCGTGCCCTGTACTTGTTGTTGACCAAGAGGATAGCACCGCACCAGGTCGTGCAGCAATGCAAGCTTATCCCGATTGCGATGGGCCACAGCCACCGGCTCAATGACCTCATCTGCGCCCGCCGCACGGCGCAAATTGATCACACACCAATCGGCCAGATGGGCCGTCAACAGCTCGGCTGCGGCTTGCAAAGCACGTTCATCCACCAGGGAGGTGAACAAAACACGGCTGGATTCGGCCAACAGCATCAACTGCATCTCCGATGCCTTACGCGCCGAAATATCCTCTACGACCGAAATAAAATAGAGAGGCTCACGCGTCTGTACATTCCGTACAAGAGAAACCGTCAGTTGAACCCAAACAGCCGCCTTATCCTTGCGCAGGTACCGTTTTTCCAGACGATAGCCATCTATTTCGTCCGCAATAGTCTGCTGCACCAGTTGGACATCCGGATGAACATCATCGGGGTGCGTAATGTCTTGGAAAGTCTTTTGCTGCAGCTCCTCGCGCGTATAGCCGGCGATTTCACACAAACGGTTATTTACACGCAGCCAGCGACCGTCGAGCGCTACATGCGCAATACCGACCGCCGCCTGCTCAAACGTGGAACGGAAACGCTCTTCCTCTTCACGCAGAGCCTGCTCAATCCGCATACGCTCGCTGATGTCAACAATAATAGTGCCGACATACTGGGGCTTGCCTTCTTGGGCTAAGACCGGATACCAACTGGCGAGGACATGCAGGCCCTCAACACCGGGACGGCCACCCGCAATGCCGCTTAGCTCGCGGTTGAGAATGGGTTTACCCGTCTCAAGCACCTCGCGCAAGAACGGTACAACTACCGGTGTCAGCCCGGGCGCAACTTCTTCCATTTTGTGATCAAGATGTGCTTCCACCGGCAGGCCATTCATCTGCGCCAATGCTTCATTGACGCGAATATAGCGCAGGTCCCGATCCATAAAGCTGATGCCGATGGGCGCATTGGCGATCAAGGCTTCCATCTGCGCCAGCAGTTCGGCCTGCTGCTGTTCGGCCACGCGCGCCTCTTCATACAGCCGCGCATTGTCCACCGCGACTGCCGCTCGACCAGCCAGCTCTTCCGCAAAAACGACATCAGCCGCCGCATAATGCCGGTCGGATTCGGACCATACAAGGGTTAAAGCGCCTATAATCGCACCGCGTGCGCGCAGAGGGACAATGATCACGGAACGCATGGCGATCATTTGCAGAATCGCCAGTTGCTCCTCATCCAATTCCTGCTGGTTGATCAATTCGGTCGAGACATCAGGATAAAATTCCGGCTCGCCGCTTTTGATGACTTTGGCCAGCCCCTGTTCGTCCGCCAGCGAAGGCGGGAAGCGGCGGCGCAAATCCTGCGCCCAACGCACCTTGGCAGGATCGATATGCGCCACGGCAACAAGTTCAACCGCGCCGTCTGCTCGCAGCAGGTCAACAGCGCACCAATCGGCAATGCGCGGCACGGCCAGGTCGGCCACACGCTGGATCGTCGTTTTATAGTCGAGAGATGACGACAATGTGAGGCTGGCGTCAGCCAGGAACTGAAGGTATGTCTCCGCCCGCTTGCGCTGCGCAATATCCACCGATACGCCCAAGACGCCGGCGACGGCGCCGTTTTCATCGTAGATAGGCGCGTCGATCACATCCGCATAAAAGGTGGAACCATCCTTGCGCTGCAGCAGAAACTCACCTGACCAACTGCTGCCCCCACGCAAGCGCGCCAGAATACCATCCGCTTGGTCGCGCTGTGTGGCCGGCGTCAGCAGTTCGGCAATTTTCTTGCCCTGAGCCTCTTCCGCCGTCCATCCATAGAGTGTTTCGGCAAAGCGGTTCCAGTACGTGATGCGTTGGTCAAGGCCTACGGCGATCACGGCCTGATCGACCGTATCCAGGAGCTGCGCCTGGTAGAGCACCTTCTGTTCTGCCTGCTTGCGCCCGGTGACATCCTGCGCCACGCCCAGCACGTATTGGATGGCGCCGCCCTGCAGGCGGGCATAGACCCGCTCCTGCCGTTCATACCAACACCACTCGCCGGCAGTATTCTCGCTGCGGTGGGTGAAGGTCAACACAGTACCCTCAGGCTGGGCGGCAAGATCGCTCAGGTGCTGCTCGTAACGCACCCGATCATCAGGGTGCATGTGCTGCGGCAGCATTGCCAAGGGCGATTGTTCGTTATTGGCAGCGGCGAGCGGGGAGGAGGCTCTTGAAGGGGTGACATAATCAACACCCTCAGCGGCGACATCGTACAAGTAGAGTGTGTAGGGAGCCGTGCTTGCCAGATTTTCAATAAACCGCTTGCGCTCGCGCAGTTGAGTTTCGCTGCGATTACGCAGAAAAATCATGACACACAACAAGCCGGCTACCGCATAAAACGTCGCCGTGTAAACAAGTTTGCCTTCTATACCCGACAACATGCCAGGCGGGGCAACAAAGAAGTAGCTGCCTACCAATCCAGCCAGCAGAGTAGTGACAACACCGGCCCAGGGGCCGCCCCAAAAACAGGCCAACACCACGGCCAGGTAAAAAAAGCCATAGGTGAATTGAGATGCGAAGGGTTTGACCAAAGCGGTCAGGGCGGCGGCGGCGGCGATCAAAAACAGGGCTAAAAGAATTTGCAGGGGCAGCGAGCGGATACGGCGCGCATTTGATTGTGGGAAGGAGTTTTGGTCCGCCCAAATTCTCATGTTGGTTCCTGTTTTGCTGCGCTGCGCACACGCTTGCTCTGTTGGCCGCGCGCTGCCGGCGTCTGATCTCCAGTTTGTCGCCGGATTGGCCCTGTCACGAGGTTGACAACAGATAAGAGGGCCATAACCCCCAATGCCGCTCCCGCTTGGGCTGCCGGCTGTGCCAGATTGTGCATGACGGTTCCTGCTGCCCGGCGGATACGACTCTGTCTGCCTGGCTCCACGTTTGGCGCGCCGCTGTCAGTTGCGCCCGCGCTTGTAGCCGGCTCGGGTATCTGTGAGTTTACTACAGCCGATACGATTTTGCCATCGGAAAGCACTTCCGTCTGCTGTGGCATAGCGGGAATCGGCTGTTCGATGAGCTGGTGCTCAGCACGGCGTGACCCATACGTGCGGCTATACACCTGCGTAAATTCTGCTCCCAGAAAAAAAACCTGCGCTGAATAGTAGGTATATAACAAAATAAGAGCCAGCGAGCTGGCGGCGCCATAGGCTGAGGCAATGGTGCTGTAGGCCAGGTACCAGCCGATCAGCAGACGGCCAAGGGAAAATAAAAGCGCTGTCGCCACGGCCCCCGCCCATACATCACGCCAGGCCACACGCACATCGGGTACGAATTTGTAGATAAGAGCAAACAAAATCAAGGTGACCAAAAAGAGAAAGGCAAAGTTGATCACCTGTGTCTGCACTACCATACCAGGCAGGTAGGTGTTAATCCAGTCGGTGGCCGCCGCCAGGACAGTGCTCACTAATAAAGAGAGCAAGAGCAAAGCGCCGCTGATGATCACCATCAGCAGCGTAAGCAGCCGGTTTAGGATGACGCCCCAAATGCCCCTCTCGATTTGTATGGGGACATCCCAAATATTGTTGAGAGAGTTGCGCAGCTCGTTGAAAACGCCGGTGGCGCCCCACAACAGCAATCCGAAACCGATAATAGTGGCAAACAGGCTGGTTTGCGGCACACGCGCGTTCTCGACCGCTGTCTGAATCAGCTCGGCGGCATCCGGATTCGTAATATAACGTTCAATCCCGCTGGCCAGTTGTCCTTGCGCCGCTTCCCGTCCGTAGAACAGGCCTGCCCCAGCCACCACAATCACCAGTAAAGGAGCAACTGAAAAAATCGTGTAATAAGCCAGGGCTGCTGCCAGGCGCGTGGCGTTGTCCGCGTTCCATTCTTCAAACGTGGTTTTCAGCAAGATCCATAGGGAGCTTTCCTGCCAAGACCGTTTCATGTGTATCCATATTCTGCTCTATCGGTATGTCTTCACCTTGAATCTCAGCAATCAGTGCTTCCAAGCGTTGGACAAGGCTGGCCAGACGTGGATCGGCAGGGGCGTCATCCTGCTCTACCTTTGCGCGCACCTCAGCCAATCGCTTCTGCATCAGTTCCAACTCGTTTATCTGCACAGGCGGCGCCGTTTGGGGAGAGGAATTGAGAAACGCATTGATGCCAATCTGAATCGCCAATGCTATCGGCGCCGCCAGCAGAAGCCCCACAAAGCCGAATGCATCAGCAGCCGCCAACATGATGACAATCAGCAGCACGCCCCAATAGCGACTTTGGGTGTAAAGGCGGCGCTGCATATAAAATTCCAGCACCGCAAGCACCACAATAGTATAGACGACTGCTGCCGCCAACACAATCGGCTGTGAAAGGACACCAATCATCAGGACGGCCAGCAGCGCCAATACACTTCCCAGCAAGGGTACAAGCCATAGGACACCTGCCAAAACAGCCATTGTGTACGGATATTTGACGCCCAACAGCGCGTATCCGGCGGCAAAAACAAGGATTGCCAGCACAGTTTGTATGATCTCGCTGCGCAAATAAGCGCCTACGTCCGTCTCCAGCTTGCGCCACAGCCGGCGGGTGCGGATACGCTGCTCCGCCGCCAGCAGGGAAAACCATAAACGCTCAAAACGGTTGCGGTCGGCCGTCCAATAGATCGAGAGAAAAATCGAAAGCACCAACTCGCCCACCCTGCTCCCCAGCGTGGTCAATGCACCGGCCACATTCTGTATAGCAAGTAAAGTCTCGCCACCTGCCCACCAACTCACGACTTGAGCTGTGGTCGGCAACCGTCCTATCCAGGCCGTGCGCGAACTGGAAAGCCCTAGTAGGGTGCTCTGCAAGTTGCCATAGACCACCACGAGATCCTGCACCAGTGGATCTAGTTCCTGAGCGACAAAGTAAATCGCAGCGCCGACCAACAGCAGCAGAAAGCCAAACACGCCGACATAGACAGTGCCAATGGCAATCCCGCGCCGCCATTTGTGGTCGGTCAACCAATCAATTGGGCCGCTTAGCGTAGCCGAAATTGCCAACGATAAGAGAAAGATCAGGGCGACAGCATGCAGTTGCCACAAAATGGCAATTACGGCGAGCGTAACTAGAATGATGGCTGTAACAGCGGCAACACGTTTCATGCAGCGACCTCGGTTTGTCTTGCCATCTCGGCGTTTGCCAGCAGCGTATCAAGTTCGGAGGCGATGGCCTCGATCTCATCTTCCGTACGGTCGTCACTATTGTTGACGGGTTTATCACTTTCTTCATCATTGCGCGCTTGTGTGCGCACTGCCTGCATGACATACTGTGCTTCAAGCCGCATTACACCTACATGGCTGCGGCCGATATCAGCAGCTTCGGGTTCTGCCATCGAGCCTTCTTCACCGATGCGCCTGTTGAATAAGACACGGTTGAGCACAATTTGCAGAATTGCCGCCAGCGGCACGGCCAAAAGTGCACCTAGCAGTCCAAACAGTGCGCCAAAGGCGACCAGCGCCAGCATGGAAATAATGGCGTTCACACCCACCGAACGATCCATCACCCGCGGCACCAGCAAGTTAGATTCGAGCACCTGGATCAAAACCAGCGCCCCAACCACCCACAGCAGCTTGTCGGGAGCGGACGACATGGTCACAAGCAAAGCTGGGACCGCCCCGAGAAAGGGGCCGACGAGCGGCACGGATTCAAACAGCGCCATTGACAAACCTAGAAGAAGAGCGTTGGGGATGCCCAGCAGCAAATAGGCGATGGTCGCAGCGCCGCCTACGATGCCGCACAAAATCAACTGGCCACGAAAGAAAGAGGCGATCTTACCTTGGCTCTCGGTCACTAGTGCCCGCAGTTCCTCACGTCGTGTCGCCGGCGCTTTGAGAATCAGTTTGCGCACAATGACGCTGCCCTCCAGCGTCCAATAGGCGGCAATGGCGAAAACGGCAAACAGACCAAAGAAGGTTTTGGCGCCCAGCACAATCCATTCCCAACTTTGCGCCGCTGTTGTGCCCGTCTCGGCTTCGGCGGTCGCCGCAACCGCCGCCGCTGTGGTTGCGGCCGATTCTGCGGCGGCGCCGGCCGTCTCGCTGCCCTGATTGACTGCGGCCATCAACAGCGGAAGGGAGGGTTCAGCAGGCAAGACCGAACCCAGACCGCGCACCAATCCCACCGAGGAATTGAGCACCAAATCACGCGCGTTCTGGTAATAACTGGGCAGGGTTCCCGTCACATCACGCACCTGCTGCGCCAGCGGCGCTGCCCCAAACCACAAAACGGCGGAGAGCAGACCAAACAGCAGCAAATAGAGGACAAACATCGCCACCATCTTATGGACGCCGAGCCGTGCCAGTCGATTGACTAAAGGATCGAGCGCAATCTGAACAGCAATGGCGACAAATACAAGAAAGACCACGCTATAAAATCGGTAAAACAGGAGAAACAGCAGCGTGACCGCCAGCACCGTAAGCGTGCCCAGGATAACCTGGCGCAGCGTCAAGGATGTTAGTTGGTTGACTGTTGCCGGTGCTTGCCCATTCGGCTGTGCGTTCATTTGGGTTCCGTTTGTGAATGGTTGAAGGCCCTAATGCTGCTTGGCGCCTATTGCTTTGTACGGCCATTTTTGCCGTTGCCGGCGCCAGGCGTAATGACACGCAGGGCGTGGGGGATCACGCGGCAGTGCACCTCAGATGCGTCCAGCACTTCGCCATCGTACTGCACTGCCTGTCGCGGTTCCGTCACAAGACGCATCTCTTTGGCTTGCCACCATTGCAGCGCGCGCTTTTCACCGTTCTCTGCGTTTTGCGCAGCGGCCTCCACGTTGAGCAGGCCGGTGATACTGCCGACTAAATCCGTAAACAGCCGGATACCTGCCGGTTGAATCACAATGATGTCAAGCATTCCATCGCTGATATCGATGCCCGGTATCAGGCTGAGGTTGCGCTGCGCCATGTTGCCGGAGTTGGCGATAATACAGGACATTCCTTCCGTCTCGATCTCCTGCCCATCCACCACAAGCTGATAATGCGAAACCTGCGGCTGCACAAGATTTTGCACAGCCGACCACAAATAGGCGAAATTGCCGAAGCGCTCCTTCAGTTCCCGATCAGCCTGCTCCACCATGGCCGCCTCGAACCCTACGCCGACACGCAGGATAAAGGGTCGGCCATTTACTTCACCCATGTCGATCTTACGGATAACTGTGTTTTCCGCACAGATCAGCTCCGCTGCCGGTCGCAGCGTTTGTGGGATGTTCAACTCGGAAGACATGGCGTTGGCCGTGCCGCCGGGAAGGATAGCCAGCGGCACGGACGAACCCATCAAGCCGCTGGCTACCTCAGCCACTGTCCCATCCCCACCGTAAGAAACAACAACATCGGCGCCGTCTTTCACGGCCTGGCGAGCTTGCTCCGCTGCATCTCCCGGCGCCTTTGTAATCGAAACGTTCCAATCGATACCGGCAGGTCGAAAAACATCGTTCAGTACCGACAAAATCGGTTCATCCTGGCCTGCCGCCGGATTTATGACTACGTGCACTCGCTCAAAACGCATGGGCTTCATCCTTTTTGACAGCACTTAGCCCGTATGGGCGCTAGAAGGGCCTAGAGCGGCTGGCTGTAGGCGCCACTTTGGCCCGCCGGCAGCCGCATCGAATTTGCCAAAGCACCCGCATTGGCTCGTTTCGCCTGGCGTGCACCAGCCGAAGCGGCGGCGCCATTCTTGGCAAACTGCTGCCGGGCAAAAATCACAGCATGTTTGCGGCTCTGCACATCCAACTTGCGCAGAATGTTATGGACATGGTTCTTCACCGTACCCATCTCGATGATCAGCGTGTTGGCGATCTCCTGATTGCTCATCCCCTGCTCAATCCAGTGCAGAATTTCCCATTCACGCGGCGTCAGTTCCGCCGGCTCATGAAAAGACTCCGCCGCACTCATCGTGCGAATAGTAGTCACATTGCGCTTGAGTTCGGCCAGGCGAGCGATCAACGCGCCGCCGATATGCGGTGAGACATGGAACTCGTTGACAGTTACACGGCGAATCTTGCGCACCAGATCAACCAGCGAGTCTTCCTCTACAATATACCCTGCTGCCCCTTCTTCAATATAGCGCAGCACTGCCGCTTTGGAATGAATCAAGCCGCTGATCAGCACCTTGACCTTTTTGCCGGAGCGAGCGGCGGCGCGGGTAAAGCGCAGCGCACCATTGTCCGGCAGATTGATGTTGACTACAGCCACGTCAATTGCTTGCTTGTCAAGCTTGGCCAGCGCCTCTTCGGCGCTGTGAGCAAAGTCCACAACCTTGATATCGGGTTCAATGTGCAACGCCGCTGCGGTGAGATCACAGGTCAAACGTATTTTGTGAACAACAAGAACACGAATCATAAAAATCCTCCCGGTGGTTAACTGGATGCCCATCATGCTTGTGATTGATTCAAGGATATAGGCATTTTCAGCACAACGGTATGGGGAGGTGGCGCTACACGGGGGTAGGGATCACCCTACCGCTTGTACCAAAGGTTGTACCGTTCTTGCGCATCCAGATAGATGGACGAAGACATTGGCTGTGGCTATGCTTGCCTCATACAGCAGTTTGCTGGTGCAGTTTGAACCTCTATACGGCAAAGGATAGATATCCGGCGGCAAAGGAGGAAGAATGCAGTGGGACCGGCAGCACCAACAAGGTGAACAGGGACGGCTTCAATATAACCGGCATCTGACCCCATCAAGAAGGGCGGATGCACGAGCGCTGGAGCCGGCGACGAGCGGTATGACTGATTGGCAAACCCACCGCTGGCACATGCTGCTGAGCGGCGTCATGCTGGCC
The DNA here is from genome assembly GCA_038205395.1 of Caldilineales bacterium. Taxonomy (GTDB): domain Bacteria; phylum Chloroflexota; class Anaerolineae; order Caldilineales; family Caldilineaceae; genus Fredericiella. Next base: position 42,015 of record JBBRBX010000011.1, read on the forward strand.
GGTCTGCGCTAGATATAGTTCGCATTGGCCGTATATTTAAGCCGCAGCCGGATAGTAGTTATAGCAAGAAGAGATGTACAGCACCGTGTAAAGTGAAACCATGTAAGCAAGGAGACTGCAATGAATGAGCAAAACCGGACAAGCAAATTTGGTGAGACGACACCGGCAGCCGACCAGGTGACAACAGGGTCCGCCGGCGCAAGTGGAAAGACTGAGGCAGTGCGCCAGGCGGCCGGCGAGGCGGTTGACAATGCAACCGACCAGGTCAAGCAGGCGACAAATCAGGCTAAGCAGGCGGCAGGCAACGTAGCTGACCAGGTAAAACAGACCTTTGACCAGGCTGCCCAGCAGACAAAGCGCGAAATCAACAATGTGACTGATCAGGTGCGGCAGCAAGCTGACAGCCTGGTTTCGGAACAGAAGGATTCCGCCGCTGAGCATCTCGGCACTTTGGCGGCTACGCTGCGCCAGACCGGACGCCAGCTTCAGGAGCAGGACGAGCGCATGGTGGGCCGCTACACAGAAGTCGTGGCTGACCAGATTGAATCGGCCTCTGAGTTTTTGCGCAACCGCAACACGGGCGATTTGTTGAGTGAGGTAAAGCAGTTGGCGCAGCGCCAGCCGGAATTGTTTGTGGCCGGTTCTTTGGCGGTTGGCTTTCTGCTCGGCCGCTTTATCAAGGGTCCGAGCCGCTCGGCGGAGCGCTCTGCACAGGGGAATGATCAGAGCAGCTATGGCCAAGGCTATCACGGCCAGAGCTACCAGTCGGGTGGGTATCAGCCTGGCAGTTACCAGTCCGGCGGCCAATGGCTGGACAATCAGGGCCGCCAAGCTGTCGGCGCCGGCAGATATGAGACCAGCGGGATGCAGGGTGACACCTACCAGCCGAGCGGCAGCTACCAGTCTCAAGGTACAAGCAGCTCAGGGATGAGCAGCTACAGCAGCGGAAAATCTGCCTATCAGACGGGACCGGACAAAACGGAGGGCAGCGACACCGATTATCCTCGCTATGACCCCACCTACACGGGCAGCAGTTCGATTACGGAAGCCAACAAGGAATCGACGGACGAAGCGACAACGGAAGCCAATAACTATACGCCGACTTCGCGGCGCTAGTGCCAACAAACGGAACAGGAAGTTAGAATCATTGCGGAGGAAATCGGCATGGAACGGAATACGAATACAGTGACAACTACACAAGGGGCGCCCCAGAATTGGGAAGAGCCAGCGGTACGAGATGCAGAGACAAGCAACGCCTCGCTAGGCAGACTTTTCAGCGACCTGGCTGACGATCTGAGCGAACTGACGCGCAAAGAGATCGAACTGGCCCGCACGGAGACGATGGAGAAGGTTTCACACGCCACCAAGGCAGTGGTCTCCATGGCTGTCGGTGGCTTTATCGCCTACGCCGGGCTGTTGGTCCTGCTGGTGGCCGCTGTTCTCGCACTTGCGACCTGGATGCCTTATTGGCTGTCAGCCGTCATCGTCGGCGTCGTTGTGCTGATCATTGGGCTGATTATGCTGCAGAGCGGGCGAAGCGGGCTGAAGAATACCAGCATCACCCCCGAGAAGACGGTGGACACGATGAAAGAGAATGCACAGTGGGTAAAGGAGAAGATCCAGTGAGCGAATATAGCGACCAGACCTATAAAGATAGAAACTATACCGGCCAGGCCAAGGAAGAGAAATCCTCCGAGGAAATTCGAGCCGACATCGAGCGCACACGCAATAACATGACCGAGAAGATTGACACGATTCAGGATCGTCTCAGTCCTGACAACCTCAAGGTCCAGGCGCAGAGTATGGTGCAGGATATTGTGCAGGAGAGCACCGACGCCATCATGGAATTCGTCCGCTCAGGTTCCCGCCAGGCAGGCAGCACATTGGTGGAGACCATCAAGCAAAATCCGCTGCCTTCAGCGGTTGTTGGCTTGGGGTTGGGCTGGCTGTTGATGAACATGATGAACAGCCAGGGCAGCAGCGACCGGGATCGTGACTACCGGGATCGCGATAATCGCAATCTAAACTACGGCGCAGGCTATGCCCCGAATTATGGCGCACGTGTGCCAATAGCCGGGCAGTACGGCTATGAAGAGTGGCAGGGGTCGGCGGCTGCGTATGAGACGGCGCAATATGACCGCAGCCAGGGCAGCGGTATTGGTGATGCGGCCGGCAAAGTGGGCCATACCGCCCAGAATGTGGCGGGTAAGGTCGGCGACACGGCCCAGGATGTAGCGGGCAAAGTTGGCGACACGGCGCAGAATGTAGCTGGCAAGGTCGGTGAGGTGGCGCACAACTTGGCCGGCAGCGTGACCGGCGCAGTGCAAGATGCAGCCGGCAAGGTGGGTGAGACGGCGCATGATTTGAGCCAGCGGCTGGGTGAAGGGGCAGGCGCTGTTGCCTCCACAACCAGTTCCGCCGGTCAACAGGCCATGCACGCCAGCCGCTCAGCCGCTCAGCAGGCTACCCGGCAGGCCGGCAGCTTGACCAGCCAGGGACAGTATCAGGCTGGGCGTGTGGGCCGCACGGTGCAGCGCTCGCTGGAAGACAATCCCATCGCCTTCGGCATTGCAGCTTTGATCGCCGGCGCCGCCATCGGCCTGGCGCTGCCGGCAACACGCCAGGAACGCCAACTGCTGGGCGACGTACATGACCAGGTGATGGATAAAGCGCAGAGCTTTGCCTCCGATCTTGCGGAAGAAGCCAAAGATGTGGTGGCGGAAGTCAAGCCCCGCCTCGAAGAGACTGCGCAAAAAGTGACGCAAGATCTGAAGGAGTCGGGCAAGCTGATCGGCGACGAGATCAAGCAGACAGGCAAGCAAGCTGGTCAGGAGGTCAAGCAGACGCTTGAAGACGCCGGCAGCAAGGTGCGCAGTAAAGTGGATGCCAAGGTCGAAGGTGTGGACAGCACGGCAAAAGACAACGACAGTCAGGTGGCTTCTTCCAGCACCGGCTCCAGTTTCAGCAACAAAGCTGACAAAATCTAGGCCGGCCAAGGTGTGACAGGCAAGTGTGACAGGTAGTGCAGACACCGGGTTTCCCGCGGGAAACTCGGTGTCTTTGTGTCTATCTCTTACTAACGCTCGCGCTGCCCACAGGATGTTTTTCTATCCTGGGCTGTACCTTCGCTTTGCATCGCAGGCTACAGATTGCCGCCTCTTTATGTGCTAAACTGAGAAACGGGACAGAAACACCTTCCCCCCTCAGCGAAAACGCTCTTTTACTGTCACCCGGTGTGATTGGATTGCGTCGGTAGAAACGTCAAAGGAGACACGACATGAACATGGATATTCTGGAAGGCAAGTGGAAAGAACTGCGTGGTAAGGCGCAGGCGAAGTGGGGCGATTTGACGGACAGTGACCTCGACGAGATTAAAGGTCGCCGCACTGAGTTGGAAGGTACGCTGCAGAAGCGGTATGGTTACGACAAAGAACGCGCCCGCCGCGAGGTGGACGAGTTCCTCGGCGGCTCCTAAGTATCCTATCGGTTGCTGTTGTCCGGCAGCCGCCAATCTAAGCTAAAAACGTCAACGGCCCTGCGAAATTGCATTTCGCAGGGCCGTTGACGTTTTTAGTGGCAAATCCTATCCAGATGGCCAGTTGCCGGCTTCGCGCAACGGGAGTAAAATAATAACGAGCGTTCGTTTTCCCACGGAGCAGACTATGCAGGAACAGCTTTTACGCAAAGGCGAGGTGGCGCAGCAGCGGATTGTAGATGCGGCCTATACCCTTTTCTTGGAGCAAGGCTACCACGGTACATCCATGCGCCAGATCGCCGAACAGGCGGAAATGACGGTCGGCGGCATCTATAACCACTTTGGCAGCAAAGAACACATTTGGGAAGCCGTTTTCACAGCCAAGCACCCTTACCATACCATGCTGCCTTTGGTGGAAGCTGCGCAGGGTGAAAACGTGGCGGACTTTGTGCGCGCGACAGCCGCCATGCTCGTCGAAGAATTAAATAAGCGCGAAGACCTTCTCAACCTTATGTTTATTGAGTTGGTGGAATTTAGCGGCAAGCATATCCCCGATCTCTACCATGCGCTGCTGCCACAACTTTCACCCATTGCAGCCAAATTCAACCATTTGCGCGGCCGTCTGCGCCCGCTGCCGCTGCCCATCCTCGTGCGCACCTTTGCCGGCCTGTTTATCTCCTACTACATCACCGAGCTGCTGATGCCCAAAGAGGCCCGGCTGCTGATGGGCGATGATCCGCTCGATGCCTTTGTCAACATCTACCTTTACGGCATCCTGGATGAACCAGGCCGCCCAGCACAGGACACCCAGTATGTATAGCCGGCTGATGAGTCTGATCCGCAAAGAGTTTATTCAGATCGTACGTGACCCGCGCACACTGGCAATAAGCCTTGTTATGCCGGTGGCCATGCTTGTTCTGCTGGGCTATGCCGCCACCAATGATGTGCGCAACATTGCGCTGGCAGTATTTGATCAGGACCAGTCGCCGGCTTCGCGCCGTCTCATCGAAGCCTATAAACAAGCGGATTATTTTGCACTGACCTATGTGGTCTCCTCCGAAGAGGAGATGCGGGAGCTGATCGACAACAACTCGGCGCGCGCCGGTCTGATCATCCCACCCGGTTATGGCCGCGATGTCATCGGCTGGCAGTCGGCGCAGGTTTCATTTGTGCTGGACGGCTCCGACCCAACCGTGGCCAGCACAGCCCTGTCTGCAGCTACCTTGATTGGGCAGATGCAATCCACCAGTTTGCAGGTCGAGCGGCTGGAGCGGCGTGGCATGGCCAGCGTAATGGCGCCCGCTATTGACGTGCGCACCCAGGTCTGGTACAACCCCGGCCTGGTCAGCTCCTATTTTATGGTGCCTGCAATGATCGGTATGATCCTGCAGTACCTGGGCACCATGTTGACATCGACGGCTATCGTGCGCGAACGTGAGCGCGGCACAATCGAACAACTGATCGTTACGCCGCTGCGCTCGCAAGAGCTTGTGCTGGGCAAGCTGGTGCCGTATGTCCTGCTCTCATTTTTCGATGCCATCGAAGTGCTTGTGGTTGGCGTGCTGCTGTTCAAGATGCCGATTAACGGCAGTTTGGCGCTGCTTTTGGCGCTGACGGCGCTGTTTATGATTTCTACGTTGGGGATTGGATTGTTTATATCGACCATCGCCAATACCCAGCAGGAAGCCATGCTAACAACCATGTTCACCATTTTGCCCTCCATCTTTTTGTCGGGCTTCTTCTTTCCTTTGGCAGCCATGCCGGCCTGGCTGCAGTTGTTCAGCTATCTGATTCCACTGCGGTACTTTCTGATCATCGCCCGCGGCATTGTGATTAAAGGGGTGGGGCTGTCCGCCATGTGGCCCGAAGTCATAGCATTGACTGTTTTCGCCATTGTTGTCATGGGTGCGGCGGCAGCGCGTTTCCGCAAAAGCTTAGATTAAAATCAGAGTGATGAGGAGTTGTTGTCATGCACGGCAATCGCAAACGTCTGCTGCCGTTCGTCCTGCTGGCGCTGGCCGTTAGCGCCGCCTTCTATTTCTTTCTACAGACTTCAGCCACTAGCAGCGAGCTGACGATCTCCGGCACAATAGAAGCCACCGAGGTCAGCCTTGGTTCGATCCAGGGTGGGCGTGTAGACCAGGTGCAGGTTAACGAAGGGGATACCGTCAACGCCGATCAGATCCTAGCCGTCGTCAATCCTGGCGGCGCAAGCCGCGGGGGCAGCGGGCGCGAGATGATTCACTCCCCGCTGGCAGGGGTGGTGCTCTACCGCCATATGGAACCGGGCGAGATTGCCAGCGCCGGTGCGCCGCTGTTGACCGTAACCGACCCCAACAACCTAAAGTTGACGGTTTACGTCCCCGAAGATCGCTATGGCCAAATCCGCCTGGGTCAGGTGCTGTCCGTGACGGTTGATTCCTTCCCAAACGAAAGTTTTGCGGGGACGGTATCCCATATTGCCGACCAGGCTGAATTTACGCCGCGCAACGTGCAGACGACTGACAACCGCAAGACGACTGTCTTTGCGGTGCGGCTTAACCTGCCGCCTTCCGACGGCAAGCTGAAACCGGGCATGCCTGCTGATGTTCATTTCGCCCTGGCTCAATAGCCGGGTGACAGCAAATATGGCTGAAATTCGCATTGCAGCACATGAGGTGCACAAGAGCTTTGGCGCGGTGCATGCCGTCGACGGTGTCAGCCTGCAAGTAAGCGCAGGCGAGATCTATGGACTCGTCGGCCCTGACGGCGCCGGCAAGACAACGCTGGTGCGGCTGCTGTGCGGCGCACTGCATTTGGACGCCGGTACGGTGTCGCTGGCCGGCTTCGACATGGCGCGCCGGCCGGAACGCGGGCGCGAACGGCTGGGCTATCTGGCGCAGCGCTTTTCTCTGTATGATGATCTCACTGTGGAAGAAAACCTGCGTTTCTTTGCCGAAGTGCGCGGGCTGCCGCCGGCGCAGTGGCGGGCGCGCAGCCGCGAAATCCTTGGGTTTGTCGGCTTAGCCCAGTTTGAGACGCGCCGCGCGGCCCAGCTTTCGGGCGGCATGAAGCAAAAGCTTGGCCTGGCCATTGCCTTGATCAACGAGCCACAGGTGCTGCTGTTGGATGAGCCGACAACAGGCGTGGACCCGATGACGCGCCAGGATTTCTGGCGGCTCATCATCCCCCTTTTGCGCAGCGGCGACCTGGCCGTTCTGGTCAGCACCCCCTATATGGATGAGGCGATGCGCTGCACACGCATCGGGTTTATGCGCAGCGGGCGCATCATCAGCGAAGGAGCGCCCAACGACTTGCGCAAACAGCTTGATGGGCGAATTGTCGAACTTGTCGGCGAACCGCAGGCGGAGTTTGCCCAGTTGGCGCGCGCGGATGGAGGGATGGAGGCGGTGCAGCGCTTTGGCCGCCAGCTCCACCTGCGCGTGGCCCCTGGCCAGCGCGAGGCGGTCGTGCAGCGGCTGCAGGCTGCCATTGCCGCCACCGGTGGGCAGGTGGAGCGTATAGGGCCGATTGAACCCCAGTTGGAAGATGTCTTTATTGCGCTGGCGGAAGAACAGCCGCAGGAAATGCAAGCGTGAACCCAGAACCGGCCATCCGCACCCACAATCTCACACGACGCTTTGGCGACTTTGTTGCGGTCGACCACCTCAACCTGGAAGTGCAGCCAGGCCAGGTGCTGGGCTATCTTGGCCCCAACGGCTCCGGCAAGACGACCACGATCCGGATGCTGCTCGGACTGCTGCATCCATCCGAGGGAGATGCGCACGTGTTAGGCTATGATGTGGTGGCGCAGCCGGAACTGGTGCGCGCCAACAGCGGCTACATGTCGCAAAAATTTGCGCTCTACCACGAACTGACCGCCCGCGAAAACCTCACCTTTTATGCCGGCATCTATGGGGTGCAGGATCGCAGCCGCGTCAGCCAGGTGCTGGAAGAGCTGGGGCTGGGCGCAGTGCAGAACCAGCGCGTGCAAACGCTCTCAGCCGGCTGGAGGCAGCGTCTGGCGCTGGCAACTGCCATTATCCATCGCCCTGGCTTGCTGTTTCTGGATGAGCCGACGAGCGGGGTGGACCCGGTGGCCCGCCGCGCCTTTTGGGATTTGATTTACGAACTGTCGACGCAAGGCATCACTGTGATGGTCTCAACGCACTATATGGACGAAGCGGAATATTGTACGCAGATCGGCATTATGCGCGATGGAAAGCTGTTGGCGCTGGCCGAGCCGGACGAGCTCAAGCGCCAACTGCCCGGTCAAGTATGGGAAATGAGCGCGGAGCCGCTGCTGCAAGCCGTCGAGCTGCTGGAGCAGCAGCCGTTTGTGCGCACTGTCGCATTGGCCGGCGACCACCTGCGCATACTGACCGACTCTGCCGTAAATGCCGAACAGATCAGCACTTACCTCGCTGCACAGGGCGTGCAGACACTTTCGGTCACAAAAGGGACACCCACCATTGAAGATGTTTTTATGGCGCTGTCGAACAGTGGCTAGACCAGATGGCGCTGCATAGCCAGCGTAACCGCAGCAACGCGGCTGGCCACGCCCAGCTTGGAATAGATATTGCGCACGTGAAACTTGACGGTACCGACCCCCAGAAAAAGCTTGTCGGCAATCTCTTGATTGCTGAGGCCATCCACCAACAGTGCCAGCACTTCGCGCTCGCGCTCGGTTAAATCATCGGCAGGCACGACGGGCTGCGTGGTCGAATGAACAAGCGCTTCGGTTGCCTCGGACGAAAGCGTCATGCGCCCGGCATGGGCCGAGCGGATGGCAGCCGCCAGTTCGGTCACAGTCACGTTCTTGAGCAGGTAGCCGGTGGCGCCTGCCTGCAGCGCGCCCTGCACCATACCGTCTTCCGCAAAGCTGGTGAGCACGATCACCCGGCAATTGGGACATTTTTCGCGCACCAGGCGCGTTGCAGTGGCGCCGTCGATACCAGGCATCTTCAGATCCATCAGCACAATATCCGGATGCAGGCGCTGCGCCAGCGTCACCGCCTCCTCGCCGCTCTCGGCCTCACCAACCAGTTCAAAATCCGTGTGCACCAGCAGAAATTTGGCTAAACCACCGCGCACGACGGCGTGGTCATCTACAATCATGATACGAATTCTCTGTTCCGCCATGTGTTCTTGCTGCCTGCTCACAGCCTCTCCTCTCTGCATTCGGGATCCAGCCACATTACCGTAACCACAGTGCCTTCACCCAACTCACTTTGCACTGACAGCCGCGCCCCGATCGTCTCCGCACGCTCGCGCATAATTTTCTGCCCCAGATGCCCCGGCCCCACACCGGCCGGATCAAAGCCAACGCCGCTGTCGGCCACCATCAGGCGCACCCCCATCGGCTGCTGGCGCAGATCAACCGTTACCTGGCACGCCTTGGCATATTTTACAATATTATTGAGCGCTTCTTGCGCAATGCGATAGACGGCGATCTTGACATCGTCGGGCAGCGGACGCTGGCCGTCCACATGATACTCCACCGTAAGGCGGGCGCGGCCGGCTGCAGCTTCGATCAACTGGCGAATCAAATCATCGAGCCGCGCCTGCGTCACGGCAGCCGGGCGCAGTTCCAGCAGCAGCGTACGCATTTCCGCCAGGGCGCCGCGCGTCAACTGGCGCAGTTCTTCGGTGCTGTGGCGTCCTTCGTCGGGGTTAATATTGTAGAGGTCAGGCAGCACTTCAGCAATCAAGCTGGCCGAGAACAACGTCTGCGTTACAGCGTCGTGCAAATCGCGTGCCAGACGGGTGCGCTCTGCCGCCACGGCTTCATCCGCCGCCTTGTGCGCCAGCGCCTCTTCCACCTGCCGGCGCTGCTCTATCTCGCGGCGCAGATCCGCCGTCTGCTGCGCGACGGTCAGTTCCAAGCGGCGGTTTTGGATATGCACCTGGTGCACGCGCCAGCGATAAGCAGCAAAGGCCAGGCTCAGCAGCAGGAGCAGCGCGCTGCTGCGGAACCACCAGGTCTGCCAGGCAGGTGGCGCCACGCGCAGCGGCAGGACCACACCGGCTTCGTTCCAGACGCCATCGTTGTTGCTGCCGCGCACACGAAACGTATAACGGCCGGCAGGCAAGTTGGTATAGCTGGCGTAACGCCGGTCTCCGGCTTCCACCCACTCCTTGTCAAACCCCTCTAAGCGGTAGGCGTAGCGATTTCTTTGCGGAGCATGAAAATCCAGCGCAGCAAATTCAAACGAGATGAAGTTTTCCTGATAAGTTAGATCGATTGAAGAGCGCCCACTCAGGTCGGCAGCGACAGGGCGGTTAAAGACCTGGAATCCGGTCACCACCACCGGCGGTGGGGTGGTGTTGTCGCGAATCTCCGTAGGGCGAAAGACGTTAAAGCCGGCCACGCCGCCATAAAACATCTCGCCGTTGCGGCTGCGCAGACAGGCGCTGGAGTTGAACTCGTTGCTCTGCAGGCCGTGGCTGACGTCATAGGTGCGAAAGCGCATCAGAATGGGATTCAGACGCACGAGACCGTTGTTGGTGCTGAGCCAGAAGTTGCCGGCGGCGTCTTCCTGGATGCAGGTGACACTGCTGTTGGGCAGCCCGTCACGCTCTAAATAGTGGGTAAACGTGCCGCTGACAGGATCAAGCCGGTTGAGACCGGACTGCGTCCCTACCCAGATGGCGCCAAAGCTGTCTTGGTGAATCGCCCAAACGCTGCTGTCACTCAAGCCGGCAGGGTTGTTGGGATCATGTTCAAACCGGACAAAACGCGCTTTGCCCTCGGCCCATGCTTCCGGATCAAGATAGGCCAGGCCATTATGCCAGGTGCCGACCCACAGCGTACCGCTGCGGCTCAAGTACAAGGCAGTCACCTCGTCGTCGGGCAAGCTGGCAGGGTCAGCAGGATTATGGCGGAAGTGGATAAATGCACCGGAAGAGGGGTCGTATAGATCAAGCCCTCCCAACGTGCCCACCCACAATTTGCCCTCTTCTGCCGGCAGCAAGGCATAGACGCTGTCATTTACGAGCGATGTCGGGTCATCAGCTTTGTTTCGAAAATGAGTAAATTTGCCTGTGGTGGGGTCGAGCCTTTCGAGGCCGGCAAAGGTGCCGGCCCAGATTGCTCCTTCCTCATCCTCAGAGATGGTGCTGACGGTGTTCTCCATCAGGCTGGCGGGATCGATTGGGTGGTGCAGGTAGCGCGTAAAGTCGCCTGTGGTTCGATCAAACAGATTCAGACCGCCGCCCCACGTTCCCACCCAGATGTCACCTTGACGATCTTCGTAGAAGCCCCCGATCACATCAAAGCTCAAACTCTTGGGGTCGTCAGGGTGGTTGCGAAAAAGGCTGAAGCGCTGCAGTTCCGGGTTGATCTTATTCAGGCCGCCATTAATCGTGCCGACCCACAGCACACCGGAGCGATCTTCCAACAGCGGCCAAATGATGTCGGCGCTGAGGCTGCCGGCCATATAAGGGTCGTTGCGATGGTGGACGAAAGTGAACTGGGAATCAGTGCGCTGTAAAAGGTCCAGACCGCCGCCCCACGTACCGACCCAGGTCTGGCCGCGGCTGTCGGTGTAGACTGACATGACATTGTTGCTGCTCAGTGTGTCGGTATCGCTTTCATCATGCAGAAATCGCTGCGCTTTGCCGGTTTTGGGGTCAAACAGGTTAAGCCCGTTGCCCACCAGGCTAAAGCCGCCCGTGCCGGCCCACAGCTTGCCGTCGCCCGCAGGATACACGGAGGAGATCGTGTCACTGCTCAATGAGGCTGGATCGTTCGCAGCATGACGATACGTAGTGAACAGGCCGGTCACTGGATTCAAGTGCGAAAGCCCGGTTCCCGGTGTACCAAAACCACCGCTGCCCAGCCACAATGTGCCGTCGGCCGCGCCATAAATGGACGACACATAGTTTCCAGCAATGCTGTTGGGGTCTTGTGCGTCGTGGCGATAGTGCGTAAAGGCGCCGCTGATGCGATCGAGGCGATCTAATCCGCCCCCCATCGTGCCCACCCACAGCGAGCCACCCTTGTCTTCCCATATGGCAGCGACCAGATCATTGCTCAGGCTCTTAGGGTTGGTGGGGTCGTGACGAAAATGGGTAATTACACCACTTTGCGGGTCAAGCCGGTTGAGGCCGCCGCCCCAAGTGCCGATCCAGATAATGCCGCTGCGGTCTTCAAACAGTTTGAGAACGGAGTTAAGGCTAAGACTATTCGGATCGTCGGGGTCATTTTTATAGACGGTGAACGAATAGCCGTCGTACCGATTCAGCCCATCCTGGGTAGCAACCCACAGATAGCCCTGGCGATCTTGCAGCAAATCCAACACGGCGCTCTGGGAAAGACCATCTTCCAGCGAGAGATGTTGAAAGCGAGTGGGCGTGGGCAATGTAAACGGGGGCAGCGCTGTGGATTGTGCGCGCGCCGGCAGATAACAGGCCCACAGGCCCGCAATGCAGGCTGCCAGTAACAACACAAGGAATATGAAACGAGAACACAAACCGGCAGTCGGATGCAACATGCGCCTTTTTTGCAGAAAAGCCATAGTTCAAACGGCGATTGTTACCAGACAGAGATGAAGGACATCAACAGCGTGTATTGTAGTATAAGATTAGCGCCATGCGCAGTGTCATGCGTCACTTTGTCATAGTGACACCTGGCGGCTTATGGGATGGCCGGCTTTTGACAGTGCCAGGAGGGATTGATACACTCGCAAGGGCCGCCGGCAGTTTTACAGGTTTCTAGAGTTGATGGAAGCAGGCGGCGAGAATGTTGTTTCAAGGACGATAGGACCAAGCATGGAAGCCGATTATGAAGAGTACAGCCAGGCAATGGAGCAGTCCTATCGCACCCGCGCCAGCAAAAAGCCGGTGCAGAAACGAGACTCAAGCGGGGCGATTCAAGGCGTCGTCGTGCGCGCACGCGGCCACGTCTATGATGTTGAGCCGGCAAACGACCGCACTGCGCCGGCGCTCATGTGCGAGGTGCGTGGACGGCTGCTGCAGGAGCGCAGCAAGGATACGCTGGTAGCGGTGGGAGACCGCGTATGGGTGCAGCTCGGCCAAGACGGCAAAGGGCTGATCGAACGCATTGAGCCGCGCCACAGCGTGCTCAGCCGCCAGCAGCCGGGGATCGGCATTCCAGCCGAAGATGTCATCCTGGCCAATCCCGACCAGGCGCTGGTTGTGTTTGCCGCCAGCCAGCCTGACCCGCACCTGCGGATGCTGGATCGCTTTTTGGTGATCGCAGAAGCCAACGATCTGCCGGTGACATTGTGCGTTAACAAGGTCGAGTTGGTCGAACCGGCTGCGCTGCAGGCGCTGTTCGGTCTATACGAGCGAATCGGCTATCCAGTGCTCTATGGCAGCGCCGCCGAAGGGACCGGCATTGACAAGCTGCGCGACCTGCTCAGCGACCGCATCACAGTCGTGACCGGCCCAAGTGGGGTGGGCAAGAGCAGCCTGCTCAATGCCGTACATCCCGATTTGCGCCTGCGCACCGGTGACTTGCGCGACTTTGCGTCCAAAGGCCGGCATACGACACGCGCAGCGCAGCTCTACAGGCTGCCGTTCGGCGCCGGCACCTATGTAGCCGACACGCCCGGCATCCGCGAACTCGGTCTCTACGATATTGCGCCCGAAAATCTGGGCTTTTATTTTCGCGAGATTCTGCCCTATCTCAACGAATGCCGCTTTCCTAGCTGCACCCACGATCATGAACCCGGCTGCGCCGTGCGCGCCGCCGTCGCAAGTGGGGCCATTGCCGCAGAACGCTACGCCAGTTATCTGCACCTTCTGCACGGCGAGGAATAGCCACCCATCATTATGACAAGTACAATGACTCATCTCAATGAACAGCAGATCAAAGCTGTGACCACCGTAACTGGGCCGGTGCTGGTGCTGGCCGGTCCCGGTTCAGGCAAGACGCGCGTATTGACGCAGCGCATCACCCACATGATCGACAATGCAGGGGTGGCGCCGTGGAATATTTTGGCGGTGACATTTACCAACAAAGCGGCCGGCGAGATGCGCAGCCGGGTGGAGCAACTCTTTGTACAAAAATTTGGGTCGCCTGCGCCCGGACAGCCGCCACGTCTGAGCGGATTGACGATCGGCACATTTCACAGTATCTGTGCGCGCATTTTGCGCGTGGATGTTGCAGCGGCGGGCTATCAACCCAATTGGGTCATTTATGACAGCGCCGACCAGGTGGCCCTGGTGCGCGAAACACTGCGCGATCTCAATTTTGACGAAAAGCGTTTCCCACCCAAAGCGGTGCTGGCGCACATCAGTAAGCAGAAAAACAACTTGGTGACAGTGGAGGAGTATCGAGCCGGCTCCTACTTTGAAGAGATTGCAGGCCGCGTCTATGCGCGCTATCAGGCCACGCTGTTGACCAACAACGCCATGGATTTTGATGACTTGCTGATGCGCACGGTGCTGCTGCTGCGCAATAACCTGGATGTGCGCGTCAAATATCAACAAAAATGGCGCTATATCTTGGTGGATGAGTTTCAAGATACCAACACCGCCCAATATGAACTGATCCGGCTGCTCAGCACGCAGCCAAGCAACCAGCGCAACATCTTTGTCGTGGGTGACGAAGATCAATCGATCTACAAATTCCGCGGAGCAGACTACCACAACGTGCAGTTGTTTCGCAGCGACTTTCCGGAAGCGGTCGTCGTGCTGCTGGAGCAGAACTATCGCAGCACGCAGACAATTTTGGACGTGGCCAATGCCGTGATCAACAACAACCGCCACCGCACGCCCAAGCGGCTGCGCACTGACAACGGCAGCGGGCTGCCGGTGACGCTGTACGAAGCCTATAATGAGGTGGAGGAAGCTTCCTATGTAGCGGACGAAATCGAGAAGTTGATACGCCGCGGCGATGCAGAATTGGGGGATGTGTCGGTCATGTATCGCACCAATGCTCAGAGCCGGGCACTGGAAGAATCATTTGTGCTGCGAGGCATGAAATACCGGCTGATTGGGGCCACACGCTTTTATGAACGCAAAGAAATCAAAGATGCACTGGCGTATCTGCGCCTGATCCACAACCCGGCGGATAGTGTCGCACTGGCGCGCGTGATCAACACGCCAACACGGGGCATCGGCGCAAAGTCGCAGGAGGCGCTGCGGGTGTGGGCGGCAGAGTTGGGGGTGAGCCAGTATACGGCGCTGCAAATCGTCCATCACGGGCCGGAGCGCGCCGCGCAGCGCCTTGGCCGGCCGGTTCCGCCGCAGGCCGCTCTGTCGCCGATTGCGGGGCGGGCACAAAAGGCGCTGGCTGACTTCTCGGCCCTGCTGGAAGAGTGGATTGACCGCGAGCAAGCCGGCCATTATGCCAGTACGGCTGATCTGCTGGACGATGTGCTGCTCCAATCGCGTTATTTGGAGCAGTTGCGCGATGGCACGGATGAGGGCGAGGATCGCTTTGAGAATCTGCAGCAGCTGCGTGCTGTGGCCGCGACCTATGTGCCTGGCGCACCCGATCTAGAGCCGGATCAGACACCGCTCGGCATGTTTCTTGAGCAGGTAAGCCTGGTTGCGGACAGCGACGATCTGGACAACAGCGCCAACGCCATCACGCTGCTGACCTTGCACACAGCCAAGGGGCTGGAATATCCCGTCAACTTTATTGTCGGCCTCGAAGATGGCATCCTGCCCCACAGCCGGACGCTGGACATTGAAGATGCGGCGGAAAAAGAAGAAGAATTGGCGGAAGAGCGGCGGCTTTTCTATGTCGGCATCACGCGCGCCAAGCGGCGGCTGTACCTGGTGCACTGTTTTCGGCGCAGTTTGTGGGGCGACAGCAATGTGCAGGCGCCCAGCCGTTTCCTGGACGAAATTCCGGAGGAATTTCTGACGGGAATGGTGGATAAGCGCAGCCGCCTGGAAAGCAGCTACAAACGCATGACCGCCTGGGGCGAGGAGGAGGTCGGCAGCACACCCCGCAGCCAGACAGGCGGACAGTGGAGCGGGCGCTCCAAATCGGCGCCACCGGCGTGGGAACAGAGCAGCACCGGCGGCCAGGGAGCAGCGAACAAAGGCAGCTACTGGTCTCCAAGCGGCGACGAAAAGCCCATCACCCGTAAGTCGCAATCTCCAGCCAGCAAGCAGCAGCCGGCTGCCGCCACCCGCTTTCAACGCCGTGACAGTGTGCAGCACACGTCGTTTGGTGTGGGCACGGTGATCGAAAGCACCGCAACGCGTGCCGGCGAAGAAGTCACTGTAGCGTTCCCCGGTATAGGGATCAAAAAGCTGATGGCCGAGTATCTGCGCAAACTGTAAAGACAAAGGGCCAGGGCCAAGGCTTTTGGCTTGCCTTTCGCCTTGCCTGCCGCCAGTCCTGACAACATAAGTGAAATGACGCGTTAGTAAGAGAGTTGAGGGAAACAGCAATGGCTGAATTAGACGGCAAAGTGGCGGTGGTGACTGGCGGTTCGCGCGGGTTGGGGCTGGCGATTGCACAAGCCTATGTCGCAGCGGGAGCGGCGGTGGTAGTTGGCTCGCGGTCACAGGCGGCGGTGGAAAAGGCGGCAGTCGAACTGGCGGCGGGCGGGGCACGTGCGGCGGGCTTTGCCGTAGATGTGAGCCGGCACGAGCAGGTGGAGGCGCTGGCCGAGCAGGCGGTGCGCAACTTTGGGCGCATCGATGTGTGGGTGAACAACGCGGGCACAGCTGGCCCCTACGGGCCGACAATGGAAATGGCGCCGGCAGCCTTTGAACAGGTGGTGCAAACCAACATTTTGGGCACGTATTACGGTTCGCACGCAGCCATGCGCCGCTTTTTGGCGCAAGGATCGGGAAAGTTAATCAATCTGCTGGGCCGTGGCTGGAAGGAGCCGGTGCCGTGGCAGAACGCCTACAGCGCCAGCAAAGCATGGGTCAAGTCATTTACACTGGCGCTGGCCGAGGAGACCAAATCAAGCGGGGTTGGCATCTTTGCCTTTAACCCCGGTATGGTGCTGACCGAGCTGCTGACCGATGTGGAGGTTATTGCCGGGTCGGAAGAGCGTCTCGCCAGATTTCCCACCATCGTGCGCATGTGGGCCAAGCCGCCGCAAGTGCCGGCCGCCAAAGCAGTGTGGCTGGCCTCAGGAGCGACAGACGGCAAAACCGGCGAGATTGTCAACATCTTTTCCCCGCTGACCATGATGGAGGGCGCGCTGCGTGAAGGAGCGCGCACGCTGTTCAAGCGGCCGCAGCCGGCGGTAGACGTACACATCACGCCGATTGCGCCAGAGAGGTGATATAAACAAGCAATGAACTGCCGTGGCAGCGTTTGAATTTGCGACCACTTTGGCAGGGACAGAGATCATCCAGCTTGACCAGAAATAAATTGGAACGGCGCAGACGATCCAAAAACTCCTGACCTGTCAACAGATTGGCCGCGGGAGGCATGATGGCGTCACACAGAGCGGCAGTAAAACCGGGCAAGGTGGCCGTATAGAGCAGCATCGCACGTTCCACGCCCAGCAGCACTTCCAACTCGTCGGTCAGCAAGTAGTCGACAATCAGCCGGCTGCTGCTGAGGACAAAATTGTGCCCAACGGCCCAGCCCTCCATGCGCTGCAAGAAAAAGGATGTGACCTCAGCCGTTGCCAGGCTGCCCATCACCTGCTGCAGGAGCAGACTGGCCTCCGCTTCCGTAAAACGCATGTGCGGTGCACGCACCGCCAAGAATAGAAGAGAGAGGTGCGGTTGTCATGCACCAAAAGGGATACAAAAAGCACCATACATAGAAACCATTTATGCGGTTTGACAACCGCAAACGGTTGCAGTACAGTGACTGTTGTTCCAACTAATTGCAGATAAACAATATAGATGAGCACGTTACCCGCTCCGCAACAGTGGAAGCGAGTCATAAGCGGCAGATTCTGTCGTGGGCAGCGGGCCGATTGCAGCTTTACAGCTGCGGGACTGCAGCCACAGCGGCAGTTTTGCATCGTTCTTCACCAGTTTTACCTAGAAAGTGCATCAGGAGGCGAATCATTATGCGCACAGTCAAAACTAAGATAGTCAATGCCAAGATAATCAAAGTCAAGATGTACATTCTCATCAGCGTAGCGGCACTGCTGGCCCTTGCGCTGTCCGCATGTACGGCGGTTGCGCCTGCAGCCCCGGCAGCGCCGGCAGGAGAAGCAGCCGCCACTGCCGAAGCGGCAGCGCCTGCAGCGGGCGGTCCAGTAAAGGTGGCACTGGTTTACGGCGTCAAAGGTGATGGTTTTTATGTAACGATGGAGGCAGGCGCACGCGCCAAGGCCGAGGAAATGGGCGTCGAGTTCAGCGCCGATGGCCCCGCCCAGTTTGATGCGACCCTGCAGCGGCCCATTTTGGATGCCGTCATCGCCCAAAGCCCCACCTCGATCTGCATCGCCGCCACCGACAAGCAAGCGATGATCGAGCCGATCCGGGCGGCCTTTGACCGCGGCATCAATATTTTCTCGGTGGACACCTACATCGGCGACAGCGCCGGCGACTATACCAACGGCGACATAACCTTTCCCCTCTCCTACATTGGCTCCGATAACGTTGAAGGCGGGCGTGTGGCTTGCCAAGCGCTGATTGACGCTGCCGGCGGCGAGGGCAAACTCTATATCCAGAATGTCAAGCCAGGTGTCTCCACCACCGATCAGCGCGAGCAGGGCTGCAAAGAAGCCATCGATGCCACCGGTGGTAAGTTCGAACTGGTTGGTGTGGATTACAACGACGACAGCGCTGCCAAAGCCGCTGAGCAGACTTCCGCCGTCCTGCAGCGTGTGCCTGATCTGAGCGGCGTGTTTGGGGCCAATCTGTTCAGCGCCGAAGGCGCCTCGCAGGCTGTCTCCAATGCCGGTTTGGCCGGTACAGTCAAGGTAGCGGCGTTTGACGCTCCTGAAGCCGCTATCGAAGATCTGCGCAACAATGTGGTGGACATCGTAATTGCGCAGCACCCGTATGAGATGGGGCAGAAATGCATTGAGTTCGCTGTGGCAGCGGCCAATGGTGATATGGCAAGCATCGACAAGCGCTGGCCGACTAGCTACACCATTATTACGCGCGACAATGTCGATACACCCGAAGCACAGCAGGCGATCTACAAGAGCGAGTAGTGTGCCGGCGCTGTAACCAAACACTCTTGCTGCGGAGACAACACCGAGTATCACAAAATTACACAGTGATACTCGGTGTCTGACGCCTTTGCGGCCTCACTGCGAAACATTCCTCACATGGCTACAATTTCCTCAACAGCAGACGCACCAAAGAGCAGTCGGTCTTGGATTGAAATTTTGGGTTCGCTGTGGGCCTGGATGTTTTTGGCGCTGTTGTTAATTATTTTTTCCGTTGCCAGCCCGGTTTTTTTTACACCCACAAATCTACAAAATATTCTGGCCAATATGGCTATTCTGACCATCGTCGCCTTTGGCCAGACATTCGTCATTATTGCAGGCGGCATCGACTTGTCCGCAGGCTATGTGATGGGCATGGTCTCCGTGGTGGCAGCCTTAACCATGAACCGCTTCCCGCCTGGCTCGCCGCTGTGGCTGGTCGTGGCGGGGGGAGCGGTGGTCGGCGTCGTGGCGGCGTGGGCAGCAGGCTTAGTAAACGGCCTGCTGATTGCGCGCCTCAATGTCCCCCCGTTTATTGCCACGTTGGGCATGTTTGGCATCGCGCGCGGCGTCGGCTTTTTGTTTTCAGGCGGAATGCCGGTGCCGGTGCGCACGGAAGGCATTGGCCGCCTGGGCAACGGCTATCTGTTCTACTATCATCCGACTGCCGGCTGGTCTTTTTTGACGCCGCCGCCAGGACTGGTGCAGGCGGATCTACGCCAGGTGGTGGGCATCCTGCCATTTGTGTTGATCGTAATGGCCGTGCTGCTGGTGGTGGCCCACCTGATCCTATCGCGCACCCACTTTGGCCTCCACACCTATGCTGTTGGCGGCAACAAGGAGGCGGCGCTGCGCGCCGGCATTCCGGTTGAACGGCGGCTGGTGACGATCTACATGTTGTCGGCAACATTTGCGGCGGCCGCCGGGCTGATCTACAACGTGCGCTTTACCAATGGCGCGGCCAACGCCGGGGAGGCGTTACTGCTCGATACGGTAGCGGCCGTTGTAATCGGCGGCGCCTCGCTGTTTGGCGGCGCCGGCACGGTCGTAGGCACTCTGATTGGGGCGCTGATCATTGCCGTATTGGCCAACGGCTTGGTAATCCTGAACGTCAATCCGTTCTGGCAATTCATCGCCGTTGGTGTGGTGATTATTGTGGCCGTGCTGATCGACCAGGCACGCGACAAGTTGGTAAGGGGGTGAAGCCGGATGGAAAATAGAGCAGAAACAGCCATGCCGGCGCCGGCAGTGGAAACAAGTGCGCCGGTCTTGCGGCTGGATCGGGTTACGAAGCGCTTTGGCGGTCTGACGGCCGTTGATCAAGTGAGCCTGCAAATTTATCCAGGGGAAGTTGTGGCATTGGCGGGCGACAACGGCGCGGGCAAGTCGACCCTGATCAAAATGATCTCAGGCGTCTACAAGCCGGATGACGGCCACATTTTTCTAGCCGATCGCGAGATCACCATTAGCTCGCCGATGGAGGCGCGCAGTTTGGGTATTGAAACAATCTACCAAGACCTGGCGCTGTGTGAAAATTTGGACGCCACCATCAATATCTTCCTGGGTCGCGAGCCGTCGCGCCGGCTGCTGGGGATATTCAAGCAAGTAGATCGGACCAAAATGCTGGTCGAGTCGCAGGCAGTGTTGAAGCGGCTGGATATCCGTATTCCCAACCTGCGCCGGCCAATTCGCGAGATGTCGGGCGGCCAGCGACAAGCAGTGGCCATCGCGCGCGCCGTCTACTGGAATGCGCGGCTGGTGATCATGGACGAGCCGACGGCAGCGCTGGGTGTGCCGGAGCAGCGCAAAGTACATGAACTGGTGCGTGCGCTCAAACAGCAAAACGTACCGGTCATCATCATCAGCCACAACATGCAGGACATCTTTGCCAGCGCAGACCGCATCATCGTGATGCGCCGCGGCCAGAAAGTCGGCGACGTGCGTGCGACGGATCTGGATGGTGACGGGCTGGTCGGGCTGATGGTGGGAGCGGGAGAAACATAGCCTGCGCACCTCGCCCCACCATTATGGTTGCCGGCACCTAGCCGAATCCGTTGCCGGCGCTGTGTCGGCTGGGCACATCCGAGCTAGTCACAGTGTGGATCGGTTCCGGTCGATCGGCCAACGCTTCTTCCGTAAACTGATAGGCGACGGTGGTCACTGCGACCCGGCGGATGTCCTGCAGTGCCAGGTTGAGACTGATGGCGGCGTTCTGATGCAGCGCCTGCTCGGTCAGGTTGCCCATGACCAGATGGCCGACGATCACATGAATATAGCCGTCGTTCATCTCCGCCATCAACTCTTCGACATACTTGTGCACCGGGCCGGTCAGCTCACGATAGGGTGAAGGCAGCACCTTGAAATAGGCCTCATCGCCAATGCGCTCAATCCAGCGCCGGCGCACCGCCTCCGCCTTCTCGGGGTCGATGGCGACATGCAAGGCAGTCCACGGCGCGCCCAAAGATTTGGCGAAATTAATGGTATGAATCGTCCCCGCGTGCACGTCGTCCACCATCACTAATGTCTTGACCGGATGCTGACGAATGTTGGGGAACAGCGAGCCTCGATGCAGCACAGCCGCCACATGTTTATAGTGGCTGTTGATGCGAAAAAAGATAAATACCAGTGTGGGGATAATGATAACGACAATCCAGGCGCCGTCACTAAACTTGGCCACGGCAAAAATGATCATGACGACAAAGGTCAGTACGGCGCCAACCGCATTGACAATCTGTTTTGTGCGCCAATGGCCATCGTAGCGCATGATTGCCCCATGCACTTCACGTTCTTCGCCGGGCTGCATCTTGCCGATGCGCCGCCAGCGCACTACCATCCCGCTTTGGGAGAGGGTAAAAGACATAAACACACCGATGGCATAAAGGGGAATCAAGCGTGTGGTGTCGGCGGCAAATATCACAATTAACAGGGAGGCCGCCAAGGCCAAGGCGACAATGCCCCAGGAAAAAACCAGACGCCGGCCACGATAGGTCAATTGTTTGGGCAGAAAGCTGTCGGCAGCGATGAGGGCGCCGAGGCGCGGAAAGTCGGCGTAGGAGGTATTAGCCGCCATGATCAAGATCACGGTTGTCGCCGCCAGGGTGACGTAATACATGGGGCCGATGCCGTACAGTGTACGTGCAATCTGCGAAATGACCGTTTCCTTCATGCCCTCGCCGGCGACTACATGCACTTGATTGGCAAGCACCGTAATGCCGATAAACATGACGCCCAATAAGGCACTCATCAACACCAGCGTCTGCGCCGCATTGCGGCTGCGCGGCTGCTTGAACGCCATGATGCCGTTGGAAATCGCTTCAACGCCGGTCAGCGCCGTACAGCCGCTGGCAAAGGCTTTGAGGATCAGAAAGAGAGTCAGCGGCTGCAAGGTGTGCGTAAAGGTCTCGGCATCGGTGACGGTGCTGAGTTGACCCGTACTTTGCTGCCAGAAGCCAAACGCCAGCGTTGCCAGCATGGAGCCGACAAAGAAATAGGTGGGAACAGCAAATATCGTGCCGGATTCCTTGACGCCGCGCAGATTAACGATGGTAATCAGCGCAATCAATCCCAAGGCAATTTCAACACGAAACGGGTACAGATCCGGCAGCGCCGAGATGATTTGGGCGACCCCAGACGAAATACTCACAGCAACCGTAAGAATATAATCGGTCAGCAGCGCCGCGCCGGCGGTAAGGGCCGGCGCATCGCCCAAGTTGTCGTGGGCGACGATATAGGCGCCGCCGCCGCCCGGATAGGCAAAAATCGTCTGCCGATACGAAATGGTGAGAATAATCAGCATACCGATGATCACCATTGAAATCGGTATGGAGATACCAAAAAAGGCGGAGCCGGCCAGGGCTAGGATGATCAGAATTTCCTGCGTCGCATAAGCAACAGAGGACAAAGCATCCGAGGCAAACACGGCCAGTCCGATTGTTTTGTTGATGGTCTGGTGCGGCGCTTCCTCTGTCGCCAACTTTCTACCCAAGAGGAGATTGCCGACAGCGGGCCGGCGCACATACGTGTTGCTCATTGGTTGCGTTTTAACCTCGTCCCAATAGTTTGGCTAATGCCCCACGCTGGCTGGTGCGCAACACGGCCAGGACTTCATCATAAGCTTGCAAAACTGTGTTCCCATTGGGAGCAATCACATCTCCCTTACGAATTACAGCCGCCAGTGTACATTGATCCGGCCAGGCAATGTCTTTGACTGCTTTACCGTTGACAATCGAAGTTTCGGTTATCTTTTCTTCAATCAGTTCTACGTCACCGGCGCGCAGCTTGAGCAGCGTCATCATATCGCCCAATGACATCTCTTCGACGATCAGCCGGGCCATTAAATCGGCCTGATTGATGCCGACATCCACGCCCATTTCCGGTGTAAAAAGCCACTTATTGCGCGGGTTGTTGACGCGCGCAACAACCCGCGGCACGTGAAACTCGTGACGCCCCAGACTGGCCGCCACCAGGTTGGTTTCGTCGTTGCCGGTTACGGCAGCTAAGACCTGCGCGCGGCGGATTCCTGTCTGCTCCAGGCGCGCCGGATCGGTGCCATCGCCGCTGTGGATTACTTCAGCAGGCAGTTCCCGATGCAATTTAACCAGGACATCTTGGCGGTTATCGATTATGCGCACCTCATGTCCTTCATCCAGCAGCAGTGAGGCTACATGCGAACCGACCTTGCCGCCCCCAACAATTACAACAAACATTGCTTATCTCCCATCATTCCCAGCACAAGTTTTGGGTCAGTGTCAGTCTACCTTGCGTGTCGCCGCAAGGTCGATTAGCTGCGGCAGCAGATCTGCCGGGATGCTGAGCACGGCAATATCGCCGGGCTGAAGACGTTCATCAGGGCGCGGAACAAAAGCGCGGCTGTCGCGCTCGATCGCGCAGACGACGGCGTTGCCGTCGCAAACCGCAGTAACCGGCTGGTCACGCCATGTATCGGGAACGCGCACGGAGATCAATTTGACATCCCCATGATCAATCTGTTCGAGATCGATCACGCCCGGATGCAGCAGGATCTGCTCCAGCCGGCGTGCGCCCCAAGAGGTGGAGGTGATGCTTTGCAGGCCAAGCCGTTCGTAGACCTCACGCCGGCCGGGGTTATAGACACGCGCCACCACCCGCTCCACATGAAACACGTCGCGCGCAATGCGAGCGGCGATGATATTTTCGTTATCGCTTTGTGTTGTGGCGGCAAAAGCGTCCGCTTGTTCAATGCCGGCACGCTCCAATGTGCCGCGGTCAATACTGTATCCCTGCACAGTTCGCCCGCGAAAGTCCGTTCCCAGCCGGTCAAAGTTGCTGGGGTTTGCGTCCACGATCGTCACGGAATGTCCTTGCTGGGTAATCGACCTCGCCAGTTCCGATCCCTCACGACCACAGCCTACAATCAATACGTTCATTTGTTGTCTCTCTTTTTACTTCTTCACACAAAAAAAGCGCCCATTGCAGGAGCGGACGCCAGATACAAAGACTATGGCCGCCATTCAGCGGAATTAACGAATTCATTATTACCTAAATGGAATGGTTGTCAAATAAACAGATAAGATTTTTTGCATTGGACTGCGGAAAAAAAGCGCGCAGAACCCAGCCACACCAGAAATAGTGTATGTTCTTTTTGTGTTGGCGGTAATGCCGCTCGTTTATGTCTTAATGGGCAGCAACGGCAGCCGGAAACACCGACGGCGCGGCGATCCAGAAGCGAGTAGCCAAGCGCTCGATGGGCTGCACCTGACCCTCCACCTGCAGGCGCGCAAGCGCAGCGGTAATCTCTGCGGCGGGCCAGCAGGTGAGCCAATGGGCAAGCTGCTCCTCACTCATCGGGTGGCGCGTGACGATGCCGAGAATCGCTTCCGCCGGCGTGGCGTAACCGCTCACGTCGATCCCATTGCTGTAGGGGTGCGCGACGTGGGCGATGGGACCGAGCAATGCAATCGCCCGCATCAACCCTTCGTCATCGGGCGGCTGCACCCACGGCTCTGCCGGTGGTCGATCCGGAATGACCACATGCACTTCGTCAGGTGCGATGCGGCGGATCACAGCCGCAAGATCGTGCAAGGCTTCCGTTGTGTCGTTGATGCCGGCCAGCAGCATGACTTCGACCCAAAGACGGCCTCGATATTGGCTCCGAAATGCCAGCAGCCCCTCCACCAAGCGCGCATAGGTGGCGGCAGGGTGCGGGCGATGTATACGCTTATAGATGGCCGGCGACCCTGCACTCAGTGTGGGCATGACCACGTCGGCAGCCGCCAGATCAGCCCGCACTTCCGGCATATGCAGCAGCACCCCGTTGGTGATGACCGCAATCGGAATCGGCGTCAACGCCTTGACCTGCCGGATCAGCCAGCCCAATTCGCTGTTGAGGGTGGGTTCGCCCGATCCGACAAAAGAAACGAAATCAATCTCGCCCGGCCGGTGACGCTTGAGCACAGCGGCCACCTCGTCGAGAATAGCCTGGCGCGGTGCGTACTCACGCCGTTCGTTGGTCAGCGGCATTGAGCGGCCGAGCTGGCAGTAGACACAGTTCCAATTACATGTTTTCAGCGGGATCGGGTCGATCCCCAGCGATTTGCCCAAGCGCCGAGAGGGAATTGGGCCATACACATAGCTCATAATATCCATTCAGGTTGCAGACGACCGATCCCAGCATGAGGCCCTGCACAAGGCATGGGCGCAGATCTCGTCAGTCCGATGTACGAATCAACAGCAGCGGGCGATCCGCCTTGTGCAGCACCCCTGCGGCTACACTGCCGTAGAAAACGCGGCCCAGGCCGGAGCGGCCGTGGCTGGCCATAGCAATTAAATCGGCATGCTCGCGCTCGGCTACCTCCAAAATACTGTTTACCACGGGGCCACTTTCTACACACGACCTGGCGTCAATGCCCAACGCACACAGCTCACCTTCTTTGGCAGCCAGATAGTGCTGCGCTTCCTGGCTCAGACGCTCCGCTTCTTTGGGGTCATAGTAGGGCACCATGTCATATGGCGTCACGACCGAAACGCTTGGCTCGACGATCTGCAGCAGCACGATCTTCGCCTGAAACTTGGCAGCCAGCGCCTCAGCATGGGCCAGAATCGATTCCGCACGTGGAGAACCATCCAGCGGCACCAAAATTGTCGTATACATACGCCACTCCTTCCCAGATGGTATGATTCCGCCGATCACTATCGGCAAAAATCACACGGAAAATGTAAAGCGCACAACTACACTTTACAACCGTTTGAGCAAAGACGAAAGCTGCTTACGGCGGGTTTTTCACTGGCCACGTGACCAGTGTAGGGATATGCTATACTGCGCCTATGGAAGGCGAGAAAAGTAGATCGCGTGCAGTGCTGATCTGGACGGTGGCGGCGGGTATGACGTTGCTACTGTTCGTAGCGATGACGCTGCTGGTTCTGTTCACGCCGCCCCCCGGCGGCGGCATGGCAACACCCGGCAGGACGCCGGCGCAGGCCGACGGTACACCACCCAATCTGGTGCTGCCGTCCGGAGCGGAGGATTCGACCGCGCAGCCGACCGCCGGCGCCTCAGCCACGGCGGAGGCAGCAAATGAGCGTTTGGACAGCACCGCAGCGCTGGGCTTGTGGCTGTCCGCCATCTCCGCAATCAGCGCTCTGCTGGGGCTGGCGTCTTCTCTGTGGCTGGGCTGGCGCAAAGAACAGCGCGAAGCGGCGCAGCACCGGCTCGACTTGGCAAAAACGCAGTTGGAGGTGGAGAAGCTGCGCCGCGAACTGCGTCAGGAAACGCCCGCAGGCTAGGCCTGTCCATTCTGGAGGTGCTCGTAGACGTGATGGCGCACAGCATATGCGGCAGCTTCGGCGCGCGAGGAGAGATCCAGCTTGGAAAGGATCGAGCTGACGTAGTTGCGCACAGTCTTTTCGGAAAGAAAAACACGCTCGGCAATCTCGCGGTTGGTCAGACCTTCGGTAATGAGGGCCAGAATGTTGAGTTCTTGATCGGTCAGCGCCGCAAAGTACTCGTCTTCCGCCTTGCGCGCTGACTCGCGCACGCGCTGAAAGAGTTTCTGCGTCAATGCCGGATCCACCATCGACTCGCCACGGCCGACAGTCTCTAATGCACGCACGAGGTCGTCACTGCCGATCTGCTTGAGCACATAGCCGCTGGCGCCGGCGCTGATGGCCTCGAACAGTATTTCATCGTCCGCATGGGACGTGAGCATGATCACTTTGGTTGCCGGCCTGGCTTCCAAGATATCGCGCGTGGCTTCAATCCCATTCTTGCCGGGCAAGCGAATATCCATCACCACAATGTCCGGCTGATAGCGCAACGTTATATCCAGCGCCTCTTGTGCATCACGCGCTTCGGCAATCACTTCAAAGTGAGGATAGCGAGACAGCAGCGTGCGCAGGCCAAGACGAACGATTTCATGGTCATCAACAAGTACAATTCGTAAATGCATGACGGTATAATCAGGAAACGCAGCCAGGGAAATAGGCGGGAAAAACGGTGCCCGCTCGTGCTTGCTTTAACTAGTCAATTGTAGCACAGTAGCGACGGTGACAAAAAACAATCCACTGGCAAGCATCGGCCAGGGGAAAGCTCTGCAAAAGCAATGGGCAAAAATAAGGTGGAGAGATAAGGGTGCGCATGAGGTTGGAGCGACGGATCGATACACGATCATTACGCTGGCTGGGAGTCGTCATGCCCCTGCTGTTTTGGCTTGGCGTTCTGCTTTTTGAAATGCTGATTCTGCGCGAAGTGATTTCTTGGCAGGCGGCGGCGGCAGAATTGCTTTTTATTGCGGCAGGGGCGACGGTATTCGCTAACTGGGTGGCTTCCAGCCTGGAATGGCAGCAGCAGGAGGTGCAGCGGCGCAGCGAGCACCTGGTGGCGCTACGCAACGCCAGCCTTGCGCTGACCAACGAACTGAATTTGCCTAATGTATTGCAGCAGGTGGTTGATCTCAGCCGCACACTGGTGCAGGCGCGCTATGGGGCGATGGCAGTGCTCGACAGCGAGGGCAGGCATGTCACGCAATTCTATACTTCCGGCCTGACTGCCGAACAGCGCACTGCCTTAGGCCATGCGCCCGAGGGGCACGGGCTGCTGGGCGTTATGATGCGTGAGGGCGAGGCAGTGCGCGTGAACGATGTTGCCGCCGACCCGCGTGCGGCCGGTTTCCCCAGCCGGCATCCGACGATGCAGACGCTGGTGGGTGTGCCGATTATGGCGAAAGGGCGCATTTTCGGCAACCTCTACCTTGCCGACAAACGCATCGAATCCGATACGGGCGCGACGGTTACCGAGCCGTTTACCCAGGAGGAGCAGGAGATTTTACAGATGTTTGCGGTACAGGCGGCCATCGCCATTGAAAATGCGCAACTAAACAAGGAAAACCAACAGTTGGCGGTGCTGCGGGAACGCGATCGCATTGGAATGGATCTGCACGACGGCATTATCCAGTCGCTCTATGCAATTGGCCTGATGCTGGACGACGCCCGCCACCGCCTGCTGGACGAACCGCAAAAGACGCAGGCTGTGCTGGCGACAGCCATTGGCGGCCTCAATAACACAATCCAAGATATTCGTAACTATATCTCCGACCTGCGCCCGCAGCGCTTTCAAGGTCGCAACGTCAAACAGGGTCTCGAACAGTTGGCGCAGGAACTGCGGACGGATACTTTGTTCGTCGTCAAGCTCAACGTTGATTCGCAGGCCGCCGCCGCCTGCACCGCACGCCAGGCCAACGAATTTATGCACATCGCCCAAGAGGCGCTGGCCAACATCCGCAAACATGCGGAGGCGACAACGATCCAAATGCGTTTCCAGTTTAATGACGGTTTGTTGCAGATGGCGATTCAAGACGACGGTGTAGGGTTCGACCAAATTCAGACGCGCACCAGCCGCGGCAATGGGCTGCGCAACATGCGTGAACGCGCACGCGCGCTGCATGGCGAATTTCGGCTGGATTCGCGTCCACAAAAAGGATCGCAGATCATCGTTACAGCCCCTATTGAGAAACGCAACGCTTGATCGCACCCTCTACTTTCGGCTAGCAGATATACCCAATCCATCTCATAGACATTGCCCTATGAAGTGGAGCAGTCCAGCGTCAGCAGGCTGGCTGTCTTTGTGTCAGCGCAAAGACAGGGTCACTCGTTTGTTTTAGACTTAAGTGGCTCGGGATCGATGCAGCGAACGACGAGGAGATGAGGACAAGATCAGAACAGCAGAACATTCAGGATAGTGGAGATATGAATATACAAATAAAACGAGTGTACGAACAGCCTCAAGCTGCAGATGGCAAAAGGATTTTGATCGATCGGCTTTGGCCAAGAGGTTTGACAAAACAGAAAGCAAAGGTTGACTTATGGCTGAAAGATATTGCTCCCAGCACAGAACTTAGAAAATGGTTTGCGCACGACCCTGCTAAATGGCGTGAATTTAAAGAACGTTACTATGAGGAATTAGAAAAAAACAATGAAGTTGTAACCACACTGGTGGAACTACTTAAAAGCGGTAAAGTGACTCTAGTTTATGGAGCAAAGGATGAAGAGCATAATGATGCGGTTGCAATAAACTTTAGTTTCCGGTAAATCAGGGGTCAAGGGCCCGTTTGGTGCGGCGATGGGCATGAATGCCTTTGGGCAAATGGGTGGTGACGGAGTTCTTTTTACGAAGTTCCGGGTCGCAAGTGAGTAAGTTTGGAAAATCAGCTT
>JBBRBX010000012.1:0-70407 GCA_038205395.1 Caldilineales bacterium
TTTGGGGATAAGAGCGCGCGGGCGCAGCTTGTAAAACTGTAACCGGTTTGTTGAGTCATTGGGGTAGGGGGGGAACTATCGTGCCCCGCATCCCCCTATGTTTAACTTGTACTTAACCTGCGCAGTCTATTCTGGTGGAAGGTATGCAGTTCCATCTGAACTGCCGGTTTTTCAAAAACCTTCACATTTCCTTGCAGGAGGATCTTTCGTGGACGACAAGCCAGAGCATCCTTCCGCAGATGAACCAGTGGGAAAGCAGCAGTACAACGAGCGTCTCCTACACTATCTGCGCCACAGTTGGCGAATCTGGCTGCTGGGTCTGATCGTCGTAGGCGGCGCCAGCAGCATCTTTATCAAATTGGCGGGTGAGGTATGGGAGCAAGAGCGCCTGGCATGGGATGTGCCGATTATGCTGGCAGTCCATCAACTCAGCACGCCATGGCTTGACACGCTGATGATCGGTGTAACCTGGATTGGCTTTCCAGGTGCGATTGCCGTGACGGCCGTAGGGGCAATCTGGTTCTGGTGGCGGGGTTGGCGTGCAGTGGCGATAGCCTTGCTGGCCAGTGTCATTGGGTCATCTTTGCTGAATATGTGGCTTAAGCTGTTGTTTGCTCGCCCACGTCCGTCTGTCTTTACGCCGCTGATTGCGGAGACGACCTACAGCTTTCCCAGCGGCCATACTATGGGTGCTGTAAGCCTGTATGGGTTTGCCGCCTATCTTCTTTGGCGGCAGGGACAGCGGGTCTGGGCCGTAGGGGCGCTGCTGTTTGGCCTGCTGATCGCCTTTTCGCGCATCTATTTGGGCGTTCACTATCCCAGCGACGTGATCGGGGCCTTGGCTGTCGGCGTAGTTTGGCTGGCTGTCGTGGCCGCCGGCTACCGCTACTATCGCGACTGGTACAGCCCGGCCCGCACCGAAGAAACCGGAACCCTGCCTGCTGAAGATGAATCGCCCGCATAAGCGGACTATGTTGGGAAAGGAGTATGAATGCGTGTGCTCGTTGTGGAAGACGAAGACAAGATCGCTGCTTTTATCAAACGCGGGTTGGAGGAAAACACCTACGCTGTGGATGTGGCCGGCGATGGCTCAGAGGGGTATGAGTGGGCGCGCAACTTTGACTATGATCTGATTGTGTTGGATGTCATGCTGCCCAAATTGGATGGCCTCACCCTGTGCAAACGGCTGCGCCAGGAAGGGCGCAGCGCCGGTATCCTGATGCTGACCGCCAAGGACAGTGTGGATGACCGGGTGGCGGGGCTGGATGCCGGCGCCGATGACTACCTGGTGAAGCCCTTTGCCTTTCGTGAATTGCTGGCCCGGCTGCGTGCTTTGTGCCGGCGCAACACAGACCAGCCCGCCCACGGCTTGCGGGTGGGCGTACTGACGCTGGATCTGGTTGGTCATCAGGCCGTGCGCGAGGGTCAAACCATCGACCTCACAGCCAAAGAGTTTGCCCTGCTGGATTTGTTTATGCGCCATCCCGGCCAGACCCTCAGCCGCACCGTGATCGCTGAACATGTCTGGGACTACGACTTTTACCAGCAGTCCAACATCGTGGATGTTTACGTCCGCTACTTGCGCCGCAAGATCGATGATCCATTTGAGCGCAAACTGATCCAGACGGTGCGCGGCATCGGCTATCGTTTGCAAGCGCATGAGGTGAATAAAACTGAGGTGAATAAAGCTGATGAAGGGTAAGACCATCCGGGCCAAGATCGCTTTGCTGATCAGCGGCCTGATCCTGCTTATCCTCACCGGCTTTGGCCTGTTTCTCTATGCCAGCCTCAGCACCCAACTGCAGCGCACGTTGGACGAGGTTTTACGCAGCAATGCCGACCGCTTGCTGGCGATGGTTGAGAACCAGGATGGGCGTCTCTATATCGATCAGGGTGATGCACAAACTGTCATCCCCCGCGGCAGTGAAGCCGATGTGATCCGGCTGGTGGCGCTGACGGGAGAGATCCTTGATGATCGCAGTGAGGAGCAGATCCCGGTTGACCCGCAGACACTCAGTGGGCAAGGCGGTTTTTACACCATCCGCTACCAAGGTTCTGCAAGCGCAAGCCAAAAAGACAAGTTGAATTCAGAAGGGGCTGTTGAGGTTGGCAACATGGCCCAGACAGACTCGCTGCGGCTGTTGAGTGTGCCCGTATTGGCCGGCGGCAACCGAAGCGCCTACTTGCAGGTGGGGCGCAACCTGGAGCCGCTGCAAAACACACTTGGTCAGTTCAGCACGCTGCTGCTGATTTCGGGGCCGGTGCTGGTGCTGCTGGCGGCGCTGGCCGGCTACTGGCTGGCTGGGCGGGCGCTGACCCCGATTGAGACGATCCGCCTCCGCGCTGCCTCTATCGGCGCACAAGACCTGAGCCGGCGCCTCGATTTCGACCTGCCCGATGATGAGGTGGGGCGGCTGGCGCGCACGTTCAACGCCATGCTGTCCCGCCTGGACGAGAGCTTTCGCCGCCAGCGCCGCTTCACTGCCGATGCTTCGCACGAACTGCGCACGCCGCTGGCGATCATTCGCGGCGAGGTGGATGTGACCCTGGAACAGCCGCGCACGCCCGCCCAGTATGAAGCCGCGCTGCGCTCCATCGGCGCTGAGGCGGAGCGGATGACGCGGCTGGCATCCGATCTGCTGCTGCTGGCGCGCAGTGATGCCGCTGAACTGCCCTTGCAGCGTGATGTGCTGGATTTGGCTGATCTGCTCAGCGTACTGGTGGATGAGATGCGGCCCCAGGCCGAGGCCGCTGCTGTCCAACTGCGCACCGACCTGCCCCAGCCGCTGCCGGTCTGGGCCGACTCAGATCGGCTGCTGCAGCTCTTCATCAATCTGCTGGAGAACACATTATTCTATGCAGCGGGCAGCACTGTGCTGGTGCGCGGTCGTCTGCGGCCTGATGTGGTTGAAGTCACTGTCGCCGACACAGGCCCAGGCATCGCGCCGGAGCATCTGCCCAATCTGTTTGAGCGCTTCTACCGGGTGGACAAGGCGCGTAGCCGGGCTGGAGGCGGCAGCGGGTTAGGGCTGGCCATTGCCCAAGAGATCGCCCATGCTCACGGCGGTGAGATCGGGGTGGAGAGTGAAGTAGGCGCAGGCACGATATTCATTTTGCGCCTGCCCAAGGCGCGGTAATCGCGGCTTGCGTCCCCATCTGGCCCTGCCGGCCGGCGGTGAGGATTGCCGGCGAAAAAGGCTTGTTCTGGTTTGACGCAAATGGTGCTTTGTGCTATTCTATTCCTTCGTGGGTTCGTTCCATTGCCCACCGGCAATGTGGGCGTTTGCATGGCAAGTTGTTTCGTCAAGAGATGGTCTGTGTCCTCGCCTTTCAGGATGCAGAGCCGCTCCTAGAAGTTCCGGCTGAAGAGGCCGGACGCGGCAAAGGAAAAGGTGAAAAGGTATGTATGCAGTGATTCGAACCGGCGGCAAGCAATATTGCGTCGCAGCCGGCGACACACTCGAGGTGGAAAAGCTCGCCGGCAGCAACGGCGAGGCTGTGACCCTGAGTGATGTGCTCTTGGTCAGCAAGGGCGACACGGTGACGGTAGGCGCGCCGAATGTGGAGGGTGCAACGGTCACAGCGAAGATTACGGGCCAATACCGGGGCGATAAGATTCTCGTCTTCAAGTACCGGCCCAAGAAGCGCATCCGCGTGCGCAGGGGCCATCGCCAGTATATCACCCGCCTGTACATCGAGGCGATCAACGCCTGAGTGATCGAATCTACCGGCGCAGGTGCTTTTGCCGGATTCGAAAAAGGAGACACTACCATGGCACATAAAAAAGGTGGCGGTTCCAGCCGCAACGGTCGTGATTCAAACTCACAACGCCTGGGTGTAAAGCGCTTCGGCGGCCAGTTGGTCAAATCAGGCAATATCCTGGTGCGCCAGCATGGCACGAAGTTTTACCCCGGTCTGAATGTCGGCATCGGCAGGGATAATACGCTGTTTGCCACTGCTGACGGCATTGTGACGTTTGAGTGGATTGTCAAGGGCCGCAAGCAGATCAGCGTCTACCCACAGGCATCGCAGAATGGTGCAGCGGGGCAGGCTGCAGTGCTGCCAAGTATGGCTGAACAAGGTTCGGCTGATTAAGGTGAGCTAACATGAGAGCTGATATCCATCCCAAGTATTATACGGACGCACGCGTCACCTGCTCGTGCGGCAACAGTTGGACCACGGGCAGCACGCTGCCGGAAATCCGCACGGACGTTTGCAGCGCCTGTCACCCCTATTTCACCGGTGAACAGCGCATTGTCGACACGGCCGGCCAGGTCGAGCGCTTTATGAAGCGCCTCGAACGCCGCCAGAGTGAGACGGCGCGTCGCGATCTGGAAATGCAGGTGCGCAAGGAAGCTGACGAGGCAGGCCGCAAGGCGCGCGCCCGCGGCGGCAATGCCGACGCGGCTGCGGCGGAAGTCTACGCCAAATATGCGGTTGAGCTGCAGGACTGACGTTCGGCTGGTTTTGTGATCAAAAGGGCGGGGAGCAATCTCTGCCCTTTTTGTTGCCTTTTTTTATTGCCGCTTGTTGCCGTTTGGCATACTTTATTGCAGACTTTGTTGCTGGAAAGTTTCCTGTTGCCCTATGCACTACACACCGAGTGGTGGCTGGATCGAACTGGTGTGCGGTTCGATGTTCAGCGGAAAAACGGAAGAGCTGCTGCGCCGCATCCGGCGCGCCGAAATTGCCCGCAAAAAGGTGCAGTTGTTCAAACCGACGATCGACAACCGCTATGGCCTTGTGCGCGTAGCCTCGCATGACGGCCTGGCGCGTGAGGATGCCATTGTCGTCTGTGATGCACAGGATATTCTGCGCCGGCTGGCTGTCGACACGGAGGTAGTCGCTGTGGATGAGGTGCAGTTCTTCGACGACACCATCGCCGATGTCTGCGACCATCTGGCGGATCGCGGCTTGCGTATGATTGTGGCCGGACTTGACCAAGACTTCCGCGGCGAACCGTTTGGCCCTATGCCGCTGCTTCTGGCACGCGCCGAGCGAGTCGATAAGCTGCACGCCATCTGCGTAGCCTGCGGCGCCTCTGCCTCGCGCACCCAGCGGCTGATCGATGGCCGCCCGGCGCGGTTTGACGATCCCGTCATTTTTGTCGGCGGCAGCGAAAGCTACGAGGCGCGCTGCCGCAACTGCCATGAGGTGCCGGGCAAGCCGCGCTGATGCCGCAGCCCTGTTCGCTGCCGATTGTCTACCACCCCGACAATGTGGCGCCGCTGCCGCCCGGCCACCGCTTTCCGATGGCAAAGTTTGGCAAGCTGTACGAGGTGTTGGTGCGCGACGGCGTCGCCACCCTCGACCAGTTTCACTGTCCTGCTGAGCCGGCGGCCCCCGATTTGCTGGCGCTGGCGCATACGCCTGCTTATATTGATTCCTATCTCACCGGCAGCATTGCTGCGCGGGCTATGCGCCGCATCGGGCTGCCGTGGGATGTGCGGCTGGTCAAGCGCACCTGCACGGCATTGGCCGGCACGCTGCTGACGGCGGAGCTGGCTCTGGAGCATGGCCTGGCGTGCAGCACAGCCGGCGGCACGCATCACGCCTACGCCGATTTCGGCTCCGGCTACTGCATCTTTAACGATCTGGCGGTGGCGGGCCGCGCCCTCCGCCGGCGGGGAGCCGTGCGTCGCGTCCTGATCATCGATCTGGATGTGCACCAGGGTGACGGCACCGCCAGCATTCTGCAGGATGATCCTGCCATTTTTACCTTCTCCATGCACTGCGGGGCCAATTTCCCTTTTCGCAAGCAGGCGAGCGACCTGGATGTAGAGCTGCCGGTGGGGATGGAAGACGACGCCTATCTGCAGACGCTGGCGCGGTATGTGCCCGATCTGCTGGCGCAGGTGCGCCCCGATCTGGTGCTGTATGACGCCGGGGTCGACCCGCACAAGGACGATCTGCTGGGCAAATTGGCGCTGAGCGATGCCGGCCTCTACCGCCGCGACCACTATGTGCTCGCCACCTGCCTGGCGGCAGGTGTGCCTGTCGCCTGTGTCATCGGCGGCGGCTACAGCCACGATCTCGATGCCCTGGCGGTGCGCCATTCACTGGTGCATCGGGCTGCGGCAGACTTATTTGCTGCCGTCTGACTGTCCAGCCGCATCCTGCGTCTCGGCTGGGTCAGGTGCTGCACCAGCTTTTCTTTGGTTGGAAAAGCCGTATTCATCGGCAACAATGTACAGCGGCCGGTTTTTGACTTCGTCGTAGATGCGGCCCAGGTATTCGCCGATGATGCCGAGAAAGATCAACTGGATGCCGCCGAGAAAGAGCACGCTGACGAGGGTGGTGGCCTGGCCGGCAAAGACGCTGCTGCCCGATAGACGCAGGATGATGGCCATCAGGATACCGACCAGGCTGATGCCGGCCAGCACAAAGCCGGTGTAGGTGGCCAACTGCAGCGGCACATGGCTGAAGCTAGTAATGGCGTTGATCGCCAGTTTCAGCATCTTGCGCAGCGGGTATTTGGTTTCGCCCGCATAGCGCGGGGCGCGCTCATATTCGACCGCAATCTGCTTGTAGCCGACCCAACTGCTCAACCCGCGCATAAAACGGTTCTTTTCGCGCAGCCGGCGCATGGCCATCACGACGCGACGATCCATCAGGCGAAAGTCGCCGGCATCCAGCGGTATATCGATGTCGGCGATGCTGCGAATGGTGCGATAAAAGAGGGCGGCGGTCCACAGCTTGAAGCGCGATTCGCCTGCGCGCTTGGTGCGCACGGCATAGACGACATCATAGCCGGCACGCCACTGCTCGATCATGCGCAAAATCACTTCCGGCGGATCCTGCATGTCGGCGTCCATCACCAACACCGCATCGCCCTCGGCATAGTCAAAACCGGCCGTGATGGCCACCTGGTGGCCGAAGTTACGGCTAAAATTGAGCACCTTGATGCGCGGGTCGCTGCTGCTGAGGTCAAGCAGGATGGTCAGGGTGCGGTCGCGGCTGCCATCGTTGACAAAGATGGCCTCCCACGTCTGCCCGGCTTTGTCCGGCAGATAGCCATCGCTCGCAGCTTGCTCCATCACCTGTACGATGCGCTCATACAACACGCCCAGCACAGCCTCTTCATTCCAGACGGGGATGACCAACGATAGAACCGGGCGGCTGCTGCTGTCTGCTTGGCGCATAGCCAATATCGTATACGATCCGGTGCATGGCGGTCAAAAAGCCCGGCCATTGGTGCGTGTTTCGCAGCCTGCAACTTGCGCCGGCGGGCTGCGTATCGTAAACAGCAGGTAAACAAACGCTAGGCAACCGTTTTGGAAATTGTGTGGAGAATTGACGCAACTAACATGCAAATGCTAGACTGCAGCGGTGAGCAACCTAATCAGCACCCCATCTGCACGAACCGGCATTGATTTGGCCGGCGGCATGCCTGAATTTCCCGGCATTCCGGGCGGCACGCTGCCGACCAGCTTGTCAGTGGCGAGTTTTCAACAAAAGCGCCTGCTGTTCAACCGCTTAGGACAGCCGGGACAGGTGCATGTGTACCGCGCCGACTGTCGCGCCGGCGACCGGCTGCGCGTGCAGATGTTGGTGCCTGTCCTGCCGGTGGGTGGGGCAGTAGTGCCTGCGTTTGCCGTCGTGGCGCAGAGCTTGCCCTACAGCGCTGACGTGCACAAGCTGCCGTTTAAGCTGCCTGCCGGGCTTAGCGCGGTGGTGGCGCCGCCGCCCAGTGAATTGGTGACGCCTGTGGCTGATGCACTTACCAGCGTCCGTTATTATCCTGGGCCGACCATCGACACCAGAACATTGGTGGGCGGGCGCGCCTATATTGTGGTGTGGAGCCCATACAACCATATGGGCAAGTATGTGCTGCAAATCGGCCAGCGCTGGCCGATGCGCTGGACGTACTGGGTGCAGCTTCCGCTCTTCTGGTGGCAGATTCGCGGCTGGTTCGGTCTGAGCCGCGCCGGCGCCTATGCTGCGGTTGCGGGATTGGCGGCTCTCGGTGCACTGGCGTTGGCTCTTCGGCGCCGCCGGCGGCTGCCGGCAGATGCTGCATAGCATTATGTTGATTCTGTATTGATTGCTGTAATAGGAGTCTTTAACCAAAACTATGCGTATTATCTTGTACCTGGGCAAAGGCGGCGTCGGCAAGACGACAACCGCCGCCGCCTCCGCAATTCGCAGCGCTGAATTAGGCTACCGGACACTGGTCGTGAGCACCGATATCGCCCACAGCCTGGCCGACAGCCTGGATATACCGTTGACCGGTCAGGCAGAGGAAATTGCCCCCAACCTGTATGCGCAAGAGATCAACGTGCTGGAGGAAGTGCGCGAACACTGGGGCCAGATGCAGGGCTATCTGGGCGGTGTGCTGCGCAAACAAGGCATGAGTAAGGCCGTGGCCGAAGAGATGGCCATTATTCCCGGCATGGAAGAGGTCGTCAGCCTGCTGCATATCAACAAGCAGGCCAATGAAGGCCACTTTGACCGTGTAATCGTAGACGCTGCCCCGACCGGCGAGACGATCCGGCTGTTGACCATGCCGGAAAGTTTTCAGTGGTATATCGGGCGGCTGCGCGGCTGGGGCGACGCCACCATGCGCATGGCTGTCGGCATGATAGGCCGCTTCTTGCCTGAAAAAGACATCATGGGCGGGCTGGATAACCTGGTGGCGGGGGTTAAGGAGTTGCAGAAGGTGCTCACCGACCCCAGCGTTACCAGCTATCGGGTTGTGCTCAATCCGGAAAAAATGGTTTTGAAGGAAGGCGCGCGCGCCATCACCTATCTGTCGCTGTTTGGCTACCCGGTCGATGCCGCCGTGGTCAATCGCGTCCTGCCGGGGATTGAAAGCGATGGCGTGGGGAATGCCTGGGTGGCGGAAGCCAGCAGCGACCCTTACCTGCAGCACTTGCAGCAAATTCAAGCCCGCTATCTGGGCGAAGTGGAGCGTGATTTCTACCCCCTGCCGATTTTTCGCTCGCGCTGGTATGATCAAGAGATGGTTGGCTTGCCGCGCCTGCGCGAGTTGGCCGCGACTCTCTTTGGCGAGCGCGATCCGGGGGAGATCTTTTTCACCGGCCAGATGCAGAGTGTTGAAGAAGATGGCGAGGATTTTATCTTGAAGCTGCCGCTGCCGCAGGTGGAGCTTAATAAGGTGCGCCTTATGAAGCGGGGCGACGAACTGTTTGTCAGCATCGGCAACTTCAAGCGTGAACTGCTGCTGCCGGCTGTATTGGCACAGCGTGACGCCAGCGGCGCTACCTTCACGAATGGCGTACTCAAAGTGCGCTTCCCGCCCGACTCGCAGGCGGAGACGGCATAGATTTGTTGTAAATTCATCTATGGTTCTACGTGACAGCCGGCACTGCCGGCTGTCACGTAGATGATGGAATAGGGGGGTGGCTTTGAGTTTCTTGTTGAATTTTGTGGCGAACAGTGTGGTGACAGGGCTTGGTGCGGCCACCGGCTTGCAGGCAACGCTGCGCGCAACGCAAAACCTGCATCCCTACCCCTTACCCTGGCAGTTTGCCGGGCTGCTTGATCTGCCGCTGCGCCGCCAATATTTGGACCCCGGCGAGGTGCTGGGCATGTACGGTGTGAACAGCGGCATGCGGCTGCTGGATGCCGGCTGCGGCACAGGTCTCTTTACCGTCGAGATGGCGCGCATGTTGGGCGACCAGGGTCAAGTTCACGCCGTGGATGTTCAGCCGGCTATGATTGAACGCACGCGCACGCGTGTCGCCGCCGCCGGCGTCGACCACCTGGTGCAGTTGCACCAGTGTGGTATCTATGACCTGCCCTTTGAAGATGACACGATTGATTTGGCGATTATGATTTCGACGCTGGGCGAAGTGGCCGATAAACCTGCTGCTCTGTCGGAACTGCGGCGCATCCTGCTGCCCCGCGCCCGTCTGGCTGTCACGGAAGAAATGCTGTTTACAAGCTATCAATTGGCGGGCAGCAGCCGGCGTTGGGTTGAAGAGGCCGGCTTTCGCTTTTTGGCGAAAACAGGCTCTCCCCTTTGCTATCATATGGTTTTTGCCAATGAAAAATAACCGATAAAATAATCGGTCAAGCCGTGACGCAAGCGGCAGCCGAAACCCGTTCCACCATACAGAATCGGCGCTATACGCAACAGTCCGCTCTTTTTGGAACCTCCCTTCCCGCACCGAAACGAACATCTATGCTACAGTCTGAATTAGATTTAAGCCTGCCCTATGTCACGGCGGATTTGCCCGGTATTGGCGGTGTGTTGCGCGCCGACGCCGAAGATTTTGTGGTTGAAGAAGTGCCGCTGTATGCAGCACAAGGGGAAGGCCAACACTTGTATGTCAATGTGACAAAAGTTGGCTTGACGACGAAAGAGGTGCAGCTTGCGCTGGAGCGTCTGTTTTCGTTAAAAAAAGGTGATGTCAGTTTTGCAGGCATGAAAGACAAGCGGGCGCGTACGACGCAGACCTTCAGTCTGAATGTGGGGCACAAGCCGGCGATTTTTGCGGAAACGGCTGCGGCCACGATCGCCGCTAACTTGCCGCTGACCGTCAACTGGGCGGATTTTCATGGCAATAAGTTGAAGCCGGGCCATTTGCTGGGCAACCGCTTTACCATCCGCGTCACGGAACTGGCTTTACCGTTGGTGGAAGCGTATGCGCGAGCGCAGGCTGTGGTTGGGCGGTTGAAAACGACCGGTCTGCCTAATTACTTTGGTATGCAGCGGCTGGGAGAGGGTGGGGCGAATGTGCGTCAAGGGCTTGCACTCCTGCAGGGCGAGTCTGATAAGCGGGACCGCTGGCTGCGGCGCTTCTTGATCTCGGCCTACCAGAGCTATTTGTGCAACCGCTACCTGGCTCTTCGTCTGGAAATGGATGCTTTCTCTCATCTGCTGGCTGGAGATGTGGCGAAGAAGTACGCCACCGGCGGCATGTTTGATGTGCTTGACGCCGCGGTGGAGCAGCCTCGCTATGCGGCGCAAGAGATCAGCTTTACGGCTCCTCTCTATGGCCCTCGCATGTGGCAGGCCAAAGAGGCCGCTGCGGAGTTGGAAGAGACGGTGCTGCAGCAGGCGCCGGTGACGATGGAACAATTTAGCCGCGCCCATGTCGAGGGTACACGCCGGATGGGGCGGCTGTTGGTGACGAATTTGGAAGTGGAGGCGGACGCCGGCGCTGTCATCTTGCGCTTCGAACTGCGCAAGGGAGCGTTTGCGACAACTGTGCTGCGCGAAGTGATGAAGGTTGAGGCTGCGGCACTGGCGCCGATTGATGAAGATACTGGAGACGAGTGAAGTAACGTTATGAGCTATTTACGCCCGCGTGTTCCCGGTTCCTCGGGACGTGAAGAAGAAGAGGGGTCTAAACCTGTTATGAAGGAGATGCCGCTCTTCCCGCTAAAAAATGTCGTGCTGTTTCCGGGCATGGTGCTGCCCCTGCACATTTTTGAACTGCGCTACCGTGAGATGATCAATCATTGCGTGGCCGAACGAATCCCCTTTGGTGTGGTGTTGATCGATGAAGGCAAGGAGGTGGGTGCTGCTGCGCAGCCGCACATGATCGGAACGGCGGCCCGTATTGTGCGGGTGGACCGGCTGGAAGATGGCTGTATGGATATTACGGCGGTGGGTACACAGCGCTTTCGTATTCTGGAACTGAACCACAGCCGCAGTTATCTGAGCGCCACCGTCACCCAGTTTCCCCTGGTGAATGGCGCCACCAAGCTGGCGGCGGACCTGGCGCAGCGGGTGCGTCCGCAAGTGATGAACTATGTGGAACTGTTGGCCAAGGCCAGCAGCACCAACTTGCGCCTTGAGCGGCTGCCCGAAGATCCGTTGACTCTCGCATTTCTAATCGCCATTGCTTTGCAAGTCAAAGCGGGCGACAAGCAAAAGATCTTGCAGATGCCGGGCATTCCGGAAATTCTTGCCTTGGAGAGCCGCCTGATCGCACGTGAGTCAAAGCTGATGAATTTTATGCTGGAGACGCAGCAGGATGTGCTGGCGATGAACAGTGGCCCGACCGGCTATATCTTTCCCAATTGACGGGTAAATCACCTGGCGAATTGACCGGCGCGCTTGCGCTGAAATTTGCTGACTGCACGCGGCAGTGCTATACTCTGGAATCATTGCTGGATGGCTGTGATGGGGGATTAGCTCAGCTGGCTAGAGCGCTACGTTGACATCGTAGAGGTCACTGGTTCAAGTCCAGTATCTCCCACTCTTTTGCAAAAGTTGTTTTTTACATCCAAAGCGTTGACCAGGACAGCGGCGGACAGAGCCTTTTCTTACAGAGAGCGACGGTGAATGGTGTGAGCCGGCGCAGAAGAACTGGACGTAGACCCCCTGGGAGTGAGTGGGCGAAGGATGGCGTCAGCCACCTGTGTAGCCTGTTCCGGTTCGCCTCGTTAGCGGCGCCACAAGTGGCTTTTCCTCGCCGGCATACGCAGCAGGGGAGCGGCAAAATGGGTGGAACCACGCGCGCAAGCTTCGTCCCATAGAGGGCGGAGCTTTTTTGTTTGCATCCGGCTGCAGGAGGCCCGTTGGCAGCGGCCGCAGGTGAAATGGGGTGTGGGAATGGCGGCGAATCTTGCCGAGCAGCAGCAAGTAGTCGATCTGTGTATCCAAGTTCAACAAATTGCCGCGCCCACTGGGCAAGAAAGCGAGCGTGCCCGCTGGGTGGCGGAGTGGCTGCGCCAGCGCGGCTACTCGGATGTACTGCATGACGACTATGATAATGTGTATGCGTGTCTGCGCGGCCGGCAGCACAAGCCGGCACTGCTGATCAGCGCACACACGGACACGGTCTTTCCTGCCGGCGTCAATTTGGCCATCCGCTATGATGAAGAGCAACGCTGCATCTATGGCCCCGGGCTGGGCGACAATTCGACCGGTGTGGCCGCTTTGCTGTGGCTGGCTGCAGAGCTGCACGGCCAGGAGCCGCCCCCTGTCGATATTTGGTTTGTCGCCAACGCAGGCGAAGAGGGCAACGGCAACTTGCGCGGTATGCGCGCCGCAGTCGATCGTCTCCAAAATGTACTGGGTGCGGCGATTGTCATTGAGGGGATGGGGCTGCAGCGTGTCGTCAGCCGTGCGCTGGGTTCGCGGCGCTTCCGTATCGCTGTCCATGCCCCTGGCGGCCACAGTTGGAGCGATTTTGGCGTCGCCAGCGCTGTGCATGTGCTGGTCAACCTGGCCTCGGAACTCACCCGGCTGCGCCCGCCCGCTGCCCCGCGCACAACCTTTAATGTGGGCGTCATCAGCGGCGGCACGTCCATCAACACGATTGCGCAGTATGCGGAGTTGGAACTTGACCTGCGCAGCGAAGAACCGGCGGCGCTCGAACTGCTGGTCAATCAGGTGGAGCAGATTGTCCAGCGCTACCAGACCCCGCGCTGGCGCCAGGCCGGTGTGATCGTCGATGCGGAGCTGATTGGCGACCGGCCTGCTGGCGGCATACCTGCCGATCACCCGCTGGTGCAGGCGGCCGTCCAGTCATTGATTGGGGTGGGGGTGCAGCCGCAGGTTGCCAATCGCATCAGCAGCACCGATGCCAATGTGCCGCTGAGCCGCAACATTCCTGCTGTTTGTATCGGCATCACCGATGGCGGCAACGCCCACCGCCTGGATGAGTGGATTACAGCGGATTTTCTTTCACAGGGAATGCAGCATTTGCGCACCTTGACAGACTGGGCGGCAAAGTGGTTGGCTGCTGCTTCCGCTTAACCGCGTCTAGCGGATCAGATTGGCCATCCATTCGCCCAACTGGTCGATAAAGCTGATGGCGCCGATGCCGCGTTCCGTCCAGGGAATGGGCATGGAATCTACAGGATGCTGATCTGGATAGCCGGCATTGCGAGGGTCGAGGAGGTCACAAGCCAGCGGCACGCCGGCTCTACATAAGAGATATTCAGCCCAGACTGCCTGTCTTTGCTTGACCAAAAAGGAGCGACGTTCGCCGTCAATCCGGCGGCCCCAGACCCGAATTCCGTACTGGCGCAGCAGCTTTTCAACTCGGTAGCCGTTAAAGGCGGAGGTGGCGTAAAAGGAAAAGCGGTGCATAGGCCCAAATTGCAGACGCCCCCACAGGGCATCAACAGGGCTTAGGATGTCAATGTTGGGTAAGTTCATTGTTCACCTCAGGACAAAGGAGGGCATAGAACAAACGTTCTTTGTATAGTACAGCCGTATCGACAGCAAGTCAATCTGTGAACCGTTCAAATAACAACTGTCACCGTTTGGAGGCTTGGAGAACCCGAGAGCCATCATATGGATACATCAAATACTTCATTTAATCTTGCAACACTGGCATTGTTGGTTATTGGACTGTTTGTCGTCGTATCGGTGTTTACGCTGCTGCGCTACTTTTTGGGCTTTGGTGGCAGGGGCAGCCCGCTGGAGTTCAATGCCTATGCCAGAATTGAAGCGGCGCAGAAGCCGGAGGATCTACTAAGGGCGCAGCGTGCATATCGCAAGGAGCGTTTTCTGACATT
Organism: Caldilineales bacterium; assembly: GCA_038205395.1. Taxonomy (GTDB): domain Bacteria; phylum Chloroflexota; class Anaerolineae; order Caldilineales; family Caldilineaceae; genus Fredericiella. The sequence continues at coordinate 14,446 of JBBRBX010000012.1, forward strand.
TTTGGTTGTCGTTCTGGTGGTGTGGGGTGGTCTGCGCGGAGTTGCACGGGCTGAGATGGATACGGCGCAGGAAGCGCTGTACGATGCTGTTGCGCTCACTGTGCAGGCGGCGCAGGACAGCACGGTCTCTGTGCTGGAAGCGCTAGGCGTGGGCAGCAATTGCTGCGACTGTGCCACCGGCGCCTGTGTGCGCAAGTAGAATTTATGCCTGATTCGATATCGGTTGGGCTGTAAGCAATGAAGTGTGTAAAGGAGAAGTAGGGTGAGTGCCAACCAAGATGGTTCCGAACAGAACCAGTTGTATAAATTGCGCCATAGTGCGGCCCATGTGATGGCGCAGGCGGTGCTGGAACTCTATCCCGCCGCCAAAGTCGCCATTGGCCCCCCAATCGACACGGGCTTTTACTACGATTTTGATCTGGGGCGCGATGCACAGGGCAAGCCGAGCAGCTTTACGCCCGAAGACCTGGCGGCAATTGAAAAGCGCATGCGCCAGATCATCGGTGGCAAGTATCCTTTTGCCTACCGCCAGGTAAGCGCGCAAGAGGCGCGCGAGTTGTTTGCCGATCAGCCCTACAAACTGGACCTGATCGCTGGTCTGGAGCAGGGCGGCCTCGACGAGTATGGCAATGAGGTGAAGGAACAGCCGGTCATCAGCACATATCGACAGGATACGTTTGAAGACCTGTGCCGTGGTCCGCACGTAGAGCATACAGGGCAAATTCCGCCCGATGGCTTCAAGCTGATGAGTGTGGCCGGGGCCTATTGGCGGGGCGACGAGGCCAACCCCATGCTGCAGCGCATCTATGGCACGGCGTGGCGCAACAAAAAGGAACTCAACGAGTATCTGCTGATGCTGGAAGAGGCCAAGAAGCGTGACCATCGCAAGCTGGGCCGCGAACTGGAACTCTTTATTTTTGATGAGGAGGTCGGCCCTGGTCTGCCGCTGTGGCTGCCTAACGGCGGCGTGCTGATTTCGGAGTTGGAGAAGCTGGCCGTCGAGACGGAGCTGCGCGCCGGCTACCAGCGCGTGCGTTCGCCTCATCTGAGTAAAGAAGATCTTTTTCTGCGTTCCGGCCATCTGCCCTATTATGCCGAAGACATGTACCCGCCGATGGAACTGGATGGCGTGCGCTACTATGTAAAGCCGATGAACTGTCCCTTCCATCACAAGATCTTCGCCGCCAAGCCGCGCAGTTATCGCGATCTGCCGGTGCGCCTGGCCGAGTACGGCACCTGCTATCGCTATGAAAAAAGCGGCGAACTGTTTGGCCTCATGCGTGTGCGCTCACTGCAGATGAACGACGCCCATATTTATTGCAGTGAAGAGCTGTTTGAGCAGGAATTTATGGGTGTCATTGCGCTGTACCGCTATTACTTTGACCTCTTTGGTATTGAAAAGTTTGTGATGCGTTTGAGCACCCATCATGCCAGAGGCTTGGGTAAAAAGTATGTCGACAATGAGCGGCTGTGGCTGAAGACGGAAGACATGGTGCGCCGGGCTATGGACAACGGCAATGTCCCTTACGTCGAAGTGCCCGACGAAGCGGCCTTTTACGGGCCAAAGATCGATGTCCAGATTTGGAGTGCCATCGGCCGCGAGTTTACGTTGGCTACCAACCAGGTGGATTTTGCAGTGCCGCCCCGCTTCGACTTGGTTTTCACGAATCGTGAGGGCAAAGAAGAGACGCCGCTCTGCATCCATCGCGCGCCGCTCAGTACGCACGAGCGCATGATTGGTTTTCTAATCGAGCACTATGCCGGCGCGTTTCCGGTCTGGTTGGCCCCGCAGCAGGCGCGCGTGATTCCGATCACGAGTGACCACAATGAGTACGCCCAGCAGTTGACGCTCCAGCTGCTGGAAGTGGGGGTGCGCGCCGCCGCGGATTTGAGCGCCGAACGCATGAACGCCAAGATTCGCGATGCGCAGTTGATGAAAGTGCCCTATATGTTGGTTATCGGCGACGCTGAAGTGGCGGGCCACACGGTTGCATTGCGCAAACGTGATGGTTCGCGCATCAACGACATGCCCTCAGGCGCTTTTATGGATCTTATTACACAAAAGATTGCCGCGCGTGCAGCGGAGCTGTAGTAGCTGTGAAAGAGTGGGGGGGGCAGCCGCTTCCCCTCGCTCTTGTTGTGAGATCTGTTCAGCTCTGGGGAAAAATTTGCATAAAAACTTGACGCAAAGCCCAAGCGGGTGATATACTGATGGCCTGAACTGCGTAGACATCAACCTCGTGTTATGGTAGGTTCAATGGCGTAGATTGTCTGGCTGCACCGTGCAACCGGACGACAACAATTTAAGGAGAGTATACCTATTACGCGGAGAGATTACCCCAGACCGTCCGTTGCGGACACCACCCGGATCAATTCCGAAATACGCGCCAGCAGCGTGCGTGTGGTTGACGTGTCGGGCCAACAGCTTGGCATATTGTCGATTCGGGATGCGCTGGAAGTTGCCACCGAAAAGCAGCTTGACTTGGTGGAGGTGGCCCCCAATGCCAACCCGCCTGTCTGCCGCTTGATGGACTATGGCAAGTACCTGTATGAGAAGCAGAAGCGTGAGCGCGAATCGCGCAAGTCGCAGAAGCAAATTGAAGTCAAAGAGCTGCGCTTGCGGCCCAAGACCGATGAACATGATGTCCAGGTCGTTTTGACCAAGATCCGCAAGTTTGTTGGCGAAGGCGCGAAGGTGCGCGTGCGTATCCGCTTCCGCGGCCGTGAAATGCAGCATCCTGAAGTCGCGCGGGCCGTGCTGGAGCGTGTGGCCAAAGATGTGGCGGATGTCACACAGGTCGAGTCGATGCCTCTTTTGGATGGCAGCAGCATGGTCATGGTGTTGATCCCGGTCCCAACCCAGGCGGCGCATGCGTAACTTTGTTTAGTGCAGCCTTCAAACCGTGTGCTGCGCTCTATTTTAGAAACAGTTCAATGTTGCTGGCCGGCAGGCGGTTGCCGGCCTTTTTGTTGCCAGTATCAGTCACTAGTACGGCTTTAGCGGCTTTACCTGCTGCAGCGCACCCACCAACTCATTGATACGGATAGGCTTCGTCACATAGCCGTCCATGCCGCTGGCCAAACATTCGGTTTGATAGCCAACAATAGCGTCGGCCGTCAGTGCAATGATGTGCGGCTGGTGTTGCGGCGGCAGTTCTGCGCGGATGCGCCTGGTAGCGTCGATGCCATTCATTTCCGGCATCTGTACATCCATCAAAATGACGTCATATCGCTTGTTGCGCAGCGCTGCCAAAACGGCAAGTCCATTTTCGGCCAGGTCAGCTTGATATCCTAAGCGTTGGAGGATGCGCAGTGCAACTCTTTGGTTGATGACATTATCTTCGGCCAATAGAATTTGCAGCGGCGTTTCCGTCGCGGCGAGCTTTTCAAACTGCGACTGCTGCTTCTGCTCGGCCTGCACGCCATCTATCGCTGTGCCAAGTGCTTGCACCAGCGCCTCATAGAGTTGGGCGGCTTTAACCGGTTTGCTCAATACCCGTGCCGGCTTGAGCAGCTTTATGCGCTCGTGTGAATGTGTTTCGCCCGACGAACTCAACAGGATAAGGGGCAGATTTTCTCCTGCCGGCTGTTGGCGTAACTGCTGCGCCAGTTCAATTCCGTCCATGTGGGGCATCAGCCCGTCCAACACGGCAGCATCAAACAAATGCCCTTCCGTTACTGCCGCCAGCGCCTCGCCCCCTGACTGATAAGTAGTCACATTTGCTCCCCAACGCTGGATCTGGTGCATCAAAATCGTCAGGTTGGTCTGGTTGTCGTCAACGATTAACACCTGTTTCTCGGTTAACAGCGGATAGGGACGGCTGTCCTGCGGATCAGCCGCTTCTTCTGTTGTGCTATCGGGCAGATCAACCCAGATTTCAAATGAAAATGTTGAACCGATCCCTACTTTGCTCTCAACCTGCAGCTTGCCTTCCATCATCTCCACCAGCCGCCGGCTGATGACAAGGCCCAGACCAGTTCCCCCATAGCGGCGCGTCGTAGAACTGTCCACCTGTGAGAAGGTTTGGAACAGGCGGTGCATACGCTCCTGTGGGATGCCAATCCCCGTATCGCGTATGGCAAAGAGCAATTCTGCACGCTTCCCACTGCGGCGTGCTGTAACCGAAAGAACAACCTCCCCCGACTCTGTAAATTTAAGCGCATTTCCCACCAGGTTGACAAGCACCTGGCGCAGGCGCACCTGGTCTCCAATCACGACTGCCGGCGCTGATTCATCCATCTCGCTGACGAGTTCCAGTTTCTTTTCCGCAGCGCGGCCTGAAAATAGATCGAGCGTATCTTCAACACACTCCTGAAGACGAAATGGCTGCTGCTCCAACTCCATGTGCCCCGACTCAATTTTAGAAAAATCTAAAATGTCGTTAATAATGGCCATAAGATTTTCGCCGCTGATGCGAATGGTGTTGGCAAACTCCGTCTGCTCTAAATCCAGCGCAGTGTCGAGCAGCAGGCTTGTCATACCAATTACCGCGTTCATCGGTGTGCGAATCTCATGGCTCATGGTGGCCAAGAAATTTGACTTCGCACGCGTGGCGGCCTCGGCAGCCTCTTTGGCCTCGCGCAGCTCTAGCTCTACCTTCTTCAACGCAGTAATGTCACGGCTGATGCCGATAATTCCCCAGATTTCGCTCACCGAATCATACAGCGGGATCTTTGACGACAACACCCAGCGCCTTTTCCCCTCTGACTCGCGATTGATTACCTCCACACGGTCCAGTTGCGGGACGCCCGACCGCATGACGCGCTGCTCATCCGTAAAAAAAGGCAGTGTAGATGCCGTTGAGAAAAAGTCGAAGTCCGTTTTCCCGACCAGTGCGTCCACTCCTGGTGCCCCTAGTAGGGAAGCATGCGCACTGTTGGCCGTTACATAGCGGCTTGCCGTATCTTTGATACAGATGTAGTCCGGCAAGTTGTCCATCAGTGTCTTGAGCAGATTGCGCTCGGCGGCCAATTCGTCCTGGATTTGCTTGCGATTCGTCATGTCGATGGCAACCGTCAGCAGGCGCTCATCTTGAGAAAGGGTGGCATCCAACAGCTTGTTTACAACCCATAGCCAATGCTGCTTGCCAGTCGCCGCTGCTGCAGGATGCAGTTCTTGGACGTGTGCAGCAGCTGCCGCAAGCGGGGGCGGCATAGTCTGCTCCAACCAGGGGAGGGCGCCGGCGCCTTGGTGCAGCAGGTCGTCCACAGGGGAGCCGGCGAAATCGGCCAGTGTTTGATTGGCAAAGGTCAAGCGGCCCCAGCTGTCGCGCACGGCAATCAGCGCCGGCACAGCATTGAGCACTGTACGGGTAAACTGCTCTTGATCCGCCAGCCTGTTCTGAATCTGCTGCCAGGCCAAAGCCGCACCTAAATTCATGGCCAGCGTGCGCAGCACCGCATGTAGATGATCCGGCCATGGGCGCTCGTCAATGCAGTTGTCAAAGCCCACCAGCCCCCAAAAAGTGTCCTGCACGGTAATCGGCACCAGCAGAATAGATTTGATAGCCTGGGGTTCCAGAATAGCGCGCTCGGAGGCAGGCAGGGAACTGACGGCTCCTGCTATTGGTTCGCAGCGCGCCAACTGTTCGTGCCAGCGCGCCAGCGCCGGATAATAAGCCAGGTGCTGCATGGAGGGATCATGGAGAAACGGTTTTATGTTGTGATTGACCCATTCATAGCGCTGGCTGCAGGTCAATCCTTCTTTGTCGGGCAAGGCATCTATTTCCGCCAGGCTGAGCTGCTGGTCATTTTCGAAAATATAAATGCGCGATATGCCAGTAGCCGCACCTAATGTGCTGAGCGCCTGATTCACGCCGGTTGAGAAATCTGTGGCTGCTGCCAACTGTGCGGTAGCTTGGGCCAAAGCCTGAAATAGCTGATCGCTGCGCTGCGTTTTGTCCTGTGCCACATCGGCATGGCGCCATACCAGCCATTCGGGCAGGAGCAGCCCCGCTGCCAGCCCTCCCACGGTGATGAAGCCCATGGATGGGGACGGCGCCGTCACGAAAATTGCCAAGATGGCTGCCGCTTCAATGCCATAGAGCGCCGCTCGCATGCGGCGTGACAGCAAGGGAGTGGTAATAAGCAAGGGCGCCACGAGCGCAAGCAGCCAGACGGCCAGCGGCGTCACCTGACCGGCGGCAAGCAGCGTGACACCGGCCGCCCACAACCCATAAAGAACAATATTGCTTACATCCCGCTGTGTCATGGGCAAGGCTCAGGGAGGTGCAGTTGGAGTTGGCCGACACACATTCATTTTTACACTCTGTTCATTTTAGCATTACACTAACACAAAGTCATGGATACTTTGTCTTATGCTATAATGATAAATGTAAGCTATTCGTAGGGATTTGGCAACTGTAGCAACTGTTGGTTACTTTTGGACAACCGGAGATGCGGCTGCATTTTGCTCTGTGTAGGCTCGGATATTCTTGCAGTTCAAAAAATTCTAGTCTCACAACAACTGCGGTTTAGAGAACCGATGGAGAAACAACGTGTTAAAAGGAAACCAACTAAGTCCGCCGGCAGTGGAGTTGGTCGTGTTGGTTGCTGAAGACAATACGCTAAATCAAAAAATTATTGCCCGCATGGTGCGGGGGCTTGGCTGCACAGTAGACACCGTCGACAACGGGCTGGAGGTGCTGGATGCCGTGCAGCGCCGCCGGTATGATGTTGTGCTGATGGATATTCGTATGCCCGGTATGAACGGGCTGGAGGCGACGCGCTTGATCCGTGAGCGGCTGCCCGCCGAAGATCAGCCCCACATCTACGCCTTGACCGCCGGGATTGCGCCGGATGAGCGGCAGGCTTGCTTTGACGCCGGCATGGAAGGATTCGTCGCCAAGCCCGTCGTCCTTGAGCAGTTGGCCCTGCTCTTTGCCTCTTATACCGCGAAAGACATTTAGCGTACAGAACAAAAGCAAAGGCGGCAACGGAGATCCCGTTGCCGCCTTTGCTTTTGTTCCTAGATTCCGAAAAACAGTACTGGGGGACAGGGATTCGAACCCCAATTGTCTGATCCAGAGTCAGATGTTCTGCCGATTAAACTATCCCCCAACGCATCCGCTTAACGAGTAGGCAGTATACGCCAGCCAGGGCGTTTGGGCAAATTTCAGCCCCTGATAGCTGGTCTTTTATCTGCATTCTGCCGCCGCTCTAAACTGCCGCCCGCGCATAGCTTTCCAGCACCGCCTGCGCCTTGGCCACACGCCGCACGCTTTCCTCCCGCCCCAATACCACCATACTTTCAAACAGCGGCGGCGATACGGTTTTGCCGGTGATGGCTACGCGGAAAGGCGCCAAAAAGCTGCCGATTTTGACCCCCATTGTCTCCGCCTGCGCCCGAAAGGCCTCTTCTAAATTGTGCAGCGTAAATGGCTCAACGCTCTGCAGCAGGGCGGCCCCGGCCTTGAGTACGGCAACACTCTCTGCTGCCGTCAGCTTTTTGCCTACCAATTTCGCCGGATCACTGTAGATGATTTCTTCGGAAAAGGCCCAATCGATCAGCGGCGCAGCCTCGGTCAACAGCTTGATCCGCTCTTGGATCAACGGGATGAGATGGTCAAAGCGCTGGTCTGCCGCCAGCACCGCTTCATCGATGCCTAAGGCCGCAGCGACAAACGGCAGCAGATGCGCTTTGAGGTCAGCCGGCGCCAGAGAACGAATATAGATGCCGTTGAGCCACTCCAGCTTTTTGTAGTCCAGCGCCGTGGCCTTGGCCGAGATGTCTTTGACGTCAAAACGGGCGACCGCCTCCGCGCGTGTAAAAATATCGCGCTCGCCGTCAAAGCTCCAGCCGGTATTGGCCAGAAAATTGAACACTGCTTCCGGCAGATAGCCTTCCTGTATAAAGTCGCTGACGAAAACCGGCATTTCACGCCCATCCACTACCGGCTTGCGCTTGCTCATCTTGCCCTTGCCGCTGGGATCCAAGATGATCGGCAGATGTACAAACACCGGCTTTTCCCAGCCCAGGGCCGCATAAATCAGCACATGCAGCGGCGCCGACGGCAGCCACTCTTCACCGCGCAACACATGCGTGATCTCCATGAGGTGATCGTCTACGACAACCGCTAAATGATAGGTGGGCATGCCGTCGCTCTTCACCAGCACCGGATCGACCGGTATACGCTGATTCTCCACCACGACATTGCCGCGCACCGCATCGGCTACCACGGTTGTTCCCGCCAAGGGTACGGCGAAGCGGATGACGTAGGCGCGCCCTTCCGCTTCGAAGGCTGCCCGCTGTGCAGCCGTCAAGCTGCGGTGGCGGCGATCGTACTCCTTGCCCTGTTTACGCAGTTCTTCCAATTCCGTTTCGCTGGTATAGCAGCGATAGGCATGGCCTGCATCCACCAACTGCTGGGCGTATGTGGCGTAAAACGCCTTGCGCTCGCTCTGCACATAGGGGCCGAATGGGCCGCCGCAATCCGGCCCTTCGTCCCAGTCCAGGCCCAACCAGTGCAAGCCGCGTGTCAGGCTGTTGAGACTTTCCGGGTTGTAGCGCTTTTGATCCGTGTCCTCGATGCGCAGCACAAACTGCCCGCCTGTGCGCCGGGCGTACAGCCAGTCAAACAAGGCAGTACGCAGACCGCCCAAATGCAGATGGCCTGTGGGGCTGGGGGCAAAACGCACGCGTGCCGGTTTCAGTTCGTTTGTCATCCCAGCCTGTCTTTCAATACGGCTTGCACAGTCTGCGGGTCGGCTTTGCCGCCGGTTGCCTTGAGCACCTGTCCGGTGAACATGCCCAGAAGGCTTGTCTTGCCGCTTTGATACTCTGCCACCTTGGCCGGCAGTGCAGCCAGCACTTGGTCCACAACGGTCTGTAATTCATCCGCCGCCAGGGTCTGGTCAAGGCCCAGCCGGCGCACAATGGCGCCGGGTGCGCCGCCCTCGGCCAGCATCATGGCAAACACGCTCTTGGCCGCAGCCGTGGTAATGGTCTGCTGATCGGTCAGCTTGACCAACTCGGCAAGTTCGATGGCAGTAAAAGGCAGTTCGTCCACCGTCTGCCCTTTCAACTCGCGCAGCACCTCATTGCCCACCCAATTGGCGATTGCCTTCGGATTGTTGTATACGGCCAGTGCAGCATCATAGAAATGCACCACCGCTTCATCACCCGTCAGCACGTCCGCCGCTTCGGGCGTCAGCCCCAGTACTTCCGTGTAATATGTATAGCGCTCTGCCAGCAGGCTGTTGGCGCTGCGCGCACGGGCGCGCTCATCGGAAATAGAGCCGGTGGCCCCGGCATCGGTTTCCTTGGTTTTGCTTGCAGCCGGCCTGGCATCCGTCTGGGCGGATTGCTCATCCGTCTGCTTGTTGAGCGCCTTAGCAAAAGCATTCGGCAGTTCGACAATGCGGTTAAAGACGAGAGCGCCTGGCCGTGAGTCTACGCTGTCGGCTACAAAGTAGCCGTGCCGGACAAATTGGAAGCGTTCTCCGGGCGGCGTCTGCGCCAGACTCGGCTCCACCAAGCTGTGCTTCAGCACTTCGATCGATTGCGGATTCAGGAAATCCTTGAAACTCTTGTCTTCTTCGGCCGTATCAGGGTCGGCAACCGCCAACAGCCGCCCATACAGGCGTACTTCTGCAGGCACGGCATATTCTGCCGCCACCCACTGAATGGCTGTACTCTTTTTGCGCTCGGCACCGATGGTCTTGCCCATGGAATCGGCATCGTAGCTGCAGCGCAGTTCGTTGACGGCGCCGCTGTTGGGGTCTTTGATGACTTCGTCGCAGCGGATAAAGTAGGCATGGCGCAGCCGCACCTCACCGCCGGGCCGCAGGCGTGTCCAGCCATCCGGTGGCTCTTCACTGAAATCGGTCTGCTCGATGTAGACAGCGCGTGTGAGCGGAACCTGCCGCGCGCCTTCTTTGTCGATATCGCGCGGCCAGAAGGGAGCCTCGATCCACTCGACCTGCCCCTCCGGGTAATTCGTGATCGTCACCTTGAGCGGGCGCAGCACAGCCATCGCACGCGGGGCACGCGCATTCAAGTCGTCACGAATGGCGTCTTCCAGCACTTCGATCTGTACGCGGCTGTTGGTCTTATCGACGCCGATGCGGGTGGCGAAGGCGCGGATGCTTTCCGGGGTATAGCCGCGGCGGCGTAAACCGGCGATGGTCGGCATACGCGGGTCGTCCCAGCCGCTGACATATTTCTCTTCAACCAGCTGCAGCAGCTTACGCTTGCTCATCACCATGTAGTCCAGATTGAGGCGGGCAAACTCGTATTGGTGTGGCCGTGGCTCTGCAAACAAACTATCGAGCAGCCAGTCGTAGATGGCGCGATTGTTCTCAAATTCAAGCGTACACAGCGAGTGCGTGATCCCTTCGATGGCATCCGACAGCGGATGCGCAAAGTCGTACATGGGGTAGATGCACCAGTCGTCGCCCGTGCGGTAGTGTGATATATGCCGGATGCGGTAGAGCAGCGGGTCGCGCATCTTCATATTGGGTGCAGCCAGATTACCCTGGGCGCGCAGCACATGCGCACCGTCGGCAAACTCACCAGCACGCATGCGTACAAAGAGGTCCAGGTTTTCCGTCACCGTGCGCGTGCGGTAGGGGCTGGGTTGCCCTGCCTCCGTGATCGTGCCGCGATAGCGGCGAATTTCCTCTTCGTTGAGGCTGTCGACATAGGCTTTGCCATCGCGGATCAACTGGGCGGCAAATTGATACAGTTGTTCATAATAGTCGGAAGCAAAGAACAACTGATCCTGCCAGTCAAAGCCCAGCCAGCGTACATCGGCTTGAATGGACTGCACATACTCTGGGTCTTCCGTCTCCGGATTGGTGTCGTCGAAACGCAGATGGCAGACGCCGCCGAACTCTTGGGCAATGCCAAAGTTCAGACAAATCGATTTGGCATGGCCGATGTGCAGGTAGCCGTTGGGTTCCGGCGGAAAACGCGTGACGACGCGCCCTGCGTAACGCCCGCTCTCTACATCGCGCCGGACAATTTCACGCAAAAAATCTAAGGATTCTCTGCGTTCGGATAAGCTGTTTGCAAAATTCTCACTGATCATAAAAGTACCGCACTGCTCTTCGCCCAGGTGCAAAATTGTGTTTATCCTGTAATGAATAACATGGGGGACAAGATCGTGTCAAAAAGACGCACTTACAGCGGCTCAGGAGTTGCATCCAACGCAGCGATATGGCGCCGCACTTGGGCGGCCAGGGCGCCAAACTGCGGCGTGGCAAGCTGCGCCAGTTCACGCGGGCGCGGCAGGTCAATGGGCACTTGCGCCACGATGCGTCCGGGCCGGTCGCTCATGACCAGCACGCGGTCAGCCAAGAAAACAGCTTCGTTGATGCTGTGTGTGACCATAAGAATTGTACGGCTGTGCAGCGTTTGCAGGCGGAGAAGTTCGAGGTTGAGCCGCTCGCGCGTCAGGGCATCCAACTGGCCAAACGGCTCGTCCATCAGCAGCAGTTGAGGCTTATGAATCAGGGTGCGCGCCAGCACCACCCGCTGGTTCATGCCGCCCGAAAGTTGGCGCGGGTAGGCATGTTCAAAGCCGTGCAGCCCCATGAGCGCCAGCAGTGCCAGCGCTTGCTCCTGACTGTCTTGTGTCACCTTTTTTTGCTGGATCTCCAGCGGCAGCAGGACGTTTTCCAGTACAGTGCGCCAAGGCATCAGATTGGTCTTCTGAAAGACAAAGCCAATCTCTGCCCGCGGCTCCGTCAGGGGCTGACCGTCAAACCACAGATGGCCGCTGTCTGCCTTGGTCAGCCCGCCGACAATGCGCAGCAGCGTGCTTTTGCCTGAGCCGGAAGGTCCCAGCAAGCAGACAACCTCACCGGCGGCCAGGCTGAAACTCACCGGCTTCAAGACTGCCAAGGGGCGCGGCCCATCCAAAAAAGTTTTGGCCACCTTGTCTACAATGAGAAGCGGTGCACTAGACATAAGTCATGCCACTATGGCTGTTCCACAAATTGGTTTGTAAACAGCTCCTCTGCCGGCACAAGCTGATCCACCAAACCGCTTCGCTGCATTAACTCGGCCGCGGCCTGCCAGTTGGCTGCTGTCGTTGCACCCGGCTGCGCACCGGGTTGGGACGTCCAAAAGGCGATGGATGCGTCGAAAATGGCGCGATTGGTGGCCGTATTGTCGCCGCCCGCCTCCGGCACTGCCTTGATTGCGCTGGCAAAGGCCGCATCCGGGTTCGCCAGTGTAAAGGCAATGGACTTCTGCATGGCTCGCACCATACGCGCCACCAACTCCGGCTGGTCAGCGATCGTGCGCTCATTGGTCACCAGACCGTTGGCCGGCACAGTCAGATACGGATCGAGAGCAATCTCTGTCGTTGTAATGCCTTGCAGCGCCAGCACAATCGGGCCGTTGACCGCATAATCGACGGCAGCGTCCACTTGATCGGTGCTGATGGCAGCCGCCTGTGTAAAGCCGATGCTCTCCAGCTTTACATCCTGTTCGCTCAGCCCACCTGCCTCCAGCAGACCGCGCAGGGCCACATAGGAAGCGCCGAATGCACCGGGAATCCCAATGCGTTTGCCTTTGAGATCAGCCGGCGTCTGGATGCCTGCCGCCGGCTTGGCAAAGACAACCACAGGGAATTTCGTGTACCAGTTCGCCACATAGCGCACCGGCAGCCCCTGCGCCCGGCCCAACACCACCTGGTCGCCGCTGCCAATCATAAATGGGGTTTCGCCCACACCGACCAGCTTGAGATAATCATTTTCAAAGCCGTAGGCCAGCGCCAGATCGATGCCTTCCTCGCGAAAGAAGCCTTCTTCGATCCCAGCATAAAAAGGTGCAAACTGTACGCTGGGGACGAAACCAACGCCCAGTGTTACGGTTTCCAATCTGTTCTGCCCCGCCACCGCGCTGTTTGCCATGTCAGGGACAGGTGTGACGCCGGCAGGCGCAACTGCCGTACATCCAGCTAAAACTACTACCAGCAGCAATGCCGCTATACGAGCCATAAAATCAATCCTTTCCAACCCGATCCCAACTGGCCGGGTATCTTCTGTTTTGTTACACCTGGTTTTGTTACACCTGTCTTTGCCAGCGCAAGAAGTGTTTTTCGAGTGCGGCAACGCCGAGATAAAGCGCCTGGGCGATTATTACAAGCGCTGCTACAGCCACAAACATGAGTGGCGTATCCAAAATGCCGCGCGCCAGGTTAATCAGGAAGCCTAGCCCGGCATCGGCGCCGGCAAATTCACCCACTACTGCGCCCACGACTGCCAGTGTCACGCTGAGCTTTAGTCCGCCAAACAAAACCGGCAGCGCCGCCGGCAGCTCCAGCTTCCAAAATAACTGGCTGCGCCCGGCGCGCAAGCTGCGCATCAGGTCGTGCAGGTCAGGGTCAACACTACGGATGCCGACAATGGTGCTGATCAGCGTAGGAAAGAAGCTGATCAAAGCACAGACGATGATCTTGCTCCACAACCCGCTGCCCAACCAGATAATCAGCAGCGGCGCCACCGCCACAATCGGCACGCTTTGGCTGGCGACAATATAGGGCGAAGCGATCTGTTCCAGCGCGCGATGTTTGCCCAAGAAGTAGCCCAGCAGCAGCGCTGTCCCCAGCCCCAATGACAGCCCCAGCGCGATTTCGAGCAGCGTTACCTGGGCATGGCGCAGCAGCGTACCGTCGGCCAAAGTGGTCAAGAACTTTTGCCAGACGAGGAGCGGCGAGGGCAGAATAAACGGCGGCAGCTCCTGCCAGCGCACCAGCGCGGCCCATAGGGCAATGCCTAAGACAAAGACAGCCACGGCCACCGCCTGGCTTCGGTAGCGCAGCGCGCGCACCCGCCACGTCATCGGCGCATCTGCCCTGGGCAGCCATTCCTGCTGATCCTGCTGGGTTGTATAGATGTCATAAGCCATCGTGCACCTCACAAAAAACAAAAGCCCGAAGCAAAAAATTTGCTTCGGGATAAAATAGACGGCTGCAGACGGCCTGAACAGACAGCAATCCGCGTTCAGCGGCGCTGCAAGCGCAAGTCCGACCAGGCGCACCCATTGCCGTCTCTAAAACAAAAGCCCGGAGCATTCAGCAAGAATGGTCCGGGGCATGTCATAGCAGACGCCGCAGGCTGCACCTGCTCTGCCGTCACCTTCTTTCATCCGGACTATACCGTCGGCGTCGGAATCCCAGCCCACTCTTGGCGCTGGTCACCGCACTCATGCCGTGCTGCTTTACAGCAGTTACGACTCGCGGGCTTGTCGCCATTTCCGGCAACTTACCGCCGATCGGGAATTGGGAACATTGTTCCCTCACCCTGCCCCGAAGGTTGATATTCAGTTTATGATCCTATCATAGTAAAGTCTGCCGTCCTCGTCAAGTATGCGCGCTACCGTTTTTGCCGGCTGCACAGCGTCCGACGCAGGCTGTTCGACCAGCGCCGGCGCCATGTGTGGGCTGCGGATGGGATGTCCTGCTGTGGCGGATGCGATGATGTCGGCGATGGTCTGCGCCGTAATCTGCGCATTGGGCGCGCTGCCGCTCATGCCTGCTTTTACATCCAGATAGCCGCCGCGGCCTGTGTGCCCCATGCCCGGCAGCGAGACGGTGGTGACTCGCTGTTGGCGACAGGCGCGGTTCCATTCGGATGAGGCAAAAAAGGGCCAGCGCCCCGGCATGAGGAACCGCCACACCTGCGCAATGTCATGTGTCCCCACCAGGTGATACACATGATCCGCCACCAGCAGACCTGGGTCGCTGCCAAAAATTCCACCCAGCGACACCATATAGATCGGCCCTTTTACCCACTCGCGCAGATAGGTGATGGCCCCGATTCCCATCTGCGCCGACCCGCTGTAGCCGATGATAAAGATGGGGATCTCACTTTCCGGATCGTACTGGTAACGGAAGAGGCTGTCCAGAAATACTTCCGCCATCGCCTGGCCGTAAAGCGGGGCATAGCGCCGGTCAATGGCAATGGCAACTTGAAACAGGTTGCGTATGTTGATGAGATAGCCGGCCAGTGTCGGGCCATATTTCTTGCGTTCCAGCGCCCAGCGCCAGATGCGCGAAAAATAGGGCTGGCCGGTGAGGGCAAGGTTGTTGACCGAATAGGGAAAGATGTCGTCAAGGATCACCGCTTCCGGCGAGCGCTGCGCCAACTGGCGCAAAAACTCCTGCTCGCGATAGCTCAACGTGTGGCCGGAGACGCGGCCGATCCCGGAAAGAAAGAGCACATAGCAGCTTGACTGTGCGTGGATCGTGCGCACGATCCCATCCGATGGAATCTGATCATGATATATCTTGTCGCCGAACCAGCCCGCCCACCAACCCAGGGTTTCAAATGGCGCCAATGCTGCCCACAAGAAGAATGCTGCCAGCAGCGCCAGGGGGATCAGCCATAATTCAGTTGGTGTGCTGTACATGCGGCTGCCCTTCGGGCGGAACCAGCGGGTCTGGCGGGAGAATCGCTTTGGTGCGCCCAAGCCGCCAACTCTCCAACTGTAGATACCAGATAGGCGACACATGACGGCGGACACGCAGGATGTCGCGCGTGCCGAACGCCAGCGGGACGCCCGCTACACTGCTGGCCAGCCGGCGCTGCAGGCGCATGATCGGCCGGCCCACGGTGCGGCGAACAACCTGCAGCAGCACCCAACCGGTGCTCGCCAATACGACCGCCTGCCACAATTCCAGCCGCATCCCCACATGGATGGCGATAATGACGGCCAACATGCTCCACAGAGAAAGGATAATACTGATTAAATTGCCGAAGTAGGGGGCCAGAATAAGAAAGGAGAAAAGCTGCGGCGCATAGGAAAGGCCCACCGCGCCGGCCACCGCCAGCAGCGGCTGCTCCTGTCCAAAGAGCGCGCCGCCGGCCAGCCAGATGGTCATCGTCCACAGTACATAGCCGATGATGTGGCTGGCAGTCGCGATGGCCAAGGCCAGCCCAAAGCGCGCCGGTCGGATGTGATTGAGAAAGAGCACCAGGCTCTGACCCATTGCCTCCGAAAAGCCCGCCAGCGCCACCACGCTCAGCGCCACCCAGATGCCGGCAGGTGATGCCTGCACCAAAGCAAACACCTCCGGTTTCAGCCGCAGCGCCATAGCAATAATATGGAAAAAGGAAAACAGATTGCCGTCTTGCACTCTTTATTTACACGTTTTGCGTGCTCTCGCTTCTCGCCTGAAAAGAAGTCATATTATACCGTGCAGATTTAGGATGGTCACATTGGCGCAGCGGGATCGGCTCGTTTATACTGCGCAGCCATGCAAAAGTCTCTTTTACCGTCAAAACTGCTTGTTGTCCTGAGTGTGGCTATGATTGCCGGCGGATTGGCTTTGGGACTGTGGGCCTTCGCCAGCAGCCCATTTGGCGTGCAGGCGCATAGCAAACCGGCCTCTGCTGCTGCCGTCCTGCCTGGCGCGCAAGCGGACGGTTTTGCCGCTTCCGCCGCCGGTGCACCGGCAGACACGGCGTTGGCAGCCCATTCCCCCCCGCCGCTGCTGGCGGTCGCAGCAGGCGACGCCCCCCTCAGCGTGAGCGTCGCTTTGCTGAAGGCGGCGGCACAGATCAGCGACACGCTTTCCTTGACGACAACCGCCGCTGTCCCGCCCGCCATTCGTCTGGCGGTCGAGCCGGGCGCAGGGACGCTTGTCTACACCGTCACCTTTGCCGCCGCTACGCGCTTCGATACGGCGGATCCCAGCATCTCCTGGATGGATTTGCGCGGCAACTGGCAGGGCGGCATCGTCTCGTATACCCAGATCGCGGTGCTCAGCGATACGCTGCCCGCACTGCGCACCGTGCTTGGTGATTCTGGCGCTGCGGTTGTGGGGTATGAGGGTGTTGAAGAGGTGGTGGCTGCTGCCTGGCAAGATCGGACGACCCTGGCGCTGCTGCCTTTTGAGCAGCTTGAACCGCGGCTGGTTGTGTTCAGCGTGGACGGCCAAAATCCGGTGGATAACAGCGCCCACTATGCTGCGTCTCGCTACCCGTTGATTGCCGATGTCTACGCCCAAGTGGCGGCGGAAGATGCGGTTGATTTGGCGCTGGCGCGTAAGGCGCTGGCTCTCCTGCCGCCAGGCAACCGCCGCGCCGAGCATCTGACGGTTGTGGCGATGACCGGCGTCACGGCCATGTGCCGCCAGACCGCTGCGCAGATGGATCGTTTGGGCGTCGACTGGCCTGCCGCCGTGGTAGGCGCGGAGCTGGCCTCCGCTGATATTACTCACATCAGCAATGAAGTGCCGTTTGTTGACGGTTGCGAAACCAATATAAGCGCCGACAACCTGAATTTCTGTTCCAAGCCCGAATATATGGCTGCCTTGACAGATTCAGGAGTCGACATTATCGGCTTGACCGGCAATCACCAAAATGATTTCGGGCGCGAAAATGCCTTGAAGTCGCTCGACCTATACGAGAAAACAAATTTGCCGGTCTATGGCGGGGGCCGCAACAAGGAAGCCGCTTTTAAGCCGTTGATCATCGAGCATAACGGCAACCGGTTGGCCTTTTTGGGCGCCAACAGTTACGGCCCCAAATTTGCTTGGGCAACCGATGCCCTGCCTGGCAGTGCTGAGTTTGATCTGGCGATCATGTCGGCCACAATTCGGGGCCTCAAGCAGGAGAACGAGGCGGATGTCGTGCTGGCTGAGCTGCAGTATCAGGAGAGCTACGACACGCAGCCATTGATGGACCAGCGCCAGGATTTCACCGCTTTGGTGCGCGCGGGCGCCGATATTGTGACGGGTGTGCAGAGCCATGTTCCGCAGGGGATGGAATTTACCGACGGCAGGCTCGTCCTCTATGGCTTAGGGAACCTCTATTTTGATCAGATGGGGGAGCAGACGACGCGTGAAGGGATGATCGTCAAGCATACCATTTACGAAGGCCGCCACATCAGCACCCAGGTGCTGACCACGCTGCTTTATGACTATGGTCAACCGCGCTGGACAACCCAGCCGCAGCGCGACGCTATCCTCCAGCGTGTCTTTGCTGCCAGCTACTGGTAGCCTGAGCATGAACGCACCGCCGCTGGGTTGCTGGATGAGAGCCGGATGAAAGATTCCATGTTGTTCCCCAAACAGCTTGCCGCCAACCTTATAAGGCGCTATACTGCCGTGCTGCGTTGGGCGATTTAACCCCGCAGCCTGGTTTGTACGCTGCCGTACTGTTACTCCGGAACTTGTTTGCCGGACAATCGATTGCTGTGTAATCCAACAAGAGGTCGTCATGACAACCACGCCCACCAAAGAAACATCCAACAAAAGCTCCAGCACCAAATCTTCTGCCGCAGCCAAACCAGCGGCGGCCAAAAAGCCCGCCAGCGGCAGTTCGCGCGTCAATAGCTCCAATATTGGTTTATGGCTGATTGGGGCTTCGGTCGCCATTGTGGTGCTCGTCGTCGCCGTCATCATTTTTAATGAGAATCGGGCCAAAAGCGCGCCTGTGGTGCAGCCTGACGTGCCGGCGGAGTGGATCAACCGCAATGTCGTCGGCAGCCCCGATGCCAAGGTGACGGTGCAGCTTTGGGAGGACTTTCTGTGCCCTTCCTGCCAGGTGTTTGCGCAGACGGTCAAACCCCAGATTCTGGAAGAGTATGTGAAGCCTGGTCTGGTGCGGCTCGAATACCACTACTTCCCGCTGCAGCAGCACGATCCCGGCGCCACCATGAGCGCACTGGCCGCCGAATGCGCCGCCGATCAAGGCATGTTCTGGCCTTATCACGACCGCGTCTTCCAGATGGCGCGCGCCGAACAGCAGGGCGCCACCCAGTTTGACGATCTCGTCGGCTACGCGCAGGGCATGGGCATGAACACGGATACATTTCGGACATGCCTGAGCAGCCAGCAGCACTTGAGCACGATCCAGAGTTCGCTGTCGCAGGCTCAGCAGTTGAATCTCCAGTTTACCCCCTCGGTCATCGTGGGCGATACGCTGCTGCAGGATTCCAGCTACCCAGCGGTGAAAGCCGAACTCGACAAGCAGCTTGCGCCGGCAGGCTAACGCCACAAGGATAGTAACGCAGATCTATGGAACGCATTTCGATCTGGCTGAACCGCAACAGCCTCTACATTGCGCTGGTTGCTGCATGGATCGCCATGTGGGGCAGCCTTTACTTTAGTGAAGTGAGAGGCTATATCCCCTGCACCCTGTGCTGGTATCAGCGCATTCTCATGTATCCTTTGACTGCGATCATTGCGATCGGGCTGCTGCGGCGGGATTGGCATTTGCCTTACTACATATTGCCTTTTTCGGTCTTTGGGCTGGGCGTCTCGACCTATCACTACTTGCTGGAGAAGACCGATCTCTTTGCCGGCGCGGCAGCTTGCCGCCAGGGCGTCGCCTGCACAACGCAGTGGATCAACTGGTTTGGCTTTGTAACCATTCCGTTTTTGGCTTTGATCGCTTTTTTGGTGATTACGCTGATGTCGATTATCGCCTTGCTCAACCGCGAGCCGGTGGGCGAGGATGAAGAGGGCGATCCGCTGCGCACGCCTTGGGTGGGGGTTGTCGCTCCGGTGCTGGCCGTGTTGGTCGTCTTTGCCGTGCTCTTTATTACCGGTGCACCGGCGGCGCAGGCGTCTGCGCCGGCAACAACCGCCGCCTTTGCGGTTGCCGATGTCACGCCCGGCCCACAGGCGTTGGCTGCACACGCTGACCACGATCCCGCAGTTCTTGCTCGCGGCAGCCAACTGTTTCGTGAAGCGTGCGCCGCCTGTCATGGCATTGATGCCAAGGGCGTGGCCAATCTGGGGAACCCTTTGGCCGCTTCGGACTTTATAAATAGTAAGACGGACGCGGAACTGCTGGCGATGATTCGGGCAGGGCGCGATCTGAGCGACCCAGAGAATACGACGGGACTCGTGATGCCACCCAGTGGCGGGCGACCCGACTTGAGCGATCAGGACCTGCTGGCCATTATCACCTTTGTGCGCACCCAGCCTTGATTGCCAACATGAGGAATGGCACGTATTGAGTAAGCAAACGATAGTGCGAACGCTTTTGCCGGTGCTGCTGTTGGCACTTGCCTGCTTGGCGGCGCCCACTGCCTTGCATGCGCAGGACAACGAATCCGGCATTTCATCGCCAGGCCCAGGCGCCTCTATCAATGGGGATGTGCCTATCTATGGGACGGCGACGATCGACCCATTTCAGAAGTATGAGCTTCATTACAAGCAAGAGCCAAGCGGCGATGACGCTTATATTTATTTTGCCGGCGGCACTTCGGCGATTTTTAATGGCCAGCTTGGCGTGTGGCAGGCCGGCGCGCTGCCGCCTGGAACCTACACGCTGCGGCTGCGTGTCGTGAAAGTCGATGGCAATTATGCCGAGTTTTATACACCCAATATCGGCGTCAACCAGGCAGGCGCAGCGCCGGCGCTGGCGCCGGTTGCTACGACCGAGCTGACCCCTACCGTGACGCCAACCTTTACACCTGCGCCACAGCCGACCGCTGCCGTGGGGCAGGTGACGCAGCCGCAAGTTGAAGATGATTCAGCCGCGCCCACGCTCACCCCCACTCCGCAGGCGGTGGCGGCGGACACCTCCGTACAGCCCGCCGCGCCTGCTGAGCCTGCTGCTGCTGGAGCCGCCTTGCTGCCCACTTCCACCCCGGCCGGCCAGGCGAACGCAGTGGCGGCAGGACAAGGTGACAGCGTCACCCAACAGTTGGGCGAGTCACTGGGCATTGAGCGCCTGCGCACCCAGTTCTTTAATGGCGTGCGCATCAGTGCAGCGCTTTTTATCGGCCTGGCGGCTTTGTTGGCGGGCAAGCGGCTGTTTGAATGGATGTGGAAGAAGTACGGCTAGGCTTGCCGTCGTACTGTTTGTCACAAGTAAATTTTGGGCGCGAACTACCGGGGTCTCAACCACACCCGCGGCTGTTCGCGCCTTTCGGCTTGGATACGGCAAGCCGTGTAAAGAAGCTGGTCACATACCATGCAAGATGTCAAAATGATTGTTGGTCTCGGCAATCCCGGCCCCCAGTACAGCCGGAACCGGCACAATATCGGTTTCCAGTGTGTGGAGTTGTTGGCTCGACGTCATAATTTGCGCCTGGATAAGCTGCAGCAGCGCAGCATGACCGCTGTCGGCGTGGTTGCATGCGGCGGCGCACGCCACAAGGTGCTGCTGGCGAAACCGCTGACCTTTATGAACAGCAGTGGCGAAGCGGTTGCACCTTTGGCCCGCTATTATCAGATCGCGGCGCAAGATATGATTGTCATCCATGATGATCTGGATTTGGCGTCGGCTAAGCTGCGCTTGCGTCAGAACGGTTCTTCCGGCGGCCAGAATGGCATCCGCTCGATCATCGAGCGCTTCGGCAGCGCCGACTTTGTGCGCGCCAAAGTCGGGATTGGACGGCCACCGGGGCGCATGGACCCGGCTGATTTTGTGCTGCAAAATTTCAGTGCTGCGGAAGAAGATCTGTTTGGCCCGCTGCGTGACCGGGTGTGTGATGCGGTGGAATGTTGGCTGGCGGAAGGTATCGATGCGGCGATGAACCGCTACAATAGCTGAGGTTGCGCCCATGAAGTTGACTGGAATCGTCGATCTGCTGCCCTCTGTGCCGGCATTTGCCGACTGGCTTGCGCAGCTCCAGGAGGGCAAGGAAACCCTTCCCCAGGCTGTGCTGCAAGCGGCGCGGCCTGCGTTGGTGGCAGGGCTGTCCGCCCGCTGGCCGGCGCCGATTTTGTTGGTCACCGCACGCGGCGAAATGGCCCAACAGTTGGCCGAGCAGTTGCTGCTCTGGCTGCCGGGGTTGGAAGCGGGCGGCCCTCCCGTGTATCATTTTTCTGAGCCGGATGCACTCCCTTACGAACGTATTGCCTGGAGCGGCAGAACGCGCCAGCGCCGCCTGACCACGCTGGCTGCGCTGCAGCAGCAGCAGCAGACCCCACCACTGATTGTCGTCGCCAGCGCGCGTGCCCTCATGCAGAAGACACTTCCCCCACGTGAACTGCGCCTTGCGCTGCGCACCATCCGCGTCGGCGCCGCGCTGCGCTTGGAACAGGTGGTCGCAGGCTGGGTGCAGACCGGCTACAACCCGGTGGAGATTGTGGAAGAGCCTGGCTCCTTTGCCCGCCGCGGCGGCATCGTCGACATCTGGCCTCCCAATCTGTCCCACCCGCTGCGCATCGATCTGTTTGGTGATGAGGTGGAGAGTTTGCGTCTCTTTGATCCGGCCACCCAGCGCACCATTCGCCAAGTAGACAGTGTGGAGATTGGGCCGGGCAGCGAGGTGTTGAGCAAGTACGGCCCCACCATTTTAGAGCGGCTCAATGTGCGTGGCGAACGGTTGATGGCACCCGAAAATATTGCTCCCGCCGGCGTGGATGCGCAGCCGGATTCGCCCCTGCATGATGCGCGCCTGCATCTCACCTTGCGTGAGGATCTGCGTCTTGAGGTGGAGCATCTGCACGACAGCCAGAGCTTTCACGGCATTGAGTGGTATCTGCCCTACTGTTATGCGCAGCCGGCGAGCCTGCTCGACCACATCAGCGCGGATGGGCTGATTCTGATCGATGAACCGCTGGATTTGTTTGCCACGCTGCATGAGCTGGATCTGCAGGCAGAAGGGTTGCGCATCGAGCTTGAACGCAGTGGAGAGCTGCCGCGCAATTTTCAGCGCAGCTATTTTACGCAGCAGGAGCTGCGCCAGGCGCTGGCCGCGCGCTTGCCTGCGATTCTGGGCTATGGCGATTTGGCCGGCAAGAGCGCGGGCGCCAACACGCCGCTGGCGCGCTGCTTTGCGCCTGCACCCCGTTTCGGCGGCAAATCCAAGGAGATCGCCGCTGAATTGGTCAAGGTGCACAATGCCGGCCACAGCAGTGTGTTGCTCTCTCGCCAGGCGCAGCGATTACAAGAGCTGCTGCAGGAAATGCATCTGGCTCCACAACTGCTTGAGCGGCTGGCGGAAGCGCCCGCCGCAGGCTCGGTTGTGCTGCTGCCGGGGGTGCTCGGTGAAGGCTTTATTTTGCGTGGGGGCACCTCCCACCTGCATTTCTACACGGACACCGAACTGTATGGGTGGAGCAAGCCCCAGGCGCGTGCGCGCTCTAAATCACACAGCAAGGTGGCGCCCGAACTGTTTTTTGCCGACATGAAGAACGGCGAGTTGGTCGTGCATATCGAGCACGGCATCGGCACCTTCGACGGCCTGGTGCGCATGGAACTGGGCGGTATGGAGCGCGAGTATCTTCAGGTAAGCTATGCACGCGGGGACAAGCTCTATGTGCCCGTGCATCAGGCTGACCGGCTTAGCCGCTATGTTGGGGCCGGCGAAAGTGCACCGCCCGTCACCCGTCTGGGTACGGCGGATTGGCAGTTGGTCAAGGAGCGTGCCAAGCGCGCCGTGGCCGAGATTGCCGATGATCTGCTCAAACTGTATGCCCAGCGTGAACTGATCAAGGGCCATGTATACAGCCCCGACAGTCCGTGGCAGGAAGAGATGGAGGCTGCCTTTCCTTATCAGGAAACCGACGACCAACTGCATGCCGTAGAGGCTGTCAAGCACGATATGGAGTCGGATCGGCCTATGGATCGGCTGATCTGCGGCGATGTCGGCTATGGCAAAACCGAGGTGGCGATCCGAGCCGCTTTCAAAGCGATCAACGACAGCAAACAGGTGGCCTTTCTTGTCCCCACCACTGTATTGGCGCAGCAGCACTATCGCAATATCGCCGCCCGGCTGAGCCGCTTTCCGGTGCGTGTTGAAGTGCTCAGCCGCTTTCGCACCGCAGCGCAGCAGCAAAAGGTGATTGAAGGGCTGGAGGCGGGCACGGTTGATCTGGTAGTGGGCACGCACCGCCTGCTTAGCCAGGATGTGCAGTTCAAAGATCTGGGTATGCTCATCATCGATGAAGAGCAGCGCTTTGGCGTCTCCCAGAAAGAGCAGCTCAAACAACTGCGGGCGAAGGTGGATGTTTTGACGCTGAGCGCCACACCGATTCCGCGCACGCTGCATATGAGCCTGAGCGGCATCCGCGATATGAGCACGATCAACACCCCCCCCAAGGAACGCCAGCCGATCCACACGGTATTGACCGAGTACGATGATTTGCTGGTCAAGCAGGCGATTGAACGCGAACTGCATCATGGCGGCCAAGTCTTTGTTGTCACGCATCGCATTCGCGGCATCCAGGTTTTGGCGGATCGCATCCAGCGTCTCGTGCCCAATGCGGTGGTGGCTGTGGGCCATGGACAGATGCACGAGCGCGAGCTGGAAGATGCCATGCTGCGTTTTGCTGACGGCGACGTGGATGTATTGGTGGCGACTACTATCATTGAGAATGGCTTGGATATTCCCAATGCCAACACCATCATCATCAACCGCGCGGATCATTTTGGCCTGGCGCAGTTGTACCAGTTGCGCGGACGGGTGGGGCGCAGCGCGCAGCGCGGCTACTGCTATCTGCTCTACGACCGCCACAGCGTGCTGAGCTATGATGCGCGGCGGCGGCTGTCGGCGGTGTTGGAAAGCAGCGAGGAGCTGGGCGCCGGCTTTCGCATTGCGATGCGCGATCTGGAAATTCGCGGCGCGGGAGAACTGTTGGGTGCGCGCCAGCATGGCCATATTGACAGCGTTGGCTTTGATCTGTACACGCGGCTGCTGGCCCAGGCCATTAATGAGGCGCGGCGTAAAAAGAGCCGGTTTGATAAAGCCGTGCAGTTGAATGAGAATGAGACCGGTGAGAATGGTGAGCCGCAAGATGGGGCTGCGCAGGAGGGCCGGGAGCAGGTGGAAGCTGCCGGTGCTGCCGGCGATCCGGCCGATACACAGTCGCGCACTGTCTCGACGCAGGACAGCGCAGAAGCGGACGCCGAGTTTGTGGAAGATGAGCCGATCCCCTTTGACCTGGCGGATCCCCTGGCCCCGCCTGTGACGCTTGATCTGCCGCTGGATGCCCGGATTCCGGCCTGGTATATTGAGGATGAAGACCTGCGTCTGCAACTGTATCGCCGCACGGCAGGCATCACGCATCCTGAGATGCTGGACGAGATGCGCCATGAATTGGTGGATCGCTTCGGCAAGGACACCGAGACTGGCTCCGTGCCGGAAGAGGTCGAGAATCTTTTCTTCCAGATTCAGGTCAAAATCTTGGCTACGCGGGCGGATGTGGATCGAATCGGGCGGGACATGGACAACCTGGTCTTGCACAGCGAGGCGTTGGAGAATATGGATCGCAAGACAATGCAGCGTCGGCTGCGGCTGGGCCTGGGGCGGCTGTCGGAAGATGACAACAGCTTTGTGGCGGAGGATGCTGCACGCGTTGGACGCCGCGCCATCTACCTTCCCATCGACGAAGGCGGGCGCTGGCGCGAAGTGCTGCTGCGCACGCTGCAGATAATGGCGGTGGGATAAAAAGACTAATCCACATTTATCCCACATTTATCCCACATTTCGTGTGGGATAAATGTGGGTTAGGACTTTTCTGTGTGCATATCGGCTTGGTATTGGATAGCGCACACCGGTTGTGTGTTAGTGGGTCGCCAGCTTTTTCCGGAACCGGACGTACTGCGCATAGTCAATGAGCTGGCGGCGGCGAATATAGTCGCGTGTGGTGGGGGCAAGCCGCTGGGCTTCCAGAATGCGATCCGTCACCAATAGGTCAAATGCATCCGAGCCGGCGCCGCTGCCGTAGCTTACCACCAAGATGCGCTGGCCGGGCTGCACTTCATCCAGCACGGCAGACAGGCCGATCAGCGCCGACCCCGCATAGGTGTTGCCGATTTCGGCCACCAGCAGCCCCGTCTTCCACTGGGCGGGCTGAAAGCCCAAATCCGTCAGCGCACGGGTGGGAAATTTGGGGTTCGGCTGGTGAAAGATCACGTAGTCATACTCTTGGGGTGTTGTATTCATCTGCCGCATCATCTCTTCCGCCGCCGGCGTCACATGGCCGAAGTAGCCGGGGTCGCCGCTAAAGCGTTCGGCGTGGCTGGGATAATGAGTGATGGGCCGCCGCCAAAAATCGGTGGTGTCGGACACATAACTTAAGCTGCGCTGGATGATGGCCAAGGACTCTTCGGCTGGGCCGACGATATAGGCTGCCCCTCCTGCGCCTGCCGTGTACTCCAATGCATCGCCGGGGCGGCCTTGCGCCGTGTCCATGCCGATACTCAATGCGTAATCCGCCATGCCGCTGCCCACAATGCCGATGCATGCCTGCATTGCCTCTGTGCCGGCTTTGCAGGCAAATTGCCAGTCGGCGGCCAATGTCGCCGGTGTGGCGCCGATGGCCTCCGCCACAATGGTCCCCGTCGGCTTGACGGCATAGGGATGGCTTTCACTACCCACCCAGACGGCCGCCAACTGCTGCGGGTCGATCTGGGCGCGCGCCAGCGCGTTGCGCGCCGCTTCGACGCTCATGGTTGCCGTGTCTTCATCTAGCCCCGGCACGGCTTTTTCGCGCACGGGGCTGCGGCTGTTGCCTTCCGTCCACACGCGGCTGATTTCGGAGCCGGGCAGGCGATAGCGTGGCACATATGCGCCATAGCCGACGATGCCGACCGGACGGGTGGGTTGATTGAACATTACTTTGCCTTTTTTCCTTCCCGCAGCAGTTCTTTTGCCCGCTCCACGCGCACCTGGCCTTCCGCCGCTAACGCCGCCGCGATCCAGTCCACATCGGCCCCGGTCGCGCCGGCGGCGACTGCCATCTGCCGAGCGTGCAGCGACATGTGGCCGCGCTGAATGCCTTCGGTGGCCAGCGCCCGGATTGCGGCCAGGTTCTGCGCCAGGCCGACCGCGGCCATGACTTCACTCAGTTCACGCGCAGTGGCTACACCCAGAATTTTCAGCGCCGTCTGCGCCACAGGGTGCGTGCGTGTGGCGCCGCCGACGATGCCGACAGCCAAAGGCAGTTCCAGGCGACCATATAAGTGAGCCGCACCCCCTTGACTTTCGCCGTCGCTGACGACTTTCCACTCGGTCAGGGCGCGGTACTGCCCGTCACGCGCGGCATAGGCATGGGCGCCTGCTTCAATCGCGCGCCAGTCATTGCCGGTGGCAAGCGCCACCGCATCGATGCCATTGAGAATACCTTTGTTGTGGGTAGCCGCACGATAGGGATCCGCTACCGCAAACGCATTGGCTTGGGCGATAGCCTCCACCGCTTGCTCGCCGGGAAAATCGAGAATGCCAAAGGCGCTGGCTGGAATCGTTACTTCCGCCCAGGCGCGGCGGCGGTCGCTTAAATTGCTGAGAATGCGCAGCAGCGCCCGCCCGCGGCTAAGCCGTTCAAGCGCAGGCGCAATGGCTTCGGCAGCGGTGTTGACCACATTGGCGCCCATGGCGTCACGCACGTCGAACAGCAGGTGAACGATCAACATGGGGCCTGCCGGCGTAACGGGCAGATGGCGCACCTCTAAATCCACTGGGCCGCCGCCACGCAAGGCGATGCTGGGGCTGGTATTCGCCTGCGCCAGCAGCTCCGCCTTGGCCGCCAGAATTGCTTTTTCCGCTTGATCTGCTGCCGGTACGTCGAGCAGCTGCACCTGTGCAATCATGATCGGCTCGGTGCTGCCCGTCGTGAAGCCGCCGCCGGCGCGCGCCAGCTTGGCCGCATAGCTTACGGCTGCCACGACCGACGGCTCCTCCACGACCATCGGCGCCAGATATTCTTTGCCGTTGATCAGAAAGTTGACGCCAATCCCCAGCGGCAGGCTGTAACGACCGACCACATTTTCGATCATCTTGTCTGCTTGCGCCACAGATAGTGCTTCATGCAGCACAGCGACCTCGTCTGCAGTCAAGTCAGCCCAACGGGCGACGATGGCTGTGCGCTCCGCCACGCTCTTTTGATAAAAGCCACTGAGGCGTGATGTGCGTTCTACACCAGTTGCTTTGCTCATGCCACTATTGTACCCGGCTCGCGCCATTTCCCCTGCAAGGGTTTAGCCGAACGCAGTAAGCGCCCAACTGATTGTATCACTCAAAAGCTGCGGGGCAATGGCCACCGCAATGGTGACGGCAAGCGCTGTGAGGGCGACGGCGGCGCTCAACGTTCGCTCCCTGGGGATGCGCCGATTTTCCAGGTAGCCGAACATCATGCGCGCCAGCCGCACATAGCCCACAAACGCGCCGGCCGAGGCTATCAGCACGATGGCCGCCGGTCGCCAGTCGATCTCGGCCAATGTCAACAGCGCCGCCCAATGTGCGGCAAACCCTGCGCTCAACGGAAAGCCCACCAGTCCCAACCCGCCCAGCAGCACCGCAGCGCTGTTCCAGGGCATGCGGCTGCCGACGCCGCGCAGTCGCTGTAGGTCGAGGCTGCCCACTGTCGTCTGCAATGCGTTGATGCCGACAGCCGATGTCGCCATGCTGATCACGCGCAGCGTAAACAGGAACAGCACCAACGTCCAACTGCGCAGGCCGGGCGCTGCCAGCACAACGATGATCAGCCCCCAGTCGCTGAGGGCGGCATAGGCCCACAAGCGACCGGCGTTCAGCGCACCAATGGAAGCAATCCCACCCCAGATAGTCGTCAACAACCCTAGCCAACTGAGCCAGACCGGCCAGTCCGTCTGCTGGTACACGAAGGGGTAGGCAAACAAGACTTGCGCGATGAGATGTAGAACAGCAAGCTGGCGCAGCAAAGAGACGAGCAGAATCGCCGGCGCCGTTGCCGTCTCAGCAGCCACGGGCAGGGAACTGTGCAGCGGAAAAGGAGCCATCAACGCTAGCAGCCCTAGACCCATTAGTGTGCCGGCAATGCGAGTCAAGGCCAAATCCTGCGGATTCAGCGGAATCTGGTCAATATACCAAGCTGCCAGGAGAAAGAGCGGCGCCGCCAGCAGCGGCGGGAGCAGCATCCGCAGAGGGCCGGCCGCATCCGCCGCTACGTTGCCTTGCAAGACAAAGATTCCGCCCGCGGCCAGAATGGCCAGCGCCAGCGGTACAGCCACCACCGGTGTTTTGGGGCCGGAAGTCAAAAGGGCGACAAAGATATAACCGGTCACCAGCAGCCATGCCAGAGCGGGAAAGGTGCTGTAGCGAGGGCTATTGGCGGCCAACAGCAGCGCGCAGGCGGTGATCAGCAGGCTCAACACCACGACGGGCATGTTGTCCTGCTGCAATTGGAAGGTGTAGCCGTAACGGGTGAGCGCGGCGGTCAAGTCTATGTTCCAGCCGGCGGGCATGATCCACATCGGCAGGCTGAAATCCACCTGCCAGATACCGAGGCCGAGCAGGGCAGCCGCGGCGGCGCCACCAATGGCGACCCAGTTGGACCAGGCGCGCAGCAGAAAGCTGGCCCCCGCCATGAGCAAGAGGATTACCAGCAGAATGGGGAGAAAGGGCAACGTAAACAAATTCACTATACGGCTTTCTCCCGCAAAGGGTCCGTCGCCACATTGCCGCCGCGTGATGATGGGTCTGTCTGCTCGGTCGCCGCTACCTGGCGCAGCTGCCTTCGCACGTACTCCGCCGCCTGCACCATCCACTGCAGAGCCGGGCGGCGCGCAATTGTTGCCCTTGCGGCCGGTTCCAGCAAGATAAGGTAGCCACACGCCAGGGCCAGTATTAGATCGGCGATCCCGATCATTGCCGTCAAGCCGGAGCCGGGCAGCAATACGGAGGCGAGTGCGTAGAGCGGAGTTGACCATATCAACACGGCAACCCCGGCCATCAAAGGGCTGCTGGAGAAGCTCCAGAGCGCCAGGCCGCAAAGTGCGGTCCACACCAGCAGATCCGTCTCCATTTTTGAAAAAAGCGGCAGTGCATAGCCTGTATCTAAAAACCACCAGGCGCCGGTGATAAACAGCAGCGCCATCAACCGCAGCGGCCAATTGGCAGCCTGGCGCGTGGTGAGAGAAGACGACTGTAGAATGCCGGACACCGCCAAAATGGCCAGTGATAGGGTGATGGCCATCATCTGGCCGGCGGCCAGCAGACCCGGCACATGATGGATGGCAACCAGGACGGAGCTGGAGCCGAGATGAAGCAGAAACGCTCCGGCCAGTGCAATCCGCCAATCCCAAAGGATAAAAATGGCGCCCGCAATCGCGGCCAGCAGCAGCACGCCCAGCCCACTGGCGAATAAGCCCCCAAATGCGGTGAAGATGGCTTCGATCATAGGTTAGCGCAGCAAGATGAACGCAATCAGCATAAATACCAAGAACCAACCCAACGCGCCTGCACCCTCAACCACATGAATGGCGTTGTTGCCCGCCAAGGCCAGCCGGTCAAGACCCCACATACTCAGCCGGAACAACCACTCCAACTGGCTGAAACGGCTGATGCGGTTGGGCCAGGCGTGCAGCTGCGGCCAGACCCGCGGGCGCAGCCAGACAAGGCCAAACCCCAGCAGCAGCGGCAAACCCAGTGTGATCCAGACGTTGACGCCCGCAACTGCCGAAGGCGGGTTGCCTAACTCGGCAGGGATCGTGTTGGGCAGCGCCGCCAGTGTCTCGGTGAACTGCGGCAGGATGCCGCTGATGGCCAGCGGTAAGCCTAAGGCGAGGCTGGCGATCAAAAGCCGCACGACATAATTCTGCGGCAGCGGCAGTGCGGTTGTGCGGCCGGGCGTGCTCCAACTGCGCAGCAAAGCCGCGATCAGAACACCCTGCGCAACCACGTACAGGATGAACACGGGCCACAAAGCGATGCCGCCGCTCACCAGCCGTGCCAGCGACGGCTGGGCCAAGAATCCCGGTGTAAAGGGAACGCCTGCCAGTGCCAGCGCACCAAAGCTCACGGGCAATTGCCAACGCCAGGCGCGCCAGACCTGGTCGCCGACCAGCCAAAGACCACCGCCCAGCGCAAAGGCTGTTGTCGCCCAAAACATACCTGCCGGCCCTGGATTGGCCGCCAGCCCGCCGGCCAGAACCGCTACACCGGCTGAGCCGATCAGAACGAACGTCACATGATGCAGTTGATCTTCGGCAGTCCAGGCGGCGACCGCCGTGGCCAGCAGCGCCAGCGTCAAGAGCGTGAGGATGGCCGGCGCCTGGATGATGGCGGCGCCGCCCAGCTTAAACGTCCAGCCGAACAGCCACAGCCCGCACAACACCGGCGCCATATGATCCAGCAGCCGTTCCGCCAGGTTGAGCACACTGCGCGTGCGGGGCAGCAGCCAAAGATGAAAGGGATAGACTCCGGCGCGGATTGCGGCAGCCAGCAGCATTAGAAAGAGCGTTTCCTGCGGCAGCGTACCTTGAGAAAATTCCTGCGCCGGCCCCGCGGCTCCTGCCGGAAGCAGCCCAATCAACAGCAGCAGCGCCCCCAGCATACTGAGAATGCGCGCCTCATTGGTGCGCAGCTGCAGACCACTTTCGCCGCTCGTCGGCAGTGGTTCAATCGCCGCACGCAGCAGAATGGCGAGGTCGAGGAACACCCAGGCCAGCAGCGCCGTCAATAGGTTGCCGCTGTTGACGAAAAGCAGGCTGCCGGCGAGTACAGCTAGGTTAGCGCTCACCATTGGCCCCAGCCGGTGCGATTGGCCCTGGCCGGGCTGGCGGTGGCGGCCCAACAAAATGCCCAGCCCGCCGAGCAGGAGGATCAGCCCGGAAACATAGTAATTCCAACTGTCGCTGATCCAGTAGAGGTTGATGGCGCTTTGCAGCAGCGGTTGCCAGGGCCGACTAAAGGTCGGCACCACCGGCTGAAATTGCAGCGCCACAAACAGCAGTGCAGCCACAGCCGCAAAGAGCAGCGCCATGGCCGTCAGCCAGCGGGAGCGCCGCACCCAATGGCCAACCAGCAGTACGGCGGCAGCGCCCACCAGCAGCACCAGCGCCGGCCCGATCGGCGACAGCAGAAGTTCAGATAGCATAGTCACAACGGGCGATTGTAGCACAGGCTGCGCGGGGAGCCGAAAAGCAGCAGCAGCCTTGCAGCAGCGCCCTAGGCGTCATCAGCCTCAATTGCTGCGCTGAGAATGCCGGCTACTTCCCCCACGCCGGCAAGGCGAGCACGTTCGAGCCGTTCAAGCCGTTTGTTGAACTGGCTGAGGGCAAAGTGGCTGAATTCTTCCTGGTTGAGACCAAACGGCATCGTGGGGTAGGCGTCAAAGACATCGGCGACCACGCCCAGCGCAGGTACAAGCAGCTCGTTCATCGTCGCCTCGGCAACCTCCCACAGGTTGGGGTCGGCGGCGAGCAGCCGTGCGATCAGAAAGAGGCCATAGGCGATGTGGCGGGATTCATCCTGCTTTAGCAAACGGATGCCGCGGCACTGCCCCGGCAGCAAGCGGTTGCGCTCCAAGGCGGAAAGATAGGCGTGATAGCCGGTTTCCGCCAAGACGCCCTCTACAATCATGTTATAGGTGACGGCAGCGCGGATTTGAGCCGTCGGCGAGCGATCCGTCAGCAGCGTCTGCATCGCTTCCGGCAAGGCTTCGTAGATCAATCGGTGGTAGCTGGCGGTGTGAAAATGGGCTAAATCCACATCGACGCCTGCCACCACATCCAGAAAACGCCGGAAAAAATCGGTGTGTTTGGCTTCTTCAAACAAGAACGTTGTGAGATAAAGCTCTTCTTCAATGCGCCCTTCACCGCTGATGGTCAGCAGCAGCGGCAAGATGTCAGCGGTTACTGCTTCTTCCCCGGCCTGAAAAAGTGATGTCAGGTGCAGCAGCACTTCCTGCTCAAGGGTGTTCAACCCTTGCCAATCCACTTTGTCCTGGGTGAAATCGATGTCGCTGGGATTCCAGACCCCCAAATGTTTGGCTTTTTCAAAGAGACGCATCGGCACGCCGGCCCGGTCCAACCCGCGTGCGCTTGTCGATGCAAAGGGTATCTGTGAAAGCATTGTACGCCTCCTTTCTCATTTCCAGTTGCCGGGCAAGCACGACAGGCCCTTGCCTCAGCCGCACTCCGGACTGCGTTTTGTCTTTAAGTATAGATAGCTCCCTTTCAGTATACACCAGTGAGCAGTGGTATAATGGGCAGACTATGAGCGAAAACTTGACTTGGTGGCAGCAGCTCAATAACCGCTGGTATGCGATTCCGGCGGTGGCGCAGTGGTGGGCGCGGCGGGCAGCACAGCAGTTACAGCCACTCACGGCAGATGATGTGGCCATCCCCTTTGCGCGCCTCACAAAGCCGTTGTCGCAGTGCCGGGCTGCATTAGTCACGACAGCCGGCGTGCATATGCGCAGCCAGCCGCCGTTCGATATGCAAAACCCTGACGGTGACGCCTCCTATCGCGCCATTCCCGCCGCCGCCGCCGCCGAAGCGCTCACAATTACGCATAAATACTATGACCACAGCGACGCCGATCGCGATTTGAATGTCGTGTTTCCCCTCGCCCACTTGCGCGATCTGGTGCGGCAAGGGGTGATCGGCGGGCTGGCGGCACAGCAATTCGGTTTTATGGGCCATATCGAAGGGCAGCAGCTTGCCGTTTTGCAAAACAAAACGGCCCCAGAGGTGGCTGCCCGGTTGCGCCAGAGCGGCGCTGATTTCGTTCTGCTGACGCCTGCTTGAGGGCTGTGTAATCGGTCCGTGGGACTGATCGCACGTGCTGTAGAGGCTGTCGGCGTTCCGACAATTGCCGTGTCCATTGCCCGCGATCTGACGGAAGCCGTCGGGACGCCGCGCGCCATTTTTCTGCGTTGGCCGCTGGGACATCCGTTGGGCGAAGCCGGTCAGCCGGCGCAGCAGCGCAGCGTGATCTATCAAGCTCTGCGCCAACTGCGGGATGCCGATGAGCCGGGAGTTATTGCGGACATAGGCTTGCGCTGGCGGCGCGAACAATATAGCGAACCAGACTGGGCCAGGTTGGCGGATTAGCACAAGCTGCCACCCAGCCCTCAGCGGAAGGCCCACCAGGCGACCCAATGCGAAAGTGACGCTGCAAAAGGAATTGAGAAGATGAACAAGCAACCGCTAAAGTGGACTGCTGTCCTATTTGCTTTCGCCGCCAACCTCCTGCTGGTGACACTGGCTAACGGCCTTGTGCGGACGCTGCAGTGGCCGGTCGAGTTTGAGATTCTGGCTACCTTGATCGCTCCCTTGTCGGCGGGCATACTGACCGCCTTCTATGCCCCGCATCGCGGCGCAATGCATGCGTTTTTGGGGGGTATGCTCAGCATCCTGCCTTTGGGGCTGTTTATCTTCGATGGCGTCTGGCAGTTCGCGATCTATGCCGGCTGCTTCTGCACCTTGGGCGGCGCGTTGACGGAGATCATTGCGCGCCGGCTGCGCCCCGCCGCATAAGTAAGCATCTCCTCGATTGGTTAGCCTGCACCTGTCCACATTGACGGTGCAAACGTCCTCCCGGTTGTGGTAGGGTAGAGGCAGGCGGGGCGCTGCGTGGCTGTTGGCCCGAGAGACGAAAGGACACGGTACATCTCTTCATGCATGGTGGCGGCTGGTGGAGTTACATCGCTTTTGACGAAAAAAACAAAAATGCACACATTGATCGGGTGCTGCTGCGGCGCATTTTCACCTATGCGCGCCCTTACGTGTTGGCGGTCACAATGGTGCTGTCTACGATTGTGGCTACTTCTTTGCTGGGGCTGCTGCCCCCACTCATTTATCAGAATCTGATCGATGAGGTTCTACCGCAGGGCAACGTTCAGCGGCTGAATCTTTTGGCGTTGGGCCTGTTTGCGGTGCCGTTGTTTTCCGGCCTGCTGGGCGTGGTGCAGCGCCACTTCAGCGCCCGCGCCGGCGAAGGCATTATTTACGATCTGCGGCGTGAGATGTACGCGCATTTGCAGAAGATGTCGCTACGCTTTTTCACCAACACCCGCTCCGGTGAAGTGATTTCGCGCTTCAACTCGGATGTGGTCGGCGCACAAAATGCAATTACCGGCACGATCCCGGACATTGTTACCAATGCCGTCACACTTGTCTCGACCCTGGTGGTCATGCTTGCCATTGAATGGAGGCTGGCGATCTTGTCGGTGCTGGTGCTGCCGCTTTTTCTGCTGCCGGCGCGGCGCGTCGCCCGCATCTTTCGGTCGATCCGGCGCACGGCGATGGAATTGAATGCGGATATGAGCAACCAGATTGGCGAAACGCTTTCCGTCAATGGGGCGCTGCTGGTCAAGACGTTTGGCCGTGAAGCAGACGAATTGCAGCGCTATCGCACGGTTGCCGCCAATGTGCGCGATATCGGCATCCGCCGCGCCCAGGTGGGCCAGTTGTTTTTTATGGGCTTGGGCTTGGCGGGGGCCATCGGCACCGCCCTGATCTACTGGTTTGGCGGCCACCTTGTCATTTCCGGCGCCATGTCAGCCGGTACGATTGTGGCGTTTGCCGCCTACCTGACGCGCCTCTATGGCCCCATCTCGGCTTTGACCAATGTCCAGGTGGAATTTGTTACGTCGCTGGTCAGTTTTGAGCGGGTGTTTGAGTATTTGGATATCCCCGTGGAAATTCGCGATCGGCCGGATGCCGTCGTCTTGCAGAAGGTGCAGGGCCGCATCGAGTTTGATTCTGTAGACTTTCAGTATGCTGCGCCACCGCCGGCTGCCGAATTGGACAGCGGGCCGGGCAGCGCACCGGGCAGCACCGGATCCGGCAATGGACGTGACGGCGACAAGGAGGCGAGCAGCGCCATAGTAGCGCGCCCGGCTTTGCAGGGCGTTTCCTTCACCATTGAGCCGGGTCAGTTGGTGGCGCTGGTCGGCCCCAGCGGCGCCGGCAAGACGACCATCACTTATTTGCTGCCGCGCCTGTATGATCCAACCAGCGGACGTATCACCATCGATGGCCATGACCTGCGCGAGGTGAAACAGGTTTCGCTGGCGGAACAAATCGGCATGGTCACGCAGGAGACTTACCTGTTCCACGACACCATCCGCGCCAATCTTCTTTATGCCCGGCCGGACGCCACCCAGGCTGAATTGGAAGCCGCCTGCCGCGCAGCCAACATCTACCCGATGATCGCCGAGCTTCCGCAGGGGTTTGACACGACAGTCGGTGAGCGCGGCTACCGGCTCAGCGGCGGCGAAAAGCAGCGGCTTGCCATTGCGCGCGTGATTTTGAAGGATCCGCGTATCCTCGTCCTGGATGAAGCGACTTCCCATCTGGATTCTCAAAATGAGGCGCTGATTCAGGCGGCGCTGGCCCCCTTGTTTGAAGGGCGAACCAGTGTGGTGATTGCCCATCGTCTGTCCACTGTGCTGGCGGCGGATAAAATCCTTGTGTTGAGCAGAGGTCGCATTGTCGAGCAGGGGACCCATGCCGAACTGCTGGCGCAGCATGGCCTGTACACTGATCTGTACGAGACCCAGTTTCGTGAGCAGTCGCTGGATGTCGTCAGCGCTGCGCCACCGGCCCGCCCTGCACATGCCAGCGTGTGATGCCGCCGGTCATGTTATATGCTTCATAGCCTTGTTGGCGCAGATAGTGCGCCACACCCCAGGAGCGGCTGCCATGTGCGCAGAAGACCACAACCGGGCGATCCTGCGGCAGCAGCGCTAACTGCTCCGCCACTTCGTCCATGGGGATGTGGTGGGCGTCGGCGATGTGCACCTGGTTCCACTCATATTGTTCGCGCACGTCGAGCAGCCAAAGAGGCTGGCCGCTCGCCAGCGCTTGCTGCACCTGCTCCGGCGTCCTTTCCGGTACATTCTCCTCTTCCGCTGCATCGTCATCTTTCGGTTCCGGCTCGGCCATAAATGGGGCCGGTCGTTGCGCAGCGGCAGACGGCCCGGAAAATAGTCGCTTGATGGAATTCCACAGTTGCACAGTCACCACCTTTGCTTTGCTGGTTTTAACTCTGTTGCCGATGTTTTTATTGTTCCGCCTAACAGGCCGCCTGACTGTCAGCATTCTTCTGATTTGGCGTCTCCGCTGTACCTATGCTATATTATCGCTGCCAGGGTTGTGGTTGGCCTCACCGGCCGGCCTTCGGGGGACAACCCTGGCATTTTCGTCTCCTTTTTTTGTGCCTTTTGCGCCACACCTATCGCTTCTTCTGCTGTTCTCTTCGCTGCTGTGACGGCTTCACGATAAAATTGACGCCCATTCGTGGAAAACTGCCCAGAAGCTGTTGGGCAAACGTATTTGCCGTCACTAGCCAGATGCTTGATCTTTTTGGTACAATAGCGTTATTAGGCAACCCTGCAGGAGGAATGCATGAATGCAAATTGGAGCCGTAACGCCTTCGTCTATCTGTTGATTATTGTGGCGGCGGCGGCTTTGTTCATCAATATTTATCAGCCTGGCGAAACCCCGGAACAGATCACCTTGAGTCAGTTGGCTACGGCAGTGGAAGGCGGCCATGTCAGCGGAATCGTGGTGCGCGAGGATGAGGTGCACGTCACCCTGAAAGATAATGGCGGCGCTGTCGTCACGCGGCGCGAGCCGGGTGTTCCCGTCACCGAAACATTGACGGCGATGGGCGTGCCGGCCGAAAATCTGGCCGCGATTGATATTCGCTTTGAATCGCCCAGCAATGCCGGCAACTGGCTGTCGCTTCTTATCAACCTGCTGCCGATTGTTTTTATTGGCGCACTCTTTTTCTTTCTCTTCCGCCAGACACAGGGCAGCAACAACCAGGCCCTCTCGTTCGGCAAGAGCAAAGCGCGGTTATTCACCGGAGACAAGCCTACCGTTAAATTTGACGATGTGGCCGGCGCCGAAGAATCGAAGCAGGAACTGCAAGAAGTAGTGGAGTTTCTTAAGGAGCCGCAGAAGTTCGCCGCTCTGGGCGCACGCATCCCCAAGGGTGTGCTGCTGGTCGGCCCTCCCGGCACCGGCAAGACGCTGATGGCCAAAGCCGTCTCCGGCGAGGCCGGCGTACCCTTCTTCAGCATCTCCGGCTCTGAATTTGTCGAGATGTTTGTCGGCGTCGGCGCCAGCCGTGTGCGCGACCTCTTTGAGCAGGCAAAACGGAACAGCCCCTGTATTATCTTTATTGATGAGATCGATGCGGTGGGCCGTTATCGCGGCACCGGCTTGGGTGGTTCGCACGACGAACGCGAGCAGACGCTCAACCAGATTCTGGTGGAGATGGACGGCTTTGGCACGGACACCAATGTGATTTTGATCGCCGCCACCAACCGGCCCGACATTTTGGACCCGGCGCTGCTGCGCCCTGGCCGCTTTGACCGCCGTGTCACGATGGATCGTCCGGATGTGCAGGGGCGCCATGCTATTCTGGATGTGCATATCAAAGGCAAGCCGATTGAGCCGAATGTAGATGTCGAGCGCATCGCTAAGCAGACGCCGGGTTTTGTCGGTGCTGACCTGGAGAACGTGGTGAACGAAGCTGCGATCCTGGCCGCCCGGCGTAACAAGCGGGCGATTGGCATGAGCGAACTGCAAGAGGCGGTCGAGCGGGTCGCCATGGGCGGACCAGAACGGCGCAGCCGTCTGATTTCGGCCAAGGAAAAGGAAGTGGTCGCTTATCACGAGGCCGGCCACGCCGTGGTGGCTCGGCTGTGTGAACAGTCTGACCCGGTGCAAAAGGTCACGATTGTCCCGCGTGGACGCGCTGGTGGCTATGTATGGCGTGTCGCTGACCGCGACCGCGTTATGGCCAACCGCACCTACTTTATGGACAACATTGCTGTAGCCTTGGGTGGCCGCGTTGCTGAGGAATTGGTGTTCGGTGATGTTTCCAACGGCGCCTCTATGGATATTCAACAGCTTACGCAGTTGGCACGCGCGATGGTCACCAAGTATGGGATGAGTGACCTCATGGGGCCGCTCCAGTTTGGCCAACAGGACGAAATGGTCTTTTTGGGACGTGAGCTGGCGGAACAGCGCGATTACAGTGAAGAGGTGGCGGAGGAAATCGATATGGAAGTGCGGCGCATTGTCAACGAGGCTTATGATCGGGTGCGCACACTTTTAGGTGAAAATGTGCAGAAGCTGCACAACGTCGCTCGTGCACTCCTTGAGGATGAGACGCTTAACTTCGATGAGTTTGAAGAAGTGTTTGCACGCGCCTAGTTTCGTCCCGAGCCGATAGACGCAACCGCCGGCAGAACGAACTTCGTTCTGCCGGCGTTCTTTTCCTCCTTGCACGTGCTATAATATTCCGGCTTCCTCAGCAGCCAGTGAATAGATGCTGGTCGGAGTGCGAGGTGAAGGATGCAGCAAGCTTCTCAACGTGTAGATCAGACTGAAAAACCGGTGCGTGCTGAACATTGTACGCTGTATCAACGCTCGATCTTGCTGGACGTGGCACGCCGGACGCTTGTTCGTGGCCTGGCGCGGCAGGAGGCGCTGCCGTTTGTCGCCGATCAGGTGGCGGCTCTTGCCGTGGCTGCGCTGCCGGAAAGTGACAGGGTGGTGCTTCTGACGCCGGCGGCAGCTTTTGTTACTCTGTGGCGGCGAGATGATGGCGACTTGCGTGGCTGTCGCGGCGAGACAACGGCCTCCCGGCCATTGGCTGCCGCGGTGGCGCATATGGCGCTGGCTGCAGCCGGCGACGATCCGCGTTTTTCAGCGGTGACGGCGCGCGAACTGCCGCAGTTGCGGATTGAAATCAGCGTGCTTTCAGCTTGTACACCCATCGCTGCGGCCGATGTGGAGATTGGCCGGCATGGGCTGCTCGTGGTGCAAGGCAGCCGGCGCGGTCTGCTTCTGCCTCAGGTGGCGGTGGAACATCACTTGTCGCAGCGTGCGTTTCTGGCGGCAGTCTGCTCTAAAGCCGGGCTATCTCCTGACGCCTGGCGTTCACCGCAGGTAGCCCTCTGGGCTTTTACAACGGAATCCTGGGAAGAAGAAGCCTGACATCGCGGCTCCCCTGACAGTCAAGCCGGTTGTTACACCTTCTTCTCCTGCATCAAGCCGGCGACCACCAATAAGGCGCTGCCGCCTAACATCACCCACCAAGGTGTGTTCGTAGTGATGGAGTCTGCAACTTGATGTAACATGGGCATTGAAGCAGCCTGTGAAGCCAGTTCGTTTACGCTGTACTCAACGGTCTGTAGGTCGGTGTTGCGCCGCAGATAGGCCCACGCCACGACTGTCAACGTGAGCAGTCCAAACGTGAAGAGCTTGGCCGGGCTGCCGATAAACACCAGAAGTATGGCCATCAGTGCAAGCGCAATGAGAATCAGCCCATTGGTTTGCTGGTCGGAAAAGTATGAGATATACCCAGCCATTCTGGTGAGGCGCGCCGGTACAAATACACCAGCCGCGAGTATACAGGCGCCAAGTGTAGCTACAATCTTGTACCCTTCCATAGTTTCCCTTTACACCCTGGAGCAAGGCGGCGCCACCCGCGTTTAGTGGGGTCGCATTCTTAGGGCTTTGGCTGTATCCTAGCATAGTCTTGGTCGCGACTGGTCGGTCAAATGTATGAGTTTCAGTTGCCAATTCAGGCCGTATCTGCAGAACAATGTAAGCCGCAGTGAGATATTGAGGTTCCATGGAGCAAAGTCTTGAGCAAAGTCTAGTCCAAGCGCTGGAAAAGGCGCGCAATTTTGAGGCGATCGTCAATCACAGCCGATCCGTCGTGATGCGCTGGCGTGTCGACTCAGACTACTTTATCGAATATGTCACGCAGAATGTCGAACAGTTTGGCTTTGCTGCAGACCAGTTGATGAGCGGCGAAGTTGCCTGGACGGAGCGCCTCCACCCGGAGGATGCTGAACATTTTG
The DNA here is from genome assembly GCA_038205395.1 of Caldilineales bacterium. Classification (GTDB taxonomy): domain Bacteria; phylum Chloroflexota; class Anaerolineae; order Caldilineales; family Caldilineaceae; genus Fredericiella. Next base: position 54,903 of record JBBRBX010000012.1, read on the forward strand.
AAGCTAAGCTCAGCGCCTATTTGGCTGCGGACGTGGACGAATATGTGCTCGAGTATCGCATTTTGGATCGCAACGATGCCGTGCGCTGGGTGACGGACCGTTCTCATGCCTTTCGCGATGCCGACGGGCAAATCACTGGCTATGTCAGTGTAATCGTCGATATCACCGAACGAATGCAGCGTGAGCGCGAGTTGGAACTGCTGGCGACAACTGCTGCCGCCTTGAGCAAAGTCCTCACGCAAGCGCAGGCCCAGCACCTTATCTTGCGGTCGGTCTGCCAGGCTTTCACAACGGATACGGCGGCTGTCGCCAGTTTAACGGGTGCTGCCGGTGCATTGCATATCGATCTAGGCTGCGGCGAATGGCTTGCCGCCACTGGGTGCACGCAGCCGTCGTCGCAAGGTGGCGCTGCCCTTGTCCTGACGGAGCGCCAACCGCAGGTCAGTGAAGAGCTGATCAACAATCCTTTTATCTTGACGCCTGCACTGCTGCAGCGTGCACGGGCAGCCGCCTGTGCACCCCTGCTGGTCGGCGAGTCTGTCAGCGGCGTTCTGGCTGTCGCGCGTGTAAAGCCGTTCACCCCCAGCGATGTGCGCCTTTTGGCTACGCTGGCGGATATGGCTGCCGGCGCCCTGGATCGGGTTGCGGTGATGGAAAACTTGGAACAGCGGGTAGCGCAGCGGACGCAGGACCTGATGGAGGCAAATCTGCATCTGGAACGGCTGGCCCATCATAAAGACGAATTTTTGGCGACGATGAGCCACGAACTGCGCACGCCGTTGACAGCCGTCTTGGGATTGAGCGAGGCGCTCGAGACCGGTGTCTATGACCCGCTCAATCAACGGCAGCAGCGGGCGGTGCAGGTGATTCTGCAAAGTGGCCGCCACCTTCTGCATCTGATCAACGACTTGCTCGATCTATCGCGTATCGAAGCTGGTCAGTTGGAGCTGCAGCTGGAGCCTTGCTATCTGAACATGGTCTGCCAATCGTGTATCAGCCTTCTATCCGAAATCGCCAAGAGCAAAGGCCAGCAGATCATCATGGAGGCGCCGCAATCGGTGGTGCTGACTGCGGACACACGCCGGCTGCACCAACTTTTGCTGAACCTGCTGGGCAATGCCAGCAAGTTTACACCGGAAGGAGGCACCATCTCGCTGTGCGTGTTGGGCGATACGCAGACGGAGACGGTCACGATTGAAGTAGCCGACACCGGCATCGGCATCGCAGAAAAGGATCAGGAACGCATTTTTGAGCCGTTTGTGCAGTTGGATTCGCGCCTTGCTCGCCAGTACATGGGCACAGGGCTGGGGCTGGCGCTTGTAAAGCGCATCGCCATCTTGCATGGCGGCCATATCCGCGTCATCAGTCAACCGGAACAAGGCAGCCGCTTTGTGGTCACGCTGCCCTGGCACATTCCGACCGCGTAGTTGCCTCCGACTCGTCCGTTCAGGTTGTCAGTTCGTCGTCTCCCCTGCCGCCCGCTGTCTCTGCTTCCTCGTCTTCTTCTCTTTGATTGAGCAGCACCTGGCGCCCGCGACCGCCCCCCAGATCCGGCCCGACCACCCGCCGCTTCTCCAGTTCTTCCATCAGGCGCGCCGCTTTGGGATAGCCCAGCCCCATCCGCCGCTGCAGCATGCTGGCGCTGCAAGTGCGCAGGTTGCGCACCACGTCAATTGCGTCCTGGATCAATTCTTGGTTGTCGCCCAACTGATCCATGATGCTGTTCCATGGCGCTGGGGTAGGCGGCGGCGGGGTGGACGGCGTCTCGGCGGCCTGCGCTTTCCAATACTTGACCACGCCCCCGATTTCTTCGTCTGATACGTAGCAGCCTTGCAGACGAGTGAGTTTGCCCACATCCGGCCGCATCAGCAGCATATCGCCGCGTCCCAACAGCGCTTCGGCGCCGGGCGTATCCAGGATGACGCGGCTGTCAATCTGGCTGGTGACGGAAAAGGAGATGCGCGTCGGAAAATTTGCCTTGATCAGACCCGTAATGACGTCTGTGCTGGGCCGCTGCGTAGCGAGCACAAGGTGAATCCCCGTGGCGCGCGCCATCTGCGCCAGACGGCAAATCTGCCGTTCGATGTCGTCCGCCGCCGTCATCATCAAGTCCGCCAGTTCATCAATGACCAGAACAATAAACGGCAGCGGCTGCACATCCTTGCGTTTGCGCACGGCAAGGTTGTAGGATTCGATGTTGCGCACGCCCATGTCCCGAAAGAGCTGATAGCGATCGTCCATCTGCAGCAGCAGCCAGGTGAGCGCGCCCATGACATGCTCCACATCGATGATGACCTTGCCGTAAAGATGCGGGATGCCGTTGTAGCCTGGCAGCTCCACCATCTTTGGATCAACCAGCACAAAGCGCAGCGATTCCGGGCCATGCTTCATCAGCAGACCTGTGACAATGCTGTTGATGCAGACGGACTTGCCTGATCCCGTAGAGCCGGCAATTAAGAGGTGGGGCGCTTTTGTGAGATCCAACACAACGGGATGGCCTGCCGTGTTGCGTCCCAATGGCAGCACCAACATGCCTCCTTTGGCCATTTCTGCGCTTTCGACAACGCCGCGCATGCTGACCAGGGACTTGTTGGGGTTGGGCACTTCGATCCCCACATACGGGCGGCCCGGCACCGGCGCTTCAATACGCACGGCCGGCGCAGCCAAGGCCAGGGCCAGGTCGTTGGCCAGGCCTACAATGCGGTTGACGCGTACTTTACGTTTTTGCCCCGCACGCTCGGTGTAAAGCGGCTCCAGCCCAAATTGGGTGACGGTCGGCCCTGTCTCTACGTGCACCACCCGCACCGGCACATTGAAATCTTCCAGTGTGTCTAGGAGAAGCTTTTCCATCTCGGCGACATCGGCATTGCCATAGACGCCGGCGTCTGCGTTCAGCAGATCGGCCGGCGGCAGCAGCTCCGGCGGGCGCAGCCGGTAAGCCGGCGGGCTTTTGCCTGCATTCTTGTCTGCCGGCTTGACCGGCTGCTGGTTGACCAGCTGTGTGGCGGATGCAGGCCGCGCATCTGTCTGCGCACTCCGGCGCGCCACCGCCGGCTTGGGCGGCAGTTGGTCCGGCTCCGCCGGCGGGGCATTGGGCGCCACAAAGGCCGGCGGCGGCATACGCGCCGGCGCGTGCGGCGGCCTTGGTGGCCGGCTGCGCTGCGGCGCCACAAAGTTGGGCGTGTGCGGCAGGAAGGCAGCTCCATCTGTGTCTAAACCAAAAATGCGGCGCACCCTATGCAGGCCGGATCGCCCTCTACAGAGGCCGTCGACGGCGTAGATCAAGGGCGTAAAACGCAGCAGCAAATAGACTCCCCCTAAAAGCAGCACAACGGCGAGCAAGAGAGCCAGCCAGCGGCCCAGCACCGCCATCAATAAATTGCCCATTGCCCAACCAATCAGGCCGCCGCCTGACCCATCCAGCCGTACGCGCCAATCCACGCTTTTGTTAGCCCTGATGAATGTGCCCGCTTGCAGCCCCAACAGCAGCAGTTCGGCCCCGACCAGGGCTTCTGCGCTCCAATAGCCGGCGCGCCGGCCCAGCAGCAGCACAACCCCGACTACGAGAAAGAGGGCAGCCATCAGCCAGCCGGTCCAGCCGGCGAGCACGATCAGCAGCGGCGCGGCGGCTGTGCCGCCCGGGTTGTGGCGCAGCAAGGAAATCAGCATAACCACGCCGGCTACGGCAATGGCGCCACCCAGCAGCTCGCGGCGCATGCTGCCGCCCAGGGTGCGCAATTGTGTCTCCAGTTGTGAGGGCAAGCGGCGTTGCGACATGATGTTAGCGTGAAGTTCCTGGCGGGTATAATGGTGTCATCAACCGGCTGCCGTGGCCGGCGCCGATTGGCCTGCTTCTTGCAGCAGCCGTTCGATGGCGGCGGCAACGCCATCATCGTTGGCGGCGTCCGTAATCCAATCCGCCGCGGCCTTGACTTCGTCGAGCGCATTGCCCATAGCAATGCCGATGCGCGCCCGGCGCAGCATTTCGCTGTCATTGATGTCATCGCCGATCGCGGCCAGGGCATCAAAGGTCAAGCCGCGCTGTTCAAGCAGATGGCCGAGCGCATCCGCCTTGTCGGTGGTGCTGCCGCACAACTGCACCATGCTGAATTTGGGGGTGATCAGCGCGCGTGTGGTGACGGGCAGTGCGGCCAGCAGCGGCGCCATATCCTCGCGTTCTTCGGCAAACAGGAAAATAATCTTGGCCGCCGGCTGGTCGCACATGCTGAGCAAGTCCTCTACAAGGCGGGCATCTGTTTTCCCGCCGGCGCGGTTCAAATAGAGCACATCGTCGATCTCCAAGCCGATGTGCCAGTGCGGCCGGCTGGCCGCTGTCCATTCGAGCACGGCGCGCACATCGGCCGGCGTAATTTCGTTGCGGTAGATGACCTTGCCCTCGATGATCACTTGTGCTCCGTTATAGACGATACGCGGGACACTTTGCAGTTCTGCCGGCAGCACACTGTCGATCCAACGTGGAGGGCGGCCGGTGGCCACAATCAACTCATGGCCGGCCTCCAGCCAACGGCGCAAAGCCAGCACCGTGCGCTCCCCAATCGTTTTGTCGGTGCGCAGCAGAGTGTCGTCTAAATCAAGAGCCAAAATCATAATGCGCGAATCCTATTCTAAGGTCTTATTCTACGCGGTACAGCAGATCGACTACACGTTTCAGCAGTTGCGTAACCAGGCCATGCATGGGCATCGTGGCTGCCATCCCGTACACCGGCGCCATGCCGCTGCTGCTGCCAGGCTGCAGACGCGTCGCCTCCACCGCCGCACGCAGATCGTCCATAAAGCGCTGCGCCACGCCTGGCTGGGTATGGCGCAGGGTGACACAAAGATGAATGGCCGGTGGATGGTGCAGCCCGTTCAGGCTCCACCCACGTGCCGCCATCAATTCCAGAACCTGGTAGATGTTGAGCGCCGGCGCCGTAAAAGCGATAACAAACAGCGGATCGCCCAGCACAACCAGGTCGGGCATCTGCTCAATCCAGCGGCGAATCAGTTGTGAGGTGGCCAGAATGCGGGCGGTGGCTTGCAGATAACCCTCCTCACCCATGCTGACCATTGCAGCCCAACAGGCGGCGCTGAGGCCGCCTGGGCGGCTGCCTGCCAGCGTAGGCGAGAAGTACAGCCCGCCCGGCCAATCCGCCACCGCATAATATTGGCAGCGTCTCAGTTCCTCACCTCGATAGAGTACCACAGAGGTGCCTTTGGCGGCATAGCCGTACTTGTGCGTGTCGGCAGACATGGAAGTGACGCCCTGCAGCCGAAAGTCAAAAGCAGGGACGGCACAGCCCAGCCGCTGCGCCCACGGCAGCACAAAACCGCCCAGGCAGGCGTCCACATGCAGCCCGATGCCATGTGCTTCCGCCAGCGCCGCCAGTTCGGGAATCGGATCGAGCGCGCCGTGCGGAAACGAAGGCGCCGACCCCACCAACCCGATGGTGTTGCGGTTGATGGCGGCGGCCATGCCGTTGACGTCGGCGCGGAAGTCTGCGCCGACGGGGATGCGAATCAGCTTGATGCCAAAGGATTGCGCGGCTTTGTCAAAGGCGGCATGGGCGGTGCTGGGCGCCACAAGCTGGGGATGTTTCACCCCGCGCCGCTCGCGCGCCCAATCGCGGTAGGTGCGCATCGCCAGCAAGATGCTCTCTGTGCCGCCGGATGTAACCGTCCCCACAACAGCGTCAGCGGTCTGCGCCGCACCCAACATGTGCGCCGTCATCGCCACAATCTCCGCTTCATACTTGACTGTACTGGGCCACAAGTCGAAGTGCAGCGGGTTGCTCTGCGCATTCAGCGCATACACCTGATTCAGGAAGGTAATATGCTCCGGGTCGCCTTGATAAACAGCGCCGGACACAAAGCCCTCCTGCCAGCGGCTGCTCTCTGTGGCCTGCAGCGCCTGCATCTCCGCCAAGATTTCGAGGCGGGGACGGCCCTGGCGCGGCAGCCGTTTCAGCGCCGGCAGCGTATGCTTGTAAGGGTGCACCGCCTCATCCAGCCCTTCAATGATGCCGGCGTAGAATTCGTCGATTTTTCGCTGCGCCCCTGGAATTCTGCGCAAGCTGCGCTCGATCAGCGCGACCAGCGGGGCGGGAAGATAGGCAAATAAAGACAAAAGCTGCTGCATCACTATCTCCTGTGGGCGCCAACCGGCGTATCTGCCGGCGCTTTATGCGGCATGTAGCGTGCGGTTAAGCCGCGCATAGATGCCGTGATTCTGACGGTAGATTTGTACAAATTCGCCAAACAATTCGTCGTACAGTGCCCGGTGTTCCCGATTGGGTTCGTAGATTGCGGCGATCGGCATCTGGCTGTTGACGCTCTCGACCGTCATAAAGCCTAAGCCGATTGCTCCCAGGCAGCCTGCCCCGCGCGCATTGGCATAGATAGGGTCTGCTACCTGCACAATTGGCCGGTTGAGCACGTCGGCAAAGATCTGGCGCCAAAATGGCGAACGCGCGCCCCCTCCCACCAGGTGAATGTTTGCCAGCGGCCGGCGGATAAACCCTTCGACTGCCTGCATCAGCCAGCGCATGTTAAAGGCGACCCCTTCGTATACGGCGCGCACCATGTCGCTGCGTGTGCTGCGCAGCGAAAGATTGTGCCAGCCGCCGCGCAGCGTGCGCTGGTCGACCGGCGAGCGCTCACCGTGCAGCCAGGGAGTGAAGAGCAGCCGCCGGCTGCCTGCCGGCGCTGCGCGCGCGGCAGCTTCCAAGCGCGCAAAGAAATCGGCCGGCGCCGGGCTGGCAGCAAACGCATCGTCCGCATACAGCAGGCTGTCGCGCAGCAGCGTGAGGCAGGCGCCTGCGCTTTCCTGCTCGTTGATCAGCAGATAACGGCCAGGCAGCGCCGACGGCAGTGAGGCCATGTTGTGCAGCAAGTCGCTCTTCTTGAACGGCACATGGCAGCCCAGCCAGGCCGACGTTCCGATATAGCAGTGCGCTGCAAAATCCGCCACCGCGCCCGAACCGATGGCCGCCGAGTGAATGTCGGGTGTGCCCGCCACGACTTGGGTCTGCGGGCTTAGCCCCAGATCGACGGCGGCATCCGCTGTCAGCGGCCCCAGAACATCTATTGCTCGGCACAGATCGGGCAGCTTGGCGCGTTCAATGCCTGCCATCTGCAGCAGTTGTGTATCGTAGTGGATGTTGTGGATGTCGCGATTGTCAGTCACCCAATGCAGCGTGATTGACTCGACCGTGGCCGCACATATTCCCGTGAGCCTGTAGTTGATGTAATCTTTGGGTTCCAGAAATTTGTATGTGCGCGCGTAGATGTCCGGCTGTTCATGCTGGAGCAGGAGAATGTGCGCCAGCGAATCCTTGCCGGAGGGCGAAGGGACGCCGCCTGTGCGCCGCAGCCACGTCCACAGCTTGGCAGCGCCATAGCTTTGCACACGGGGAAAACCACCAATGCGCTGCCGGATGTAGGGCGCCCCCCGGTCGTCCATCCAGATGATGGCGCGTGCCAGCGGCGTTCCTTGCTCGTCAATTGCCACCGTACCCGACCACTGGGCAGTAACGCATACGCCTTGCACGCTGGCGCTGGAGACCGCAGCCGCGTTTTGCGCCAGCAGACGGCGGGTGGCGGTGCAAATCGCCGCCCACCACTGCGCGGGGTCCTGTTCCACGCCGCCCTGCGGCAGCACGTGCAGCGGCACAGCTTCGCTGTCGCCTGCCAGCACGACGCCCTGCACGCTCAGCAGCGCCACCTTGACGCCGGATGTGCCAAGATCAATGGCTAGAATGGTGGGTTCGCTCATGATTTATTGTAGGATTATCGCCGGATGTTATCTTTCGGCTTTATTATACCCTGATCTCGCTCAACAAGGCCAGCGAACATCCGTTCCGCCGGTATTGGCCGGCGGCTGCCGAAATGCCGGACAGAGACCAAAATAAAGGCGGGCCAACAATGGCTCGCCTTTATTTTGATTCGTTTCGCCTATGATCCGCCGACAATCACGGGCAGATAAAGGTCGCTGCCTTTAGTGGCGCCGCCGCTCGGCGGATTAGTGGGGGCATCAGTCGGGGGGTCAGCCGGCTCCGGTGTGACCCCATCGTTGGCGGCCAGGAGCGCGGCATAGGCATCGACACGGCCGTAGCCAAAGAGTTTATCTTTGCCTGGATCACCCAGATCAACTGCCGTGCTGGTGAGGAGGTCAGTCAGCTCCGCGACCGTCAGGTCAGGCCGGCGGCTGAGCAGCAGCCCTGCCAGCCCGCTGACAAAGGGGCTGGCCATGCTGGTGCCGCTCATGTAGGCATAGCCGCTGGTGTCTTGCAAGGAATAATAGGTGCTGTAGATGCTCACTGCCGGCGCACACACATCAACAAAGTCGCCGTAGCTGCTCGTCTGCCAATGGCCGTCGCTCTTATCCGTACCACCTACAGCGATGACTGTTGGGAGGGCGGCTGGATAGAATGGCTCCTCTTGCGCACGGTTGCCTGCCGCCGCCACCACGACAACGTTGTGGTCTTGCGCGTAGCCGACAGCCTCTACGAGTGTCATGGAGGAAATCGTTGCGCCCAGGCTTAAATTGATCACCTGCGCCCCGTGATCCACGGCATAGAGGATGCCGGCGGCGACGTTGCCCCAGTTGCCGCTGTTATTTGCGTTGAGCACTTTGACCGGCATCAATTTGCACTGTGGGCAGACGCCGACGGTGCCGATGCCGTTTAACCCCGCGCCGGCAATGCCGGCAACATGCGTGCCGTGGCCAAGATCGTCGCTTGGATCGTCATCTTTGTTGACAAAATCATAGCCTGGGACAAGCCTGTCGCTGAATTCGGGGTGCTGCAGATTGATGCCTGAATCGACGATGGCGATGATTACTTCGTCGCCTTCCGTAACGTCCCAGGCCTGGGCCAGGCGCAAAAGATGCTGGGCGTAACTTTTATCAGGGTCTGCATAGGCGGGATCGCTGATGGTGTGGACGCCTGTCACCAGGGCATCGGCTTCGGCATAGACCACGGGCGTCATAGCCAGCGCAGCCGCTGCGATGTCTGCCCGTTCGGCGGCGAACTCAACTTGCGCCACGTTGATCTGCGGCAGCCAGGCAATCAGGTGTGCGCCGGCTGCGGCCAGCCACTCGCTGCGTTCCGCTTCCGTCACGCCGGGCTGAAATTGGATCAGATAGGTGTTGCGTCCGTCTTCCTGCGCCTGTACGGGCGCTGCACCCAGGGCAGCCACAGCGAAAAATAGGAGCAGCAGCAAGGCTGTCGTGTATTTCGCCGCCTCTCCTCTACTGATTGCAAACTGCATAGTTCCCCTCATAGCCTGTCCCGCAACGTCTACTTGTTATGGCTTGGCTATAAGGATAGGCCAGGTGCGGAACGTTTGCGTCGGCGGAACGACCCACTTCCGGCGTTAAAATGCGCTGATGTTTGCGGCTGGCCGGCGTGCGAATGTCCTATCCGCCAGAGACAAATGTCCTGCGCTGCGAGTAGACTGGGGGCATAGACTGGGTGAATAGGCTGTGCGTGGGCTTCAGGCGGCGTTTTTGCCGCTGATTACGGTGAGGCTGTCAGCTTCCATATGCACTTCGACATCGCCCGCCCCCAGATCAAAGCCATCGGCCATGACCGGCAGATGGGGCCGGCAGCGAATGGTCGCATGGCGCGCACGGATTCTCTGCACGGCTGGGTCTTCCGGCATGCCTGTCAGCACATCAAACCCATAAACGAGAAAATCCAGCTTGTCCAGGCGATCATAGAGGAAAATATCCAGATGCTCGTCGTCATAGGCAATGTCGCCGGCGAGACGAAAGAAGGCCCCTGTGGAGGGCATGTTGACGCCGATCATGGCATGTGCCGTGACTTCAATGGGCGAAAGGTCGTCTACGACGATGTGCATTTGCGCTGCCGGCGCCGTCATAAAGGTTGTCAGCAGACCGCGCACCTGCCTCAGATCACCTTTTTGCAGCGCATCGGCGTGCGGGTAAAGCGCTGAAAAGAGGCCGACTGTAAAGGTCTCTAAAAACCACCGCTGCCGTTCTCCAACCCGCGCCAGCCCGGCGCCGATTTTATGCGGGCGGCCTGTGCGCAGCAAGCGGACGGCGTCCCGCAGTTTGAGCGGAATGCCCAAGCTGCGGGCGATATTGTTGCGCGTGCCGCCCGGCAGGATGCCCAACTGAACCGGCGTCTTGACGAGGGCATTGGCGACGGACGCCACTGTGCCGTCGCCGCCGCAGGCAATGATCATGGAGAATCCCATGCGCACGCCGCGTGCCGCGGCAGCGGTGGCTTCATCTGCACTTTCCACCTGCTGCATATCTACATGAATATTGACTGCCGCCAATGCCTCAAGCCATTGGCGCAGCCGTGCAGACTCATTGGCCGGCGTCGCCCCTGCCGCTGGACTAAAGATTAGTTTCGCCTGCAGGGGCGGGAAGCCGTCCTTCATCGGCCCTTCTGGTTCAGTGGCTGGAGCCTGTACGTAAACTGATATTCCTGCTCCAGCAGCCGGTAGCGCTCCAGCGTGTCGGGGCCGCAGCTGGCTGTGCCCAAACCGCGCTGCGCACAATCCAAATTCAGCACCACCTCGGCGCGCGGCTGCAAGTCAATCGTGTGGCGCGCCTGGTAGAGATCCTCGTCGCTAAAGTGGCTGGCGGAAAATTCCAGCGTCGGCTCGCCCTGCACCTGCAGTCCATGACCGCTCTCATCCTCCAATTGCAGCCAGCGCACATCTGTTTTATGGCCATGCTCCTGCGGCATAATGTAGGGTACATACTGATCCGTCACGGTGCTGTGATAAATGCCGACCTGGCTGGCGGTCTTGCGATCTACATAATTTTCCCACGGCCCGCGCCCATACCAGGTAAGCGTCTCCAACGCTGCCGGCAGCGTGAGGTTGACGCCTATGCGCGGCGGATCGGTGACGCCTTCCCCCAACTGCACATGGTTCTCCACCACCAGTGCACCGGACGGCTCCAGGATATAACGCTGTGTATGTACAAAGTCGTCCCACTGTCCGCGCCCGGATGCACTGTGGACGGCTTCGACCGCCGGCAGTCCCGTATCGGTTTCAACCAGCCGCAGCCCATCCAGCCGCTGCTCAACATGGTCCAGCCCCAGCGCCAGCCAATGCGTCAACGGCTTGTGCCACTGCTGCTCCAGCATGAGCTTGATGCCGTCATTGTCCGTTGCGCCGCGCCACACGTGCAGTTGTGGGCCTTCCACCAGCAGGTTATCCTGCGGGCGGCCATACGCCACCAGCCTGCCTGTGCTCTTATCAAAGACAGCCTGCATCTTGCCGCTCGCTGTCTTCGCTATCAGGGAGATAGTGCGCTCATCTTCATTGACTGTTACAGGCTCCGCAGCCGGCTCCTGGTCGCCTACGCCCTCCGCCGGCGCACTCGCCGCCGCCGGCAGCGCCAACTGAACCCAACCGACCTCAAAACCGGCCGGCGCCCAGAGCGAAGCGGCACGCTGGTAAAAGTGCAGGTTGAGAAAGCGTTCGCCCGCTCCCTGCAGCAGGTTGGTGGGCAGCGTGACTTCCTGTGTCGCTCCAGGGGCCGCATCCAGCGCCGGCAGCTCGCCGCTTGCCTGCGGCGTCCCATCCACCAACAGCATCCACTCGCCGCTCAGCGCCTCCAAATTGGCGAAGTGCTGCTTGTTGCTGATACGCAGCACGCCTTGCTTGGCGTCCACCCACTCGGCGCTCAGCGGTTGGGCCAGATGCTTGAACTCATACAGCGCGGGATGGGGCGTGCGGTCAGGCCAGACAATGCCGTCCGTGCAGAAATTGGCGTCGTTGGGCGTATCGCCGAAGTCGCCTCCATAGACCCAGTAGGTGCGGCCATCTTCACTTTGGCGGCGAATGCCGTGGTCAACCCATTCCCAGATAAATCCACCCTGCAGGCTGGGGTTGTTTTCAAATGCGGCCCAATAATCGGCCATGCAGCCGTTGCTGTTGCCCATGGCGTGCGTATACTCGCACAAGATCATCGGGCGCGTATCCTTGCCTGCCTGCGCCCATTCCACAATGTCGTCAATGGGTGGATACATCGGGCAAACGACATCGGTCACGCGCTGGCCCCCCTGCCAGTCGCCGCCGTTCCAACGGCTGATGGCGCCTTCGTAGTGCAGCAGCCGTGACGGGTCGGCCCCGCGCACCCAGCCGGCAGCCGCATCGTGGTTGGGGCCGTAGCCGCTCTCGTTGCCCAGTGACCAGAAGATAATGCTGGGGTGATTCTTGTCGCGTTCCACCATGTTCTGCACGCGCTCGACAAAGGCCAGTGTGTAGCGCGGGTCGCGGCAGATCTCATGGTAGAAGGCATGCGACTCGATGTTGGCTTCATCGATCACATACAAGCCGTAGCGGTCGCACAGATCATAGAAGTAGGGGTCTTTGGGATAATGCGACGTGCGCACGGCATTGACGTTGAACTGCTTCATGCGCTGCACGTCCGTCTCCATCAGATCGCGGCTGATGGCTTTGCCGCGCGTGTCGTCGTGGTCGTGCAGATTGACGCCTTTGAACAGGACGGCCTGGCCGTTAATCAACACTTGGCGATCACGCAGTTCGATGCGCCGGAAACCAACCTGGCAGCGGCTGCTTTCGCTGCCGTGCGGCGTGTTGAGTGTGGCAACCAGCGTGTAGAGATGGGGTGTCTCCGCACTCCACAGCAGCGGCTGCGGCACATCGATGGCGAAGTTTACTTCGTTGTCGGCTTGTGTCGCTGACCCCCAGGCGTTCTTGGCCTGGCCACAGATGGCGTTGGCCGGTTCTTCCCAGACCATACTGCCGGCCGGGTCGTACAGCCGCAGTTCCACAAGGGCATCCGCCACGCGTGCACCGGGGAAGCCCACTTTGGCGGTGACGTGCAAAATGCCGTCCGTCAAGTTGTCAGCCAGGTCGCCGCGGGCAAATACGTCCTGCAAATGGGGTGTGCCGGTCGCATAGAGATACACCTCGCGCTGCAAACCCGCCTGCCACCAGTGGTCTTGGTCTTCGATAAACGAGGCGTCCGACCATTGCACAACCACGGCCATCAACTCGTTGGGCGCGCCCTGCTGCACAAGCTCCGTAATGTCAAACTCGGCGGGCGTGCGCGCATCCTTGCTCAGCCCCACCGGATTGCCGTTCAAGTAGACATACAGCACGCCTTCGCAGCCGCCAAAATGCAGCACGATGCGACGGCCTTGCCACTCGCTGGGCAGCACAAAGGTGCGCCGGTAGATGCCGGTCGGGTTTTCCGCCGGCACTTCCGGCGGTGACTGGGGGAAGGGCATCTGCACGTTGGTGTAATGCGGGTGGCCAAAGCCTTGCATCGTCCAGTTGCCCGGCACCTCGATTGGAGACCATTCGGCCAGCAGCGCCTCGGCGCTGACGTCCGCCGGCTGTGGCTTCAGTTGGAACTGCCAGGTGCCACACAGATTCAAAAACCACGGCGATGCTTCTCGTGCACGCGTCTGCGCGTCTTCGGGCGTAGGGAAAGGGGTCAGCGTGGCCCGCGGCGGCAGCTTGTTGAGAGCCACCAACTGCGGCATCTGCCAGGTCGGCGTGCCGGCGAGAAAAAGTAAGGGCAAGGGAGACGTATCACGGTGCATAGTGGTCATTGCGCTTTCTTGTTAATGGATCAGGCAGAGCGTCTACGTGAGGAGAGGTACGCCTGGAGGGACTCGAACCCCCGACACCCTGTTCCGAAGACAGGTGCTCTATTCCACTGAGCTACAGGCGCGCATGGATAAAAAGCATAAGGTTGTTGGGGCCGGCTGTCAAATTGAACCGGTTCACGGTGGGGGTTGCTTTTCCGCTGCCTGCGCAGCGGCCTCACTTGCAGCCGTGTCTCCGGCAGAGAGCCGATACTGGGCGCAGAAGGTGCGCAAGGCGTTCTCTGCATTGAAGCCGTAGTGGTGCGCCAGCGCAACAAGCTGCCACAGCAGTGCAGCGAGCTTCGCCTCGCTTGGCTCGTTGTGCAGCAAATCCGCCAGGTGCGGCGCCACCTGCGCGGCGCCGTCGCGATCCAGCCAGCCCAGCTTGGCTGCCTTGGACTGCAGCTTGCGCGCTTTCTCCAGCGCAGGCAGCGCCGCCGGTACGCCATCCAGCGGCTGCGGCGTAATTCCCTGCTCCGCTTTCTCCTGCGCCTTGATGGCGTCCCAGTTGCGCAGCACACTGTCCACACCCGCCACCTCGACATCGCTGAACACATGGGGATGTCGCCGGATCAGCTTGGTCACCACCCCACGCATGACATCTGCCATCTGGAAGCGGCTCTCCTCACTGGCTATCTGCGTGAGCATGGTGGCAACAAGATACAGGTCCCCCAGCTCTTCGGCGATGTGGCGGCTGTTGTCGCGCCCATCGGCTTCGATGTCAATGGCTTCGAGCACCTCGGCGGCCTCGTCAAGCAAATCCTGGCGCAGCGACTCCAATGTCTGCTCGCGATCCCAAGGGCATCCTTCCGGCGCCCGCAGATGGGCTATCAACTCCTGCAAGGCGCTGAAACTGCCGTACTCAGGCAGCGGCGGGATATACAGGGAGGTCAAGTGGTCAAAATCATCGCTGCGGTCGAGTTCTTCCAATGCCACCGCCTTTGTGGTTTGGTTGGAGGCGCCGGCGTTGTGCACCAAGGTCACTACATGGGCGGCGGGATAAGCCGCCAAGAGTGTCAGCTTCACCTCCGATGCCAGCCAGCGTGCATAGATCTGGCCGATCAGGAGCGGCAGCGCCACTTCCACCTGGGGGTAATGCTGCCGGGCCAGCAGCATGGCGTCGCAGACCTGGCTGCCATCCATCAAATCCACCTGGACTGCGGCATAGGCAGGGGCGACAAAGCTCAAGCCACCCACGATGTTGACGGCGATCCCCTGCCGCTGCGCTTGCGTCAGCAGCAGGGGCGTTGTCGCCTCCCCGACCCACGGGTGGCCGGGTACGGCATAGACCACATCCGTCTCTGCGGCGGCGGCCAGCACTCTTGCCACGATCGCCTTGTACACATCGGCAAATTCAGCCTGGCTCTCATAGAGATCATCGCAGCTTTGTACGCTGCAGGCGGCGGGCAAGAGCGGGCGCAATTCGTCAATGCAGGGATGGCGGCTGGTGCGCAGCAAGATGTGTGCGGCGGACTGCAGGGTGCGCAGCGCGCCGATCGTCAAATCATCCAATCCACCCGGCCCCAGGCCTGCTATTGTAATCGTATGCATAATCGCCCGTCCGTTATCTTCCTTTATCCTCTGACCGTTGGCGGCCCTTAATTTCGTGTCTGCGCATAAGCTTCAATTAGCCCGGCCAGCAGGATTGTGACCAGGGCGAACGTGACATCCAGCATACGCAGAATGGACAAGGCCACCAGCGTTGCCACCACCAGCCCGCTGAGAATTCCCTGCCGCAGCGCCGCTTCGGCGGGCGGCGGCGCCTTACTGCGCGACCGCCGGCGCCGCCCCGCCAATGCCGGCCAGCGCTGGTGCAGAGCCGCCGCCGCCAGCGAGCCGAGCGCCGCTGTCAGGAGAAAAAGGCTGGCAAAGAACAGCAGCAGCGCCGTCACACTCAACTCGCC
>JBBRBX010000013.1:0-67474 GCA_038205395.1 Caldilineales bacterium
ATGCGAAACCCACCGAGGTGGGTTGGCGTGCGGCGAAACGTCGCCTGTGGCAACCGGTTTTAACCGGTTTCGCATGGGATAGCCGGTGAATTGATTCACCGGCGGGGGTGGTCGACACGTGACGCCGCCAATTGCCGAACTGAATTTTTAACATCCATAAATCGGTGGCGGGCCAGCTACGAAAACACCAGTCACGGAGGCGGCATGAAACTGCAAAGTCTGGACCAACTGCTGGAAGAGGCGCTGACGGGCGTCTATCTCGCCTGGTACACCCTGCCGCGGCGCAGCACGCTGCCGGAAGTGAACCGCCTGCGCCGCGACCTGGCGGAGCGGCTGGAACAGTTGGCCGCGGCCCCGGAGCTGACGGCCTACGAGCAGGCGCTGATCGACTGCGCCGCCGCCCTGCAAACGCTGCCCGGCGTGGCCGCGGCCGGCGGCGCGGCGCTGGCGGAGGCGGCCGCGGCGCTCCCCACCGCCCAGCGCGGCGGCTTTGGCCCGCTCCTGCGCAAGACCGACGCCTCGCCCCAGCGGCTGGCCGCCCTCATCGCCCTGCTGCGGCTGGACAACCCGCCCCAAGCCATCATCATCGGCATGAACTATGCCCCGGATCAGACACCCGCCCTCTGGGCCGCGCTGTGGGCCGTGCTCGGCCCGCGCCTGCCCGACCTGCCGGATGCGGTGCGCGGCGAGGTGGAGGCCATCCACACCCAGTGCGAGGAGGCCGTGGCGGCGGCGAACAGCGAGAAACAGCGGCTGGCCGCCTACACCGCCGCCCTGCAGGCGCTGGAGCAGGTGGACGCCGTGATCCGGGTGGCGTGGTCGCTGTTTGTGGCCAACAAATATGCCGGCGAAGCGCCCGTCTATCTGCATGCCGCGCTGGAAAGCATGCTGGACGAGCATCTGGCGCAGGCGATCCCCGATCTCGACCTGCTGCGCGAGTCCGCACCCGGGTCCGAACCGCTGCCCGACACTGCCGCCATGGTCGGGGCCGAGCCGCTGGACGCACCGCCTTCACCGCCGCTCATCTCACCGCCGATCTTACCGCCGATCTCACCGCTGCCGCCGCCATCCCTGCCGGCGATCGAGCAAGGCCCCAGCGTCGACTTTTTCACCGATGTGCGCTTCCCGGCGCGCGTCCAGCGTGCGGAGGTGCAGTGGCTGAGCGTACAACTGGTGTTGGAGGCGGCGGACGAATCGCGCGTCAGCGAAAGCGTGCCGGTGGGCTTTGCCCCCACCCCACCCGGCCAACTGCCGCCCCCGGAATATGTGGACGTGCGGCTGGTGGCGCCCGGTTTCAGCGAAGTGACGGGCGTGTGGGAGCGCACTATGACGGTCTATCCCAAGCGCGATTCGCAGCCGGTGGTGTTCTTGCTCAGCGCCGCCGAGTTGGGAGCCAGACGGCTCTCGATTGATTTTCTGCACAAAGGGCGCATGATCGGCAGCATTGCCTTTCGCAGCGAGGTGGTGGACGGCAGCAGCCTGCGCCCCTCGCAGCCGGTCGAACTGGAGGAGAAGCTGGAGATTGCGCCGCTGACGGCCGATGTCCCGCCGCCCGCTGACCTGGATCTGCGCGTGGCGCGCGCCGCGCACAGCAATGAGCTTACCTTTATGCTCAACTCGCCGCTGCCCACGGTTCCCTTCCACGCCCAGCCGGTGGGTCAGATTACGCTGACGGAAAAGGACCCGCAGGCCTTTTTCACCAACCGGCTGCAGCGGCTGAGCGAACTGGCGGCGACCATCCCCGCCGGCGCGGATACGGCGCGTCTGGTGCAGGAGGTGGCGTCGTTGGGCGAGGGGCTGTTTGAACTGCTGCTGCCGCCGGAACTGCGCACCATCTACTGGGAGCAGATCAAACCGCTGGTGGAGAGCGGGGTGATCAAGACCCTGCTGATCAACAGCGACGAGCCGTGGATCCCATGGGAGCTGATCAAGCCCTACCGCTGGGACGACGCCAACGACACGGATGAGACCGCCGCCTTTCTGGTCGAGCAGTTCACCCTCAGCCGCTGGCTGGCGCGCCCGCTGCCGGCCGGCGTAGCCGTCAAGCAGGTGGCGCTGGTCATGCCTGAACTGGACCTGACCAACGTGCAGGAGGAGAAAGCGTTCTTTGATGACTTAGCGCAGCAGCGCCACATCCAACTGCAAGGGCCGCTGCAAAGCCGCGACGAGGTGCTCGACAGCCTGCGCGCAGGCAGCTTTCAACTGCTGCACTTTGCCACTCACGGCAGCTTTGACGCCGAGAATGCCCAGCAGTCGGAACTCAGCCTGAGCGACGGCAGCCTGACGCCCGCCGACCTGATGGGCAGCGACTTGCGCGGGATGCGCGCGGCGCACCCGCTGGTCTTTCTCAACGCCTGTCACAGCGGCCAGGTGGCGCTGAGCCTGACGGGCTTGGGCGGCTGGGCGGAAAAATTCTTCCACGAGGCGCGCGCCAGCGCCTTTGTCGGCACGCTGTGGGAAGTCAGCGACGACCTGGCGGCGGACTTTGCGCGCCTCTTCTACACCGGGCTGGCCGACGGCAAACCGCTGGGCGAGGCGCTGCGCGCGGCGCGGCTGCAGATCCGCGACAGCCAACCGGCCAACCCCACCTGGCTGGCCTATGCCCTCTACGGCGACCCCAACGCGCAGGTGTCGTTTGGGGGATAATATGGATGCCGCGCCTCAGCGCTGATCCGCCGGCGGGCAGAACTGCGCGTACTCGCCGCTGCAAAGCTCGTCCCAGGAGCGCAGGCCGTTCGCAACCACGGTCTCACCGATGTTCTCTTTGGTGACGGCGATCGAGTCGAGCTTGATAAAGGGAATGTCGCGCTCGCCGTTGTTAAACGAGGCGTTTGTCTCCAGGGTGTTGACATCACCGCAGTTGAGCAGCGCCACCGCTGCATCCACCGCCGCCGCCACTTCCTTCTGGATGGGCTTGTAGACGGTCATGGTCTGCCAGCCGGCCAGGATATTCTGCAGCCCCTCGACCGTGGCGTCCTGCCCGCTCAGCAGGACAGGCGGCAGCCCCTGCCGCTTGAGCACCTGCACCACGGCCCCGGCCAGCACATCGTTGGCGGCAAAGACGGCGTCCACCTGGCTGCCGTCGCCGCCCTCGGCCAGAATCTCGCTGAAAATAGCGCCGGCCTGCGCCGGATCCCAATCCGGCACGGAGCGATCGGCGGCCAGCTGCCATTTGCCCTGGTCATAATACGGGGTTGCCACAGAGGAATAGCCGACGCGCACAAGCGTGGCGTTGTTGTCGCTGTCGGCGCCGTTGAGCTGCACCACCCGCGGCAGTTCCGCATCCAACCCATTGATCAGCGGCTCCAGCGTCTGTCCCATCAAGCTGCCCACACCCACATTGTCAAAGCTGACATAGAGGTCGGCCCCCGGCCCGGCCACGGTCAGGCGGTCGTAGTCGATCACATGCGCGCCGGCGGCGCGGGCGTCGGCGATGATGGCGGCCCCCGACCGGCTGTCTAAATTGACCAGAATGAGCACCTGGGCGCCGTCGGCCAGCGCCTGCTGCGCCTGCGCACGCTGGGTGACGGCGTCGCCCTGGGCGTTGAAAATGGTGTAGGGCACCGCCGCCGCCGTCAGCGCTTCGTCAAAAAAGCGGCGGTCATCCATCTCCCAGCGCGGCGAGGAGGTGCGGTCCGGCAGCAGCACGGCGACCCCGCCGGGGTTGATCGTACAGACACCGGCGTCCTCTGCGCTAACTTCCAGGGCAGTGGCTTCCTCAGTAGTGGCCGTCGCCGCGGCGGCGTCGCCGGCGTTGGAAGCGGCTGGCGGCGGGACGACAGGCGTGCAGCCCGCCGCCAGCCAGACCAGAGCCAACAGGACAACGGTTAACAGGCCAGGGGCCAACAGGCGGGGCATCATAATGCGCTTAGGCATGGACATGGAGTTGTCTCCTTTGTGTTTTGCATCCATCACAACAGTTGCAGACCCATCATAACGGGAAGCGGCGCGAATGCCCAAGCGCAGCCGGTGCAGCCGGCTTGCGCTCAACTGCCGCGGCGGCGGGTGGTGGCGTCAAAGATCACCGCAATCGCCAGCACCAACCCTCTGGCGACATACTGCACGGAAATATCGACCCCCATCAAATTCATGCCGCTGGTCAGCGAACCCATCACCAAAGCGCCGATCAACGACCCGAACACGCTGCCGACGCCGCCGGCAGCCGATACGCCGCCGACATAGGCCGCCGCGATGGCATCCAGCTCAAACAGCGTACCGGCGGTGGTCGTGGCGGACTGCAGGCGCGAGGTGAAGAGGATGGCGGACAGCGCCGACAGCAGCCCCATCGAGCCGAACACCACATAGGTGATGCGTTTTACGCTGATGCCGCTCAACTCCGCCGCTTCCGGATTGCCGCCGACGGCATAGATATGCCGCCCCAGCACGGTGCGCGTGGTGATAAAGCTGTAGATCGCCACCACAATCAGGATGATCACCGCCGTCCACGACAAGCCGTTGTAGCCCGCCAGCACCCACGTCACCAGGGCGAGCAAGATGGCAATAAAAACGAGCTTGAGCACAAAGATGGCGCTGGGCAGCACCTCAAAGCCATAGGCCTGCTTGCGGCGGCGACCGTTGATCTCGCTGAAGATATAGAAGACGATGCCGATCGCCCCCAGCAGCAGCGTCAACTTGTGGCCGGGGATAAAATCAAAGCCGGGAATGTCGGGGATATAGCCGTTGCCGATGGCGTTGAAGGCTGCATCGGGGATGATGATCGTCCCCGTGCCCGCCGTCGCCTGCAGCAGCAGCCCGCGATAGATCAGCCAGCCGGCGAGCGTGGCCACAAAGGACGGTATCCCAAAGTAGGCGACCAGGAAGGCAGTGATGAGTCCGGCCAACGCACCCAGCACCAGCACAAACGGAATGGCAACGCCGACCGGCCACATCCACTGCACCATGGCAATGGCGGCGATGGCGCCCAGAAAGCCGGCCAGAAAACCGACCGACAGGTCAATGTGGCGGATGACGATCACCAGCGTCATGCCTACGGCCAGCACGGCAATATAGCCGGTCTGGTTGATCAAATTGCTGATATTGCGCGCCGACAGAAACAGGCCGTTTGTCAGGACCGTAAAGATTCCCATGATGACAAATAGGGCAATGTACATGCCGTATTCGCGGACATTCTGGCGCAGAACTCTCTGCAGGTCTTGAAAGAAGGTCACCGCGGGTCTCCTTAGCTGGTGGCTAACTGCATGACTTTTTCTTGGGTCGCTTCCGCAATCGGCAGTTCCCCCGTGATTCTGCCGGCGGAGACGACATACACCCGGTCGCTCATGCCCAGCACTTCGGGCAGCTCGGAGGAGAGCATCACAATGCTCATCCCCTGCTCCACCAGCCCATTCATGAGCTGGTAAATCTCATATTTGGCCCCCACATCAATCCCGCGCGTCGGCTCATCCAGGATCAAGATGTCTGGCTTGACGAATAGCCACTTGCCGAGCGACACCTTCTGCTGGTTGCCGCCGCTCAAATTGGCGACTTTCTGCTCGACGCTGGGCGTCTTTACATTCAGGCTGACCCGGTAATCGTTGGCGACTTTGACTTCCGCATTGTTGTCGACCACCCCGCGCGCGGCAATCTCCTGCAGATTAGCGAGGGTGATGTTCTGCTTAACATCCTGGATCAGGATCAATCCTTTGGCCTTGCGGTCCTCGGTCACATAGGCGAGACCGGCCTCAATGGCATCGTGCGGTTCGTTGAACTGCTTTTTCTCGCCGTTGATAAAGAGATCGCCGGAAAGCTGGAAGTGGGTGGAATTGCCGAAGATACTCAAAGCGAGTTCGGTGCGCCCGGACCCCATCAGCCCGGCGAAGCCCACGATCTCCCCCTTCTTCACATAGAAGTTCACATCTTTGAGCACATCGCGGCCCAGGGACGGGCTGTAGGCATTCCAATTCTTTACTTCCAAAGCCACTTCGTCGGAACGTTTGTGTTCGCGGTCGGGGTAGATGTTTTCAATCTCGCGCCCCACCATATGTTTGATCAACACCGGTTCGGAGGCTTCCCCCGCGGTTGCGTCCAGTGTGCAGACCGTCTGCCCATCGCGCAGCACAGTCACCGTATCGGCGATGGCGATAACTTCTTTCAGCTTGTGCGAGATCATAATGCAGGTGACGCCCTGCTGCTTCAGATCGCGCAGCAGATGCAGAAGATTTTCGCTGTCCGTCTCGTTCAGCGCCGCCGTCGGCTCATCCAGAATCAAAAGCTTGACATTCTTGCTCAGCGCCTTGGCGATTTCGATCAACTGCTGCTTGCCCACGCCCAGATCTTTGACTTTGGCCGCCGGGTTGACGGTAAGCCTGACTTTCTTCAGCATTTCGCCGGCGCGGCGGATCGTCTCGTTCCAGTCCACCAGAAAACCGCTGCTGATCTCATGGCCCAGAAAGATATTCTCGTAGACAGTCAGTTCGGGCACCAGCGCCAGTTCTTGATAGATGATGGCGATGCCGGCCTTTTCGCTGTCGGCAATGCCGCGGAACTCCTGCACCTGGCCGCCAAACAGGATGTCGCCGCTGTAGTCGCCATACGGATAGACGCCGCTCAGCACCTTCATCAGCGTGGACTTGCCGGCGCCGTTCTCGCCCACAAGACAGTGAATCTCCCCCGGCGCCACGCGGAAACTCACATTGTCCAAGGCCTTCACACCGGGAAAGGTCTTGGTGATATTCTTCATTTCTAAAATAGGCGTGGCCATCGCATCTCCGCCGAACCGGCTGGTCGAGGAATGAAACCGTGATAAAAACCAAGAATCGTGATGAGGGGGTCATCACGATTCCGGTGCAATTCCGGTATTGACAAAACAACTGCCGGCTAGTTGAGGCCGGTGAATTCACTGGCAGGCCAGTAGCCGGAGTCGATAATGGCTGACTGGACATTGCTCTGGTCGACGGTGATGACTTCGGACGGCTTGGCCGGGACATCGATCTTGCCGTTGTTATAGGTGGTCGTCTGCTCCGGTGTACCGCCGTCCAGGAAGGCCGTCGCCGCGTTGATGGCGTCAGCCGCCAGCGTGCGCACATCCTTGAGGACGGTCATGGACTGCTTGCCGTCAATGATGTACTGGATCGAAGCCTTCTCCGCATCCTGGCCGGTGACGATAAAGCTGCTGACATCCGGGTCGGCG
This sequence comes from Caldilineales bacterium, assembly GCA_038205395.1. Taxonomy (GTDB): domain Bacteria; phylum Chloroflexota; class Anaerolineae; order Caldilineales; family Caldilineaceae; genus Fredericiella. Next base: position 7,130 of record JBBRBX010000013.1, read on the forward strand.
GCGAAGACATCGGCGATGGCGCGGGCAGTGCCGTCATTGGGGGCGAGGATAGAGACGTCGCCCTTGTCTTCGGCAGTGGCCACGGTCAGGTTGGCTTCCGCCAGGCTCTTGGCCGTGTTGAAGTCCCAGTTGGTGGTGACTTGACCGATGATGTTGGACATTTCGTCGCGGGTCAGCGTGGGCTTGTCCTGCAGGGCGACGGCTTCGCTGGAATTCTTGATGACGAAGGTGCCGTCGGCAATCTTGGGCTGCAGCACATTCCAGGCGCCTTCAAAGAAGAGGAAGGCATTGTTGTCGGAGGCGGCGCCCGCATACAGATAGAGCGGGTTGCCGGTTCCGCTGGCCTTGTCGACCAGATACTGCGCTTGGGCTTCGCCCACGGCGACGCTGTCGAAGGTCACATAGTAGTCGACGGCATCGGTGCCGAGGATCAGGCGGTCATAGGCGATCACCTTGACGCCGGCGGCCTTGGCGGCCTCAGCGGCGGCAGCGGCGGCGGCGCCGTCCTGCGGGGTGAGGATGAGCACCTTGACGCCCTTGGTCAGCAGCGACTCGACGTTGGCCTTCTCCTTGGCGGAATCGCCCTGGCTGAAGAGGATGTCCACCGGCACGCCGGCGGTGGCCAGCAGTTCATTAAAGCGGGCTTCATCCTGAATCCAGCGCGGTTCGTCTTTGGTGGGCAGCACGATGCCGACCAGCGGAGAACCGGATGCCGGGGCCGCGGCTTCAGCGGTGGCTTCGGTTGTCGCGGCTGCCGTATCGCCGGCTGCCGGCGCCGCCGCAGGGGCTGCCGCCGGTGCGGCGCAGGCGACAACCATCCCTGCCATCATCGCCACGGCGAGGATCAACAACAAGGCGCGAAAAATCTTGTTATGCATAGTAACCTCCAGAGAATAGATTAGGTTGACTGTGTTAGATATATCCTGCCACATTAGTATATGTCCTGCCGCCCGTCTGTCAAAACAATGCAGGCGAGCCACTTGAAAAGCCTGAGAGGCTATTCGCCCGCAAGATAGGTTTATGCATCGACGCCCCCCGAGCCTGCCGCCGGAGCTATCGCTGCTCCCTCCGCGCTTTCTTTGACAAACCGCCGAGCAGCGGCATATACTGACAGACGGCAGCAACACAGACCATCTCAAGTGTGGGATGCCTCGCCTGCGCTCTGCCACTCCTGAACACATGCAGTACCCATAGCGGCTTCTTGAGGAAATGCGGAGAGCAAATCCTTGCAGAAGTTTTTGGCCCCTGCGTCCTCTTGGACAGCAGGTCTTTTCCATCACATCTAGTGACTTGTTTGGAGGAAAGGTATGCAAAATAAGAAGCTTCGCCTGATTCTGGTGGTGGCTGTGTTTGCGGCCCTCGCCAGCCTGCTGGCTGCCTGCGCCACACCGGCAGCCGCCCCATCCGCCCCGGCTGCCGGCGACGCCACTGCAGCCGCCGCGGGTGATGCAGCCGCCGGCGAGAAGATCAAAGTCGGCCTCTCTTTCTCGGATTTCGCCACCGAACGCTGGAAGAACGAGGAAGTCATTCTGCGCAAGCTGCTGGAAGACAAGGGCTATGAAGTTGTCAGCCAGGAAGCCAACCAGGATGTGAAACTGCAGAACGACCAGATCGACAACATGGTCAGCCAAGGCGTCAAGGCGCTGATTATTGTGGCGCAGGACGGTGATGCCGTCGTCACCGCCGTGGATAAAGCTGCCGATGCCGGTGTGGCCGTGGTTGCCTACGACCGCCTCATCAAAAGCGCCAAGATTGCCGGTTACATCTCCTTCAACAACGTTGAAGTGGGTCGTCAGCAGGCTGATGGTGTGATGACGGCGCTGGACATCGAGAATTGGGATGTCGCCGCTAATGGGCCGGCGCGCGTCGTCAAGCTCGGCGGCAGCCCGACCGATAACAACGCCATTCTGTTCCGCCAAGGCCAGGATGAAATTGTTGACCCGTTGGTAGCCGATGGCAAGGTCGAAATTGTAGCCGACCAGTGGGTGGAGAACTGGGATCCGGCCAACGCGCTCAAGCTGATGGAGAACATCCTGACCGGCGCCAACAACGACGTCGATGCAGTCGTGGCCTCCAATGACGGCACGGCGCTCGGTGCGCTGCAGGCGCTCAATGCGCAGGGTCTCGCCGGAACCGTTCCGATCTCCGGCCAGGACGCCACCGCCGATGGCTGCAACAGCATCGTCAAGGGTGAACTGACCGTCTCGATCCTCAAGGACATCCGCAACCTGGCCCCCATCGCGGTGGACATGGTGGAAGCCCTGTTGAATGGCAAACCCGTGCAAGGTCTGCAGGAGTACACACTGGCGGAGCTGACCAACGACGAGTCCATGCAGGGCAACGTCCAGGCGCTCTTCCTGCCGGTCGAGCAAGTCAACCAGAGCAATGCGAATGAACTGTGCGTTGCCAACGGCTTCCAGTCGTATGATGATGTCTATCGTGACATCCCTGAAGATCAGCGCCCCGCCCGGCCCTGAGCATAACTGAGTGAACATAGGCCCGGCCGCACAATGCAGTAAGCGCGCCGGGCCTATCTGTATAGAAAGCCGGAACCGCCTCTTCCGGCGCCTGCCTGGCAGGTGAATCAACCTTGTGGGCGTGGTCTACAGGAGCAAGCAGTGAACGACGACATCATTCTGGATATTCGGAACGTAACCAAGCGTTTTCCCGGCGTTACGGCGCTGGATAACGTCTCCATGCAGATCCGCCGCGGTGAAATTCACGGATTGTGTGGCGAAAACGGCGCCGGCAAATCGACGCTGATGAAGATTCTATCGGGCGTCTATCCCTACGGAACATACGAAGGCACAATCATTTACGACGGCCAGGAGCTGAATCTGGGCGCCGGCGCCATCCGCCAGGCACGCGACGAGGGGATCGCCATCGTCTACCAGGAGCTGACCCTGGTGCCGAATATGACGGTGGGCGAGAATGTTTTTTTGGGCAAAGAACCCGTCGCCAATGGCACAATTGACTGGAGCAAACTTTACGCCGATACGCGTGACATCTTGGCCACCTACCGCCTGGATGTGCAGCCGCAGGCGCAAGTCCGCCATTTGGGTGTCGGCAAGATGCAAATGGTGGAAATCGCCAAGGCGCTCTCCGAGAATGCCAAGATTCTCATTCTGGATGAACCAACCAGTGCCCTCACTGAAAGCGAAATCGCCAAGCTGATGGAAATCTTGGAGAATCTACGCAGCCACGGCGTGACCTGTATTTACATTACGCACAAATTAGAAGAATTTTTCCGCATTACCGACTCCGTCACCATTTTGCGCGACGGCAAGACCGTCACGACGCAGCCGACCAGTCAACTGACGCAGGAAAAGCTGGTCAGCTATATGGTAGGGCGCGAAATGAAGGAGCGCTTTCCCAGAGGCCGGCGCAAGCCGGGCGAAGTCATCTTTGAAGTCAAGGATTTGCAGGCGGTCGATCCGGACGAAACCAGCCGCAAAGTGCTGGAAGGCGTCAGCTTTACGCTGCGCCGCGGCGAAATTCTGGGTATTGCCGGGCTGATGGGATCAGGCCGCACGGAGTTGGTCACCACCATTTTTGGCGAATACGGCAAAATTACGGGCGGCAGTATTGCGTTGGAAGGGCAAGAAGTACATATCAGCGGCGCACGCGACGCTATGCACAAAGGCATCAGCCTGGTGCCTGAGGACCGCAAAGGCCAGGGGCTGGTGCTGATGCAGTCGATCCTGCAAAACATCTCGCTGGCCAATCTTGACCAGTTTTCAGCCTTCTTCCGCATTGACGCCGATGCGGAGCTGGTGGCGGCTACACGGCAGGCCAAGAGCCTCGGCGTCAAGGCCCCCAATCTGCAAGCACAGGTCGATTCCTTGTCCGGCGGCAACCAGCAGAAGGTGGTCATCGCCAAATGGCTGCTGTCCAATCCGAAAATTCTGATTATGGACGATCCCACACGCGGCATCGATGTGGGAGCAAAGTACGAGATATACAAGCTGATGAATGATCTGGCCGAGCGCGGCGTGGCGATCATTATGATATCCAGCGAACTGGAAGAAGTGCTCGGCATGAGTGACCGGATCATGGTGATGCATGAAGGGCGTTCGACGCGTACGTTGGACAGCGCCGAAGCTTCGCAGGAACGGATCATGGCGCTCGCCACCGGTATTGCCGATACATTTGTGCCCGCATAAAGTTGATCGAGGAGTAAATTGTATGGCTGTCACGACGGATGCAGGAGCACCCAAACGGGCTGCGGGACTGGGATCTGAAATAGGCAGACGCTTTCGCAGCAATATTCAAACCTATACCATTATTCTGGCGCTGGTGGCGATCTGGATGCTGTTTGCCGCGCTGACCAACGGCGCCTTCTTGAGCGCACAAAACGTCTCCAATTTGTTTCGCCAGATGACGGTCACTTCCTTCCTGGCCATCGGCATGGTGTTTGTAATTGTCACAGGCAATATTGACCTGTCGGTCGGCAAACTGGCGGGATTTGTGTCTGTGGTGGCGGCCTACTTTCAGGCCAATGTCTGGTATCAAATGATGCCGAACCAGCCGCTGATTGCCGCTGCGCTGTCGATTCTGATCGGCGTCGGCGTCGGTGTGTTGTTTGGTGTGCTGCAAGGCTATATCATTGCCTTTCTCAATGTGCCGGCCTTTATCGTCACACTGGGCGGCATGTTTGTGCTCAACGGCCTGATCCTGCTGGTGACGCAAGGCAAGACCATTCCGGCCAACCAGCCCTACTTCTCCGAAATCGCGCAGGGCTATCTGCCCTCCTGGGCGGGATGGGTGATTGCGGCGGCCGTCATTGTGTTTCTGTTTTGGAACATGCTGCGCAGCCGCCAGAGCCGGGCGCGCCACGGCTTTGCGCTGCCTAATATCGGGCTGGAACTGGCCTCCACCATTTTCTTCTCGCTGCTTGTACTGGGGTATGTCTATTGGGTAAACCAGTACCGCGGCATCCAGACGCCCGTCATGCTGCTGGCGATCACGGCGATAATTATGGCCTACGTATCGAACAACACCCGCTTTGGCCGCTATGCCTATGCCATTGGCGGCAACCGCGAAGCATCGCGCTTATCCGGCATCAACATCCGGCGCAGCATCTTCCTGATCTTTGTGTTGATGGGGCTGTTGTCGGGGATTGCCGGCATTGTGCTGGCCTCCTATGTGGGCTACGGCACGACGGCTGCCGGGCAGGGCTATGAGCTTGACGCCATCGCCAGCGCCATCCTGGGCGGCACCTCCACCCTGGGCGGTGTCGGCACCGTCTTCGGCGCCCTCATCGGCTCGCTGATTATGAGCAGCCTCACCACCGGCCTGCAGATGCTCAACGTAGCCCCCGCCTGGCAATACCTGGTCAAAGGCGGCGTACTGGTGCTGGCCGTGTATGCGGATGTCTACTTTAAGAAGAACCGGTAAGCAGCATTGCTGGAAACGAGGAACAGGCCCCTACGTTCCTTCGCTTGCCGAAACAAATGTTCGGTTATACAATCAGAATACATTGTAGAGGGCGCCGGGGTGGGAATTTCTATAGCGCCCTCTACCTTTGCTATGCAAATAGCTTCTTTAGTTGTGGCCTCAAGGCGTCCTACCTATGCGCAAAAGTGATCTTCCGTTTGGCAGCGAGTTTTCGCCATCGCAAATCGAGCTACCTGCACTATTGGAAATAGCCAAAGAGCATTCCGGTGGCAAAAAAGCCTTGGAAGGGGCCATACTTGCGCGCTACTTTGCGAGTCATGCCCATGATAACCAGGAAAACCAGAAAAAGCTGGCAATGAACTGCCGGCTGGGAATGAAAGCGTATGGTCTGATCGATGAAGATGGCGTGCTGACTGCGTTCGGCGAAACCTTGTATGCAGTGAGAAGTGACCAAGAATCACTCTATGCTGAACTGGCGCGTTATATCCTGTTGAATCTCAAAGGAATGGCGCTGATTCAGTGTATCCAGGATATGACAGTGGCGGGCGAGGAAGTCAATTTGACAAGCCTGCGGGATGGGTTGGCCGCACGCGGCATTTACTATCCTAAAGGTGGTAAACACCCAAGCATCATGCGCCTTTGGTTAGCGCAAGCAAGAGTTATTGTTGGCAGCCGCTGGCAAGTGGATGAGAACCGTCTTGACAAGGTGCTGGGCACTGACTCATCAGATTTCGGCCAACTCGCCACATTGACAGTACAGCAGCGCGATTTCCTGCGGGCGCTGGCGAACACCGGAATCGAGGAGCCTCAATCTGCCAGCGAGATTGTCAGTCTGGCATCAGCCACTTATGGGACAAAGTTTCCGGAAAAGAGTCTACCCAAGCTCGTTCTTAACGACCTGGAAGCAGCAGGCTATGTCAGGCTGACCAAAACGACGGCAGGCCGTGGCGCCAAACCGTTTTTGGTCCAGCCGACTGAGAAGCTTAAAGTTGAGATGATTGAACCGCTGCTTGAGCAGCTCAAAAATCAGACGGATCCAAAACTTATTGAACTCTTGAAAAAACCGCTTTCCATCATTTTGGAAGAAATAGATTCAAAAGACCGCTATGTCGGCGGTCTAGCATTGGAGGCGCTGGCTTTTAAGCTGATGCGCTTGCTCGATATGGATTATGTTGCTACTCGTCTCAGAGGCTCCGAAACTGGGGGAGCCGAAATTGATGTTATTTTTCAGTCTGCCCGATTGGTCTTCTCACGCTGGCAAGTACAGTGCAAAAACACGTCGCGTGTGTCTCTGGATGATGTTGCCAAGGAAGTTGGTTTGACTCATTTTCTAAAAAGCAACGCAATTGTGATTGTAAGCACTGGCCAGATTGGGACAGAGGCGCGCAGATATGCGAATAAAATCATGACGGATTCAAATCTGTGTATTGTGATGGTGGACAGCGCCGATCTCCATTTGATTCGAGAAACCCCGTCCTATATTGTCAGCGTATTCAACCGAGAAGCTCGCTACGCAATGACGCTGAAGAAGATAGAGCTGGGTGCATAGAGGGAAAATAATGACTATCAATGAACCAGCGCGTCCAACTCGATTCTTTGAAACCCAGCAGGGTGTTATCTTTCTGGGTGATTCACTTGATGTCCTGCGGGGCATGGACGACGCCAGTGTAGACCTTGTTATGACAAGCCCGCCATTTGGTCTTGTCCGCAAGAAAGAGTACGGCAATGTGGATGCTGATGAATACGTGGAGTGGTTTGTCCCATTCGCACAAGAGTTTCATCGTGTCTTAAAGGATAGCGGCAGCTTTGTGCTGGATATTGGTGGTGCTTGGAACGCCGGCCTCCCTACTCGTCACCTGTACCATTTTAAGCTGCTAATTATGCTTTGTGAGCGGATCGGTTTTCATCTCGCCCAGGATTTCTATTGGTGGAACCCATCCCGCTTGCCTTCACCTGCGGAATGGGTTACGGTTCGGCGCATCCGTGTCAAGGACGCAATCAACACAGTTTGGTGGCTTTCAAAGACGCCTTGGCCTAAGGCGAGCAATCGACGCGTTCTGCAGCCATATAGTGACAGTATGGAGGAGTTGCTGGTTAACGGGTATAAAGCAAAAAAGCGCCCATCGGGTCACGACATCAGTAAACAATTCTCCATCAACAACGGCGCCGCTATTCCGCCCAATCTGATTGCCATTCCCAATACGGAAAGCAATAGCCACTACCTGCGCTACTGCAAGGAGCACCAAATTAAGCCACACCCAGCGCGCTATCCGGCAGACCTGCCGGAGTATTTCATTCGCTTCTTGACGGATACGGATGATCTGGTTGTTGATCCGTTTGCGGGAAGCTGTGTGACGGGCGAAGTGGCGCAAAGGTTGGAACGACGTTGGGTGTGCAGTGAAATGAGCGAGAATTACCTACAGGGCGCGCTCGGTCGTTTTGTCGCTCAACAATCGCATACGAAGCAGCCGCAAAAGAACAAAAGGGCTGCAATGACCTATAGTATAACCAAGCCCAGCATCCTGTGGAATGGCGCGCCAACCGATAAACTTCCAGCAGATGGCGGCAGAAAACGCCCCCCAAAACGACAGAAAATTTACAAACTGAAGTTGCTTGGCAAACTCAAGATGATTAGTAGACCCAAAACAATCAGCAAACCACGGACTGCTGATCATTTGAGAGTGATCAGTAGCAAACCATTGCAGCCAAAACTTGGACTGGAACAGCCTCGCGACTGACTGTTGAGGAAGAAGTTACCTCCTTCCCGCTCCAAGCTCAGCGCCTGCCGTTGTGTACCAGCCGCGCATGGCCGATGTGGGCGGACACGTTGCCCAGGGCCTTCAGAAATGTGGTTGAAATCTGGAGCGATCTGCGCTATAGTTTTCGTACCATCCTGTTCCAGCGGCGTACTGCAGGCGTCGGGAACCGCATGCCCTAGCGTACAGGGGCCGAAGCGGGTGAAAGGAACTTAGGATCCGATTCCTCCCAGGCTACCGCCGCCGGCCGGGCTGACGAAGCCAAGACCCGGCAACCGACATATTGTCGGCCACAACTAGAGCGCGCCGATCGCAAGATCGTGCAGACGCCAGATACTCAACACACCTCCTCGTGAGGTCGTGCGGGTGTCTGGCGTCTTTTGTTCGTCGCGGTGCCCTGCGGGTGACACGTGGGAACGCGGCTCAGGCGAACCGATGCGGTGGTTTGGCCGCTTTGAGACGTATCGTCTCCTCGGGCCGGGGCGGTCACTGGAGGATGCATTTCGCCGGGCGGCGGCCGATGAGAACAGGCGCAAGAGCATTATCAATTGGAGACTTTTTTGACCTCAAATGTTGAACAACTAGGGTCAGCAGCTCATGTTACGCAGTGATGGGCTGCGGGTGTAAGATGATCTCCGAAAGGAGATCGTACCGATGGCAAAAGAAATACTTGACCTCTACAGCGATTACTTGTTGAGTTCATTTGGCGCAACGACCGCAACCGGACTCAGCCGCTTACTGGATGGTGCGGTCAGTCACGACCAAGTGACCCGCTTTCTGTCAGAAAAGGTCAAGACCAGTTGCGACTTGTGGCGGGTGGTGAAACCACTCGTGCGCCAGATCGAATCGGAAGAAGGGGTGCTCATCTTTGATGATAGTATCGAAGAGAAACCCTACACCGATGAGAATGACATTGTTTGTTGGCACTACGACCACACGCAAGGACGCAATGTCAAAGGTATCAACTTTCTCACGGCCCTGTACCACAGCCAGGGCGTTAGTCTGCCTGTGGCCTTCCACCGGATTGCCAAGACAGAAGAGTATCTCGACAAGAAAAGTGACAAGATGAAACGGCGTAGTCCGACCACCAAGAACGACCACTATCGGCAGATGCTCCAAGTCTGTGTTCGCAACGGTCTGCGCTTTCGCTATGTCCTTAACGACAGTTGGTATGCTGCCGCCGACAACATGCTGTTCATCCGTCATGAGTTGGCGCGTCACTTCATCATGGCGCTCAAGAGCAACCGCAAGGTGGCACTCTCGGCCCACGACAAAAGTCAGGGTCGCTATCAGACAGTCAGTACACTCGATCTGCCAGAAGGAACCGTGTGGGAAATCTACCTGGAAAGTGTTGATTTCCCCCTGCTACTCACAAAGCAAATCTTCACAAACGGAGACGGAAGCATCGGTATCCTCTATCTGGTGACAAGCAATTTGACGTTGGATGCGATTCATTTCACGACAATCTACCAAACACGGTGGAAAGTGGAAGAGTATCATCGTTCGCTCAAGCAAAATGCTTCTTTGGACAAGTCGCCCACCCGCACTGTGACGACGCAAACCAACCATTTCTTTGCCGCACTCTGTACTTTCGTCAAACTGGAGTGGTTACGCACTCAAACCAAGCTCAACCATTATGCCTTGAAGTCCAAACTCTATCTCTCAGCTTTACTCTCGGCCTTTCAATCCTTACAGGCGTTGGAGCCGTTGCGCCTGGATGCCTTTACGCCGCTTCAAGCGGTGGTGATTGGGAAAGACCTGGGAGCCGAGAAGTGGCACGCCCGTATGGCTGGGCCGCGGTTGCGATGACCGCGCATGGATGGTCAGACGCAACTGGGACAATTCCAACTGCACTGCTTGACGCCAGGCATGGAGCTGTTCCTTGCTGTCGGCAAAGAGCAGCATGTCATCCACGTAGCGAACGTATCCAGGTACGCGCAGCCGGCGCTTGATGTAGTGGTCGAGCGGATTCAGATAGACGTTGGCCCAGAACTGGCTTGTCAGGTTGCCAATCGGCAGCCCGCGCGGCCTGTTGACGGCGAACAGATCGTCGCCGGCAAAGTAGACCATTTCGTATCCTTCCTGAAGAATCCCGGCGCCGCTCGCCAGGATTTGCCGGTACAGGTTCAGCGTCTTGTCGTCGCCGATAGTGTGTTCTAGGGTAGCCAACAGCAGAGAATGATCGATGGGTGGGAAGAATTGGCGAACGTCCAGCGGCAGCACGTATTGATGGCGGCGCAGATAATAGGTGCAGCGATCCAGCGCCTTGTGCGTGCCTTTGCCGGTGCGATTGGCGTAACTGTCATCGATAAACGAGCGCTCCAGAAGCGGCCCGGTGACGTTCATCAGGGCATGGTGTACGACTCGGTCGCGAAAGGGCGCCGCCCAGATCAGCCTTCGCTTGGGGTCATGCACCACAAAACTGGTGTAGCCGCCGGGCTGGTAGGCGCCACTGATCAGTTCCTGGCGCAGCTCGACCAGGTTCTCTTCCAAGTGAAACTCCAAAGCCCCTATCGAGGACCGGCTGCGCTTGCCGCGTGCTGCCTTGCGAAAGGCCAGATGGATGTTTTCAAAGGAGACAATGTCACGCCACAGATGGCGGTAAACTCTGGCCATTGGTGTCTTTTCCCCTCTTCTCTGGAATTGTTTCGACGACAAGCAGGCCCTGTCCAAATTTCGCGCGCGCGCCGCCAACTGGCGGCGGCAGGGGCTTTGCCCCTGTACCCCTTCAGAAAAACAGAACAACAGAACCCAGCAGATCAGAATCATTGCGAGCGGACACACCGGAAACCGTAGCAGACGACCCAGTAGCCAGGATCGTCGTAGCACCGGTAGGCGGAGCGCACACCGCCGTCAGAGTACCACGACCCGCCCCGCAGCACGCGATATGTTCCCGTCGTCGGCCCCTGCGGATTGGTTGCGGGCGATACGCTGTAATAGCCGCCATCATACCAGTCACTCACCCATTCCCACACATTGCCGGCCATGTCCATGACACCATAAGGGCTGGCGCCGCTTGGGTAGGAGCCTACCCTACTTGTGTCACCGACACAACGACCTGTCCCACTAATATCATTATGGAAATTCAGCCTGTTGCAATCGGGCGCTTCGTTACCCCACGGATACTTGCGCGTATCGCTGCTGCCACGCGCCGCTTTCTCCCACTCTGCCTCTGCCGGCAGCCGCTTGCCTGTCCATGTGCAGAAAGCCACTGCCTGACTCCAGTCCACCTTGACCACCGGATAGTCAGCGTAGTCTGCATTGCCGTAGTAGGAAGAACGCGTGGAGGAACTGATCTCCTTTGGCGCCGTGCATCCACCCGCATCCACGCACGCTTCGTAACGTGCGTTGGTTACCTCGTATTTGTCGATGTAGTAGGCGTCCAGGTTGACGGTGTGCAGCGGTTGTTCGTAGGAGAGGCACGTTTCCGCCGAATTGGTGTTGTCGCACCCCATCTGGAATTCACCAGCGGGGATGAGCATTTCCTCGGCGGTGTCAGGTGGTGCCGCAGCAGTGGCCTGTGCCTCAGTGACCCTGCCGAATTCCGGAATTGCACCTAGCGAATTGTTCTTGATTACCACATTGAATATAATCCATGCAATGACGGCCAGGAGTAGCAGCCCAATGCCGATCAAGGCTATTCTTGTGGTGTCGCCTGACTGCCCTTTAGTAACCTCAACGGGTTTTTGAGCCCAGAATTTACCAGTGACAGCATCGGCTTCGATTCTGTACTGGTTCCCATTGTGGTGGTAAAAGCCAAAGTAGATTGGATACCCATACGTTGCGGATGCCAGACGCGAGGCATTGGCGTTTGCAAGCTTGACATTGCGCACGTAATCACCTAGACGATAGCCATCAACAGTAGCATCTCGTTCCAATGCAGAAATCAGGTTTTTTCGGCTGTCTGTTTTGCCGCAGCTTTTGTTGTGGCAATGGGGGCGACAAAAACCGTACTAGTTTTTTCTGCGTTTGGTGCAATCCTCCAGTCAACCTTAAAATCGCGCTTGCCTATCTGCAACTGCAATGATTTCTCATCGTAATTGTCAACCAGCACTCCATCGAAGTCAGCTTCTGCGTGGCCTGACTGATTATTCCAGAAGGTTTCTTTGCCTAGCTCCTTTCCTGAGCCAGCACAACGATCGCAACGTCGTTCATCCGTGGAATAAATTGGTGTATGGCGGCCCCGTCCGCCACACGTACCACAGCGCTTCAGTACCTCCCGATCAACACCGATAGATGCATACCATGTGGCTGTACCTTGACCGCTAACTGCCCAGTAGGGCAAGTGTATTAACGGTACGCCCTTTACTATCTTTTCTGCTGTCAGTTCGCTGGGCCAGTATTTGCGATTTTTGTCTATCCATATTTGTACAGTCTTGGCTAGCTCGTTTTTGTCCAAATTGGGTAGGGCCAATTGGATTTCTGTCTCAAAGCTATCTGCAGTGATAGTTTGTACGGGAGTGGGGTTGCTCATATGTCCTCGGACTTAGAATGTGATAATTGAATACAAAACGCAGTACATTGTGCTAATAACCATTCCGTTTCGGTTCGCAAAATGACCCGGCACTTTTGGCGGTGCCCCTGTGTGTCTCTATTTAGTGAGACGCCGCTGATGCCGAAATTGGTGTAGAGTTAGGGCGAAGGAGGGACACGAATTGTCTTACTACCGAACGGCAGTACAGCGCAATGGCGTCAAACTGGTGGCGCCCGATCCTGAAGTGCGGCTGGCCGCGAGGCACCGGACATTCACCGTCGAGTACAAGCTGGGCATCCTGGCCGAGGCTGACGGTAGCGATATATAACTGGGCAAGTTTCTGAATTGCTTCCCGTTTGGTGCATGGTCCAACAGTGGAGTAGCACATCTTGCTGTCTACCTCATTGCCTCTACTGTTCTGTAACTGGAATCTAACAACACATCGTGACATTTGTGACTCCTTGTGACAAGATGCTGTTTTGCGAAGACGCCCTCAGCAGTACTCGCTGAGGGCGTCTTTGTTGAGGTCACGAAGTAATATTTGTCGACGGGGCTCAGCAGGTATGCTATTGGTTACGGATAAGGCTTCAATAATTGTAACCTTGTGGAATTGAAGGAAAGCTTTCAAATAGCTTACATTTGGCAGTCAGGCATCAACGTCTGAGTCACTCGCCAAATAGGTTGCTGCAACATGCTAAACTGACGCAGCCGTCTAGTAATCGGACAACAGCTGATGAGCGCCCAGGACGACGCTTGACAGGGCGGTTCTCCTGCAAGCTTACGCTTTAGCGATGGACAGCCGGCTGGCTGCCGGTAACATCAGCATTGCCGGCGCCAGGGTAATAGAAGTTCGCAGTTACAGCTATTGGACCGCTGGCAGTTACTAGCGCCGACCCGTCAAAAGGATCAGGAATCAAGTCTTGCACCAACAAGCTTTGATGTGCGCCCAGTGGCTGATTGTCGATCGATGTAGAGTGCAACAAGCCGTTCATTTCATATACGCACGCTTCCTCTCTCTACCGCAGTTCAATCACCGTATTGTACGCGTCTCTCACTTCCGGCGGGATGTAGATGGTTGTGCGGTCGGACTCGGACGAGACGAAGAAGTTGCCGCCCTCCCGCTCCAGGCTCAATTCTTGCCCGTTGTGCACCAACCGCGCATGGTGGAGGTGGGCGGGCACGCCACCCAGGACGACGCTGTCGCTCTCGTTGTCCAGCACATGCACATAGTGCGTCTCACCGCTGCGGGTGCTGACGCTGATGCGCGTGGACGGAATGGCGCCGGCGCGCGTGCCGTAGATGGCGGCCCCACTCTGCGCCAGCCAGCGCCCGACCTCGCGCATCCGCTCGGCGTGCAGCGGGACAATCTCCCCCTCCGGCGTCGGGCCGACGTTGAGCAGCAGGTTGCCGCCCACACTGGCCGCGCGCGCTAGAATATGCACCAGCCGCCGCACCGATTTGGTGTTGTTGTCGCTGCGGCTCCAACCCCAATGGTCGTTGATGGTCATGCACACCTGGATGGGCAGCCCGTAAATCTCGGTTGCATTAAAGCCGGTGGAATTCTCGCCCGGCAAATCCTGCTCAAACCCCTGCAAATCTTCGCCCGGCAGCGGCTTCGCATGGCGGTTGTTCTCGATCACCGCATCCGGCTGCAGCGTGTGGATCATGTCGTACAGCTTCTCGTACTCAAACGAGCCGCCCGGCGCAAAGTAGGCGTTGCGCTCATCAATCGCCGACTGCGGCCAGTGGCCGTCAAACCAGATGCAGGCTACCTCGCCATAGTTGGTGCACAGCTCGCGCACCTGCCCATGCAGAAAGCCCAGGTAATCGTCCCACGCCAGCCCGCTCTCCTGCCGGAATCGGTATGCCGGATGATGCCAGTCCAGCAGCGAGACATAGAAGCCCAGCTTGACGCCATGCCGGCTGCACGCCTCCGCCAGCTCGGCCAGCGGGTCGCGCTCAAAGGGCGTATTGGTGATTTTGTAGTCGCTCAACGCCGTGTCATACATGCTGAAGCCGTCATGGTGGCGGCTGGTGATGATCATGTACTTCTGCCCGGCGTCGGCTGCGATGCGCGCCCACTTTTCGGCGTCGAATTTGGTGGCGGTGAACTGCGGAACCAGCTTCTCATACTCCGCCACCGGAATGGAGTCGGTGTGCATCACCCATTCCTGCTTGCCGAGCAGCGAATACAACCCCCAATGGATAAACATGCCGAAGCGAGCGTCTTGAAACCAGGTTAAGCCTTGTGGTGAAGCCTGCAGGGCCATGAATCGTTTCTTCCCTTCAGCCGGCAGGCAGAGGTGCAGCCGCATATGGCTGCACCTCTGCCTGCCCTGCAATGATTAGTGGTACGCGGGCAGCAAGTCGCCGTGCGCTTCGATCAAGTCGTCCACCATGTGCCAGATTTCATCCAGGCTCAACTCGGCCGCGGTGTGCGGGTCGAGCATGGCGGCGTGATAGATATGTTCGCGCTTGCCGGTCAGCGCCGCCTCGACAACCAGTTCCTGCACGTTGACATTGGTGCGCATCATGGCGGCCAGGTGCGGGGGCAGCGCGCCGATCTTGGTCGGCTGCAGCCCGTTTTTGTCCACCAGGCAGGGCACTTCGACGCAGCAGTCCTGCGGCAGGTTGTCGATCAGCCCCTGGTTGGCCACATTGCCGTAGACGACCCGCTGCTGGCCAGTCTCCATGCTGTGGATGATGCCGGAGCCGTACTCGTGGCTGCGCTCGATCTTGTCCGAATTCTCAAAGTGCTCCAAGATCTCAGGCAGATACTCTTCCGGCACGCCCGCCTTGCGCATGGCGACCATATACTCTTCGCTCAGCGACATGTCGGGGTTTTCCAGTTTCTGGCGCATAAACTGCCAGCCGGTGATCTGCATCTCGCAGCGCGTGATGTACTCGTCCAGCGGAATCTCGTACTCCTCCAGCAGGTCGGGGCGGTCGCGCTTGATAAACCACGGCACATACTCAGCAAAATGCTCGCTGGATTCGGTGACAAAGTAGCCGGTGCGGCGGAAGACCTCGTAGCGCACCTTGTCCGACAGCTTGCGATAGCGGCGGCCAAAGTCGCCCGATTCGGCCACCGCCCGGATGCGCGGGTAGAGATTCTCGCCGTTGCGCTCGAACTTCAAATAGAAGGCCATGTGGTTGATGCCGGCGCAGATGTAGTTGATCTCTTCGATCGGGACGTTGATGTCTTCGGCCAGCGCTTCCGCCGTCCCCTGCACACTGTGGCACAAGCCCACAGTCTGGATGCTGCTGGCGCGGTTGATGGCCATGCAGTTCATCGCCATCGGGTTCACATACTGCAAAAAGGTGACATCCGGGCAGACCTCTTCCATATCATGGCACATGTCGAGCAGAACAGGGATGGTGCGCAGCCCGCGCATGATGCCGCCAATCCCCAGCGTGTCGGCGATGGTCTGGCGCAGCCCATACTTCTTGGGAATCTCGAAGTCCGTCACCGTGCCCGGTTTGTAGCCGCCCACCTGGATCATGCTGATGGCATAGTCAGCGTCCGCCAGCGCTTTGCGCCGGTCGGCGGTGGCTTCGATCACCGGCTTGACGCCGAAGTAGTCGGCCACCGTGTGCGCCACCACTTCCGACGTGCTGAGGCGGTCGGGGTCGATGTCGAACAGGGTGATGGTGGCGTCGCTCAGCTCCGGGTAGCTCAGGATGTCGCCCAGCAGATTCTTGGCAAAGACGGTGCTGCCCGCACCGATAAAGGTTATTTTGGCCATTGGTAAATCCTCTTGCTTTCTCTCAATTAGGCAAACTGCGGCAGATAATCCCGGTTGCACTCGAACAGATCATCCACCATCTGCTGGATTTCCGCCAGCGACAGCACAGCTGCGCTCAGCGGGTCGTTGGCGATGGCCTGATAGACCAGCCGGCGGTTGCCGGTCAACGCCGCTTCCACCGCCATCTCCTCAATCTGCGCGCTCAGGCTGGTGAGCACGGCGCACTGCGGCGGCAGCGCACCCACCCGCAGCGGCTCCAAGCCGTGACGGCTGGCCCAGACCGGCACCTCGACGCAGGCGTCCTGCGGCAGGTTGCTGACGTAGCCTTTGTTGGAGACATTGCCGTTAAACTGGAAGGCTTCTCCCCCCTCCAGCGCGTTGATGATGTAGGCCGCATACTCGTGGCCGCGTTCCAGCTTGAGCGGGGCTGGGTCATTCAGCCATTTCTGAATGTCCTCCTGCCAGTCGCCTTCCCGCCGCCGATACTCCTTGAGAATATAGGCGTATTCGCCCGGATTCCAGCCCGTGCCGTCCGTGCAGTACTTCTCGATCAAATCTGGACGCTTGCGGAACCACCAGTTGTACTCGGAGTTGTGGCCGCTGGATTCGGTCACATAGTGGTCAAAGGCCAGGAACATCTCGTTGCGCACCTGCTCCTCGTTGTAGATTTCCGGGCGCTCCAGGATGGCCTTGCGGATCAGCGGGTAGGCGTCCTCGCCGTTCCATTTGAAGGTGAGATACCAGGCCATATGGTTGATGCCGGCGCAGGTGAAGTCGATCTCGTGGTAGGGCGCGCCGATCCACTCCGCCAGCATCTCCGACGTGCCCTGCACACTGTGGCAGAGACCGGTCACAGCGATGTTCGTCTCGCGCTGGATGGCGCGGCAGAGCATTGCCATGGGGTTGGTGTAGTTGAGCATGGTGGCGCCGGGGCAGTAGCGCTCCATATCCTGGGCAATGCTCACCAGCACGGGGATGGTGCGCAAGGCGCGGAAGATGCCCGAAACGCCGCGCGTGTCGCCGACGTTGATGTCCACCCCATACTTTTTGGGAATCTCGATGTCGTACCGCCAGACCTCCGTCGCCCCCACCAAAATTGTGACGATGACATAGTCCGCGCCCGTCAGCGCCTCCACCCGGTCCTGCGTCGTCTCGACCGTGGCCGGATAGTGGCCCTCATCCACAATACGCTGCACGGCGCGGCGCGAATACTCCAGCCGCTCCGGGTTGATGTCCATCAAGCAGAGCGTGGCATCCGCCAGCCGCTCAAACGTCAATACATCCCGCACCAGGTTGCGCGTAAAGCCAAAGCTGCCCGCGCCGATAAACGTAATTTTTGGCATGTTGTCTCCTAAAAATTTTAACGCAGAGGCGCAATCTCTGCGCCTCTGCGTTGAAGAATCCTCTGTTATCTCAGAACTGCGGCAGCCACTGCGTCTGCGCTTCCAGCATCTCGCTCACCATCTCGTGAATCTGCGGCAGCGTGCAGACAGCCGCCGTCAGCGGGTCGAGCATGACGGCATGATAGACCGCATCCACATTGCCGGTCAGGGCCGCCTCCACAATCAGGCTCTGCACATTGACATTGGTGCGGTTGAGCGCGGCCAACTGCGGCGGCAGGTTGCCGATCACCGTGGGCTGCACACCGCTGCCGTCCACCAGGCAGGGCACTTCGACGCAGCAGCCGTCAGGCAGGTTGGTGATCAAGCCGCTGTTGGGCACATTGCCGGCCACCTTGACGGGCTGGTTGGTCTCCATCGCCTCGATGATCCACGAGCCGTACTCATGGCTGCGCTGGGTGGGGAAATCGCCGCCGACAATTTCGTCGTAATCGCTCTGGAACTGCTCCAGCCGGTGCAGGCAGTGGCGCAGATAGCCGCCGCTGCGGCCAAAATCAAACCAATGGTTGACCGGGTCGCTGAAGCGCGGCACAAGCTGCTCGTTGACCATCGCCACGCTCTTGCGGAAGTAGGGCATATACTCGCTGGCGTGACCGCTCGATTCGGTGACGAAGTAGCCGAAATACTTCATGATGTCCGTGCGCACCGGCTCTTCGGCAATGACTTCGGGCCGCTCGATGGCTTCCCACAGCAGCGGATACAGGTCTTCTTTGCCGCGGTTGAACTCCAGAAAGAACGCCTGGTGGTTGATGCCGGCGCACAGGAAGTTGACCTCGTCATACGGCGTGTCGATCCACTTGGCCAGCATTTCGCTGGTGCCCTGTACGCTGTGGCAGAGGCCGATATGCGGGCGACCGGAGCCGTCGGCGACGGCCCAGCAGTTGGCGGCCATCGGGTTGACATAGTTGAGCAGCAGCGCATCCGAGGCCAGCTCATCCATCTCATCACAGAGATCGAGCAGCACGGGGATGGTGCGCAAGGCGCGGAAGACGCCGCCCGGCCCCAGCGTATCGCCCACGCACTGCTCCACGCCATACTTCTGCGGGATTTCAATGTCCGTGCGGTAGGCTTCCAGCCCGCCCTGCTGGAAGGTTGTAATCACATAGTCGGCATTCTCGACGGCCACACGGCGGTCGGTGGTGGCTTCCACGCGCGCCTTGAGGCCGCGACGATCAATCGTGGCCTGCACGATGGCGCGCGCCTGGTCGAGACGCGCCGGGTCAATGTCCATCAACGTGATGGTGCTCTCCTGCAAGGCGGGCGCAAGCAGGATGTCGCTGGTCAGGTTGCGTGTAAACACAAGGCTGCCGGCGCCGATAAAGGTAATTTTTGGCATTGCGAAACTCCGGTTTTATTGAGACAGCAGACGGAAACTACCAATCTTTAACCAATCAAAAAAAGTTACTTGCGGTAGTGATACAGCGTCATTGTACCGCGTCATTGTACAGCGTCACTATACCAGCGGCCCGGCCAGACGCGCGTAAAGGCGTTCGCCCCAGCCGCCGAACAAGGGCACCGGCTTCCAGCTAGCGCGCAAGGCGTTCGCCATGCCGATCAACCAGACCACCACCAAGGCGATATAGGCGGCAATCACGACGGAAAAGCCGGCGAACAGCAGCAGCGGCCCGGCCAGCGGCAGCACAAAGGGCGCCAGAAATTCCAGCACAAGCCAGCAGCCGTAGATCAAGACAGCCGCCACGACCAGGGTCAGCAGGATGCCGATCCACGAATTGCGCTCGGCATAGCGCACAGCCTTGTTGCGCCGCTGCCAGACGGGAACCAAGAGCAGCACAGCAACCGGCACGATATAGAGCCAGGGAACCTGCACTGATAAAAAGGCAAAAACCCAGCCGATGGCAAACCACAACAGCGGCACAGCCACCGCCACAAAGAGCAGCCCCAGCGACTGGCAGGCGTGGTAGAGCGAGAATTTGTCTTTGCGCCCAAAGAGCAGCACCAACAGCGGCCCCACCAATACCAGCAGATAGGCCAGAAAGGAGACGATGCGGTTAGGAGCGGCCTGGTCGGGAGCAGCCTGGTTGGGAACAGCGGCGCGATTCTGCGCCGGCGATTTGCTTTCCACGGTCAACCCCCGATCCCAACCAGATTTAATTCATCGGCAAAATGACAACTGACAAAATGCTCCGGCTCCACCTCGACCAACTGCGGCTCCACCTGCTTGCATATATCCTGGGCATAGCGACAGCGTGGGTGAAAGACGCAGCCGGGCGGCGGGTTGGCGGGGCTGGGCACATCGCCCTCCAAGATGATGCGGTGCGTCTTGATGTCGGGGTCCGCCGGCGGCACCGCCGAGACCAGCGCCTCGGTGTAGGGGTGCATCGGGTGGCGCAGAAGCTGCTCGGCGTCCGTCATCTCCACGATCTTGCCTACATACATCACGGCGATGCGGTCGGAGATGTGCTCGACCACCGACAGGTCATGGGCGATAAAGATCAGCGTCAACCCCAGTTGATCCTTCAGCCCCTGCAGCAGGTTGAGCACTTGCGCCTGCACCGACACATCCAGCGCCGACACCGGCTCGTCGGCTATAATCAGCCGCGGGCTGAGCGCCAGGGTGCGGGCAATGCCGATGCGCTGGCGCTGGCCGCCGGAAAACTCATGCGGGTAGCGCTCCATATAGTTGGGGTCGAGACCGACCTCCAGCATCAAGTCGCCCACCCGCTCTTCCATCGCCTTGCCCTTGGCCACATTGTGGATGACCAGCGGTTCGCCGATCAGCTCCTTGACCGTGCGGCGCGGGTTGAGCGAGCTGAAGGGGTCTTGAAAGATCATGCGCATCTCGCGCCGCAGCGCTTTGAGCTGGCGGGATGACAAGTCAGCCACGTTGATGCGGTCGTTGTCTGCCTTGCGATACCAGACTTCGCCGGCGGTCGGCTTGTACAGGCGCAGGATCGTGCGTCCCAGGGTGGTCTTGCCGCAGCCGCTCTCCCCTACCACGCCCAACACTTCATTGCGCTTGACGGCCAGGCTGACGCCATCCACCGCCCTGATCTGGCCGACGACACGCTGCAGGATGCCGCCGCGGATGGGGAAATGCTGTTTCAAATTGTTTACTTCGAGAATGTAGTCGGTTGGCATATTATTTTCAACGCAGAGGCGCTGAGATTACGCTGAGTTCGCAGAGAAAGAAAGAGAGAAAAAGAGATTCGTTTCTCGGCGATGGGCGAATGGCGCTTGCAACCTTTCCTGTTATGTGTGCTCTACAGCTTCCGGCAGATGATGGACAAAACGCTTGACTCCCTCTCCCCTAACTCATCGAATACGGATCCGCCGCATCCCGCAGCCCATCCCCCAAGAAATTGAATCCCAGCACAGCGGCAATAATGAAGAAGACCGACGAAGCGATCCACGGATTAAAGCCCAGCGTCTGGATCGTCTGCGCGTCGCGCATCATCGTGCCCCAACTGACCAGCGGCTCCTGGATGCCGATGCCCAGAAAGCTGAGAAAGCTCTCGGCCAGGATGATGGTGGGGATGGTCAGCGTCATCACGACAATGATGTGGCTGAAGGTATTGGGCAGCAGATGCTGGAACATGATGCGCGCGTCGGACGCGCCCATCTCCTGCGCCGCCAGCACAAAATCCGTCTCGCGCAGCGACAGCACCTTGCCGCGCACCTCGCGCGCCAGCAGCGTCCAACTCAGCAGCGCAAAGATAAACGACATGGTGACAAAGACGGCAAATTGATCCCAGGTGATGGGGATCACCGCCGCCAGCGCCATCCACAGCGGAAGCTGCGGGAAGGACTGCACAAACTCGACAAAGCGCTGGGTCCAGTTGTCGACTGCGCCGCCGTAGTAGCCGGAAAAGACGCCCACCACCGAGCCGACAGCCACACTGATCAGCGTGCCGAAGAGCGCCATTGTCAGAGAGATGCGCCCGGCAATCGAGGAGCGGCCAAAGACATCGCGGCCAAAGCGGTCGGTGCCCAACAGATAGAGTTCAGCGTCGCCGGCGGCCCCAAACAGATGGATGTCGGTGGGGAACAGCCCCAGGAGCTTGTAGTCCCAACTGCGCACAAAGAAGTTGATCGGATAGCGCACCGTCTCGTCATCCGTCCACGTTGTGGTCATGTTGGCGTTGAGCACCTGCTCGCGCTTATAGATAAAGGGCATCAAGTGGAAGTTGCCGGCGGAATCGATAAAATGAAGCTGCGTCGGCGGCGTGTAGGCCTTCGTCATGTTGAGCCGCACCGGGTCGGTGGGGGAGAAAAACTCGGCAAAGATGGCGAGCATAAACAGCCCCAGCACAATCAAACCGCCGGCGATGGCAATCTTGCTCTTGCTAAATTTGCGCCAGACCAGTTCTCCATAGCTTTCGTGCGTGCGCGCAGTGCGGCGCAGCATGGTCGTCAGCGCCGGGTCTACCGCCCGCCCTTCCTCGTCCGGCAGCAGCGGAAACTCGATGGCGCGATCCTGTTCAACTTCGGGAATACCAATGCTTTTGCTCATGCGACTCTCTCTTCGTTCGACCTCAGTTCAGACGGATGCGCGGATCGACCAGCGCCAGCAGGATGTCGGCAATCAAGTTGCCTGCCACCAGCAGGAAGGCATAGATCATCAGAAAACCGCCGGACACATAAATGTCCTGGGTTGCCAGCGAACTGTAGAACATGGGCGCCAGTGTGGGCATGTTGAGCACGATGGCCGCCTCCAACTCGCCCTGGATCATGTAGGGGAGCACCGTGCCCTGGTACATGATGATCGGGTGCAGCGCGTTGGGCACGGCATGTTTGTAGATCGCCGTGTTCTCGCGCAGCCCCTTGGCGCGCGCGGTGGTGACATACTGGGCGTTTAAGTTGTCCAGCAGATTGCCGCGCATCACGCGCATATTGCGGGCGATACCGCCGACGCCGGCGATCAGAATCACCGGCCAGGCATATTTGAGAATATCGACAAATTTGTCCGCCGACATGGGCGCAAAGGCATACTGCGGCGACGTATACCTCCCAATAAATGGATACTTCCACTCGACGACCATAAAGTAGACCAGCACCAAGGCCATAAAAAAGCGCGGGACTGCGGTGCCGATAAACGCCAGCACCGTCGCCACGTTGTCTCCCAGGCTGTATTTGTGCGTCGCCGAATAAATGCCGATCAATAAACCAAAAATCGTTGAAATGATGTGCGCCGACAACGCCAGGAAGAGCGTGCGCGGCAGCCGTTCGGCGATCAATTCGCCCACATCTTTTTTATAGGCAAAGGAATAGCCGAACTTGCCCTCCGTCACAATGCCCTTGACCCAGATAAAGTACTGCTCCCACAGCGGCTTGTCCAGCCCATACAGCGCCCGGTAGCGGTCGGCAGCTTCCTGCGCGTCGCCGGGGGACATATTGGCCTGGTTGATAAGCTGCATCTGATAGGTTGTGGCAAAGTCGCCCGGCGGCAGTTGGATGATGATAAAGGAAACGATGCTGATGCCGATGAGCAGCGGAATGCTGGCGAGCAGCCGGCGAAGAATGTACCCGATCATAGACAGACCCCGGTCAGAATGATGGAATGTGATGCGTCAGGCGGCAGCCACGCTCAGGTGGCTGCCACCTCATCACTTGGTCACGCTTATACGAAACTACTCGGCCGGGGCCTCAACACAGACCTTGCCGGAGCTTTGGTAGTCGCAGCCGTCGTAGAAGGGCACGCTGTTAGGGTAGATTTCCGTCTGCCCCTGATCCGTGCGGTTCTCCGGCATCAGCCACACCTGCTCGGGCAGGATGTTGTTGGCATCCCACTGGTACAGGAAGGCGGGCGTGCCGATCGGAATGTTCTTGAAGTTCTTGTTCAACATCAAGCCATAGCGGCCGGTGGCCAGACCCAGCGTGTACACATCTTCCGTGTGCAGATTGTTCAGCTCGGACATCAACTTATACTCGGTGTCGTAATCGGTGGCGGCGCAGAACTCGTTGGAGATCTCGATCATGCGCTGCTCGACATCCGTGTACACTTCCGGCTCGGCGCCGACGAAATGCAGTGGATAGTTGGCGCTGGTCGGCGCAATATCCTTACAGCGCACATTGGGTGTAGACCAGGCCTGGCCGGGGCGGTTAATGCGCATTTCCCATGTGCCCGCGCGCTCGTTCTCGGTCATGGCCGTGCCCGCCATCGTGCGGAAGTTGACCTTGAGGCCCACATCCTGCAGGAAGGCAGTGATGGCGGCGCCTAGGCTTTGGCCTGCGGTGTTGTCTTCCCAGGCCTCGAGGCCGAGTACGACATCCTGGCCGGCCAGCGGCCCTTCGCTGAACTCGCGCACGCCGTCGCCATTGCTGTCCTTCAGACCGATCTGGTCGAGCAGGGTTCTGGCGCTTTCCGGCGAATAGGGGTAGTAGGCAACCGATTCGCGGTCAAAGTACTGCGAGCCGGGGAAGAGGCCGCCCGCCCACGCCCGGAAGAACGGGCCGTTGGTCAGCGACTTGGCAATACCGTCACGGTCAATGGCATAGGCAATCGCCTTGCGGAAATCGCTGTTGAGCAGCAAGTCGCGCACGGCGCGGTCGCGGTCATCCTGCACGCCGGTGTACATGGCGTGGTTGAACTCAATATTGAAGCCCAAGGTTTCGGGGCCCCACTCAACGCGGAAGGTGGCGTTGGGGTCCTGCGACTGGCGCACAGCTTCATCCATCGTCTCGATATTCTCGACGTTGGCGTGGTCCGCCGTGCCGGCGATCGTGTTCAAGGTGCGGGTGTTGCCGGTCTTGGAATAGGTGAACTGCACCTCATCCAGGTAGGGCAGCTGGCAGCCGTTCTCGTCCACCATCCAGAAATAGGGATTGCGGCGGAAGACCAGGAATTCGTCGGTCTTGTACTCGACCGGCACCCACGGCCCCAGCGTGACGACGGGCAGGGCGTTGGGAGCCAAGGCATCCTTATAGCTCTGATAGTCCTTGCCGCCATACTTGGGGTGGAACGGCTTGAGGATATGGGCCGGGCCAGGCGAGAAGTTCAGGCTGGTCATCTGATAGAGCCACTTGGTCGGCTTGGCAACGGGGAAGGTCCACTCCAGCGTGTAGTCGTCCAGCGCCTTCAGCTCGATAGGCTGGCCTTCAATGCTCCAGAAGTCCGCCGAAGTCCAGGTCACCACATTAGGGTCGTGGATGTTGTCGTCCCACAGGAACATGATGTCTTCGGTAGTGAAGGGCACGCCATCCGACCACTTGATGCCTTCGATCAAATTCATGGTCAGCTTCATGCCGTCTTCCGACCATTCCCAGCTCTTGGCCAGGCGCGGGATCGGGTTGACTTCCTTGGTCAGGAACATGGCGCCCGTGGCAATCGGCTCTTCCTGGACGATGGCTTCGATGCCGAACCAGCCCTGGACGGCGCCGGCGTTGTAGTTCCAGCCTTCCAGCGGCACGGCCCAGACATCACGCCAGATGCCGCCGTATTCGCCGATGCCGTCCGACATAAAGCCGGTCTTGAAGACAAACGGTTCCTTGGGCAGCCGCTCTTCGACCGGCGGCAGTTTGCCCTCTTCGACCAGCTTCGTCAGATAGGGGGCCTCGCAGTATTTGTCAAACGAGCGGTGATCGAGGATCTGGTCGAGGTCAAACGTGACCGGCTCCCGGCTGCCGGCCAGCACGGTGCCTTCCGGGTAGGGGATCGGCGCCGCAACTTCGCCTTCGGCCGGCGCAGCGGCTTCGGTGGCAGCCTCAGTCGTGGCAGCCGCGTCGGTGGCGGCGGCTTCTGTGGCGGCCGCTTCCGTGGCGGCGGTTTCGGCCCCCGGCTGGGCGACTGGCTCCGGCGCTGCCTGGCAGGCCGCCAAGAGCACCATCGCCGATACAACAACGATGTACAACATCTTTCTCATGGTGGTGCAATCCTTTCCTCATTGAAATTGAACGGATGAAATTGAACGGATTGAAAACTGAAAATAAACCGTCGTCGCGGATAAACCTTGTGCTCCGTGGCGGCGGATTTTCACACAACGGTCAGTACAGCCGGCATCAGTACAACCAGCAGGCCGCCTTGTGCCCCGGTTTGACCTCGACCAACGCCGGCTCTTCCTGCCGGCAAATCGATTTGACATAGGGGCAACGGTCGGCAAAGGCACAGCCCTGAATTTTGGTGTCCGGGGTGGGCACCATGCCCCGAATGGGGATGAGCTGGCTGGTCTTTTTGCCCAACACCGGCACGGAGTTCAACAGCCCCATGGTGTAGGGATGCAGCGGGTCGTGATAGAGCGGGCGGGTCTCGGCATACTCGACCACCTTGCCCAAATACATCACAGCCACATGGTCGGCCATCTGCGAAACGACGCCCAGGTTGTGGGTGATCAGCATGATCGACGAGTTGAAATCTTGCTTGAGCGTCTGCATCAACTCCAGAATCTGCGCCTGCACCGTCACATCCAGGGCCGTGGTCGGCTCATCGGCGATCAGAATCGATGGGTTGCACGACAGCGCCATCGCGATCATCACACGCTGGCGCATGCCGCCGCTGAGCTGGTGCGGGTACTGGTTCAGCCGGCGCTTCGGCTCGCTGATCTGCACCTTCTCCAGCATCTCCAGCGCCCGCTGCTTGCCTTCACTCTCGCCCACCTTCTGGTGCAGCTTGACCACTTCGGCGATCTGGTCGCCCACACTGTGCAGCGGGTTGAGCGAGGTCATCGGCTCTTGAAAGATGATCGCGATCTCTTTGCCGCGGATGGAACGCATCTGCGCGCCGGCCGGGTCGAGCCGGGCAATGTCGACCGGCGGCGCACCGCCGGCGCGGTTGAGCAAAATCTCCCCCTGCACGATGCGCCCCGGCGGCGACTTGATCAACTGCATCACCGACATGGCGGTGATGCTCTTGCCGCAGCCGCTTTCGCCCACAATCCCCAAGGTAGACTGGCGCGCCAATGAGAGATCGACGCCGTTCACCGCCTTGATGACCCCCCTCTCCAAAAAGAAGTAGGTGTGCAGATTCTTGATTTCCAATATCGGGTCGCCGGCGCTGGGGACGGGGGCGACAGCTGAAATATCTGGTGCGTTGGACGATAGGCTCATTACAGGTTCTCGATCACAGATTCTCAATAAACAGCCACGTACAGGACTTCAAGCCACCTTCGGTGAGGCCAACACGGTGGAAAGCGTGCCGGCCAGCAGCGCCGGCGTCACCGGCTTGAGCAGATAGGCGCCGGCGGCAAGCCTGGCGCTGTCTCCGCGCACATCCAGGATGCTGCAGACCACGACCGGCAACTGGGGATAGTGGCTGCGCAGCATAGCGATAAACCAGTGCAGCTCGCTCTCCAGCGCCGCCGGCTCCAACACCAGAACATCAATCTTGGCGGCGGCCAACTGGGCAGTCGCTTCCTGCTCGCTGCCACACGTCACAATTCGGAAGAGTCTGCTCAATGCGCGGCGATACAGCTCACGGGTTGCGGTGTCGTCCTCCAACAGCAGGACGGTGGGTTGCGAAGGCGCCATAGCATCTTTGTCTGTTGTTGATCTGCCCGCGGTTGATTTGCCGGCAAGCTGCGCGCAAACACAGCACTCAATCCGGCTGCTCTTTGCGCACGCACGCAATTGCTTTGGGTTGGAACATGATTCTGATGGTCAATGTGCAACTCAGAGAATAAAACGTTTTTGGCGATTTGTCTTGGAGAAATCCACTACAAAATTGGACTTTAACACCCTATTTTGTATTTTTGCGATATTGAAGCGGCGCCTGGCCGCTTTCTTTGTGAAAGACCCGCACAAAATAGGCCGGATCGTTGAAACCTACCCGCTCGGCAATCTCGGTAACGCTCAGTTCCGTCCCCACCAGCAGCTTTTGCGCCTGCAGCACGCGATAGTGGCTGAGATACTGCCAGGGGGTCAGCCCAATGTCGCGCCGGAAGACACGCGTCAGATGATTGGGGCTGACGCGCAGGGCTTCGCTGATCTCATCGCGCGAGAGGGAGCCGGCATAATGTTCGGCCATATAGGCGACAGCGCCGCGGCTCAGCTCCGAAGCATGTTCCACAGCCATCTGCAGCAGCCGCTCACTGCTCTGCGGGCCACCGGCCACCGGCGGCTCCGGCTCAGGCGCGCGCGCTTGTGCGCCCGGCTGCAGCGGCAGCGTAATCCGAAAGATGCTGCCGTGCCCGGCGCGGCTCTGCACCGCAAGCGTCCCCTGATGCAGCGCCACCAGATGCTGGGCGACCTGCAGCCCCAGACCAGCCCCATGCTGGGCGCGCATCCCGGACACAAACTCCTCGGTCGTGACGGTCGTGCCTGCAGGCGCCAACAGCCGCGCCTGCTCTTCCGCGCTGATGCCTGTCCCCGTGTCTTCCACCCAGATTTGCAGCGTCTCGCCCGCCACATGCGCTCCCAGCACGATGTGCCCCTGCGTCGTAAAGCGGGCGGCATTGCTCAATAGATTGAGCAGCACCTGCCGCAGCCGCACCGGGTCCGCATAGAGCGGGGGCAGTATGGCCGGAAGCTGCAGCCGCCACGCCACCGCCGGCTGCGCGCCGGCCCCCGCCACCGCCTGCAGCACCTCCGCCAGCAGGGCGCCGACATCCATCTGCTGCGGATAAATCTCCAGTGCGCCGCTCTCGGCCTGCGCCAGGTTGAGCAGGTCATCGATCAGCCGCACCAAATGCTGGCCGCTGCGCTGGATGTGGCGCAGGTCATGCACCAGTTCCGGATGCAGCGGCACGCCATAGGGGTTGGGGTCGTCCAACGCCGTCTGGCTGTAGCCCAGGATGATGTTCAGCGGCGTGCGCAGTTCATGGCTGACGTTCGCCAGCAGGCGTGATTTGAGCAGATTGGCCCGCTCCGCCTCCGCCTTGGCCGCCAGCGCCTGGGCATAGAGCTGGGCGTTGCGCAGGGCAATCCCGACCTCGTCGGCCAGCGTTTGCAGCGCATCGATCACAAGCTGCGAGCGGGGGCTGCGCTTGCGGCTGTGCAGGTCCAGCAGCCCCAATGTCTTGCTGCCGCTGTGGATGGGCAGGATGACGCGCGAGCGCGTCTCCGGCCAGAAGGGGTCGGGGGCAAAGCGGGCGCCGGTCAGTGTGTCGGGGATGTAGATGGGCTGGTTGTGCAGCAGCGCCTGGCCCAGCGGCCCCGCCCCGTCCAGCGGCAGCCGGCGGCGCTGCGCCTCCGGCACGCCGGGCTGCTCATGCAGCAGGCAGCAGTCGCCGTCGCGCAGCCAGTAAAACTCGGCATGGTCGAAATCATAGCGGCTGCGGATGATGCCGGCCAGCTCCCGCAGCAGTTCCGCCTCATCCAAAATGGAGCCGACGCGCCGGTTCAGCTCCAGGCTGGTCTGCATCTGCACCAGCCGCTGCTGTTCCAGCCGCACATTGACATTCACCAGCCGCGTCGGCAGGTCGGCCATGGAGACCAGCGTCTCGGCTGCCACCTGGGCGGCATTGGCCGCCGTCACCAGCCGCTGACCATAGGGAAAATGGGGCGGCAGCGCTTCGCCGCCCGCCGCCCGGCAGGCGTAGTCCAGCATCCGCCGCGCCAGATCCCAGGCGGAGGTCTCCACCGTGGCGTGCATGGAGCCTTCAATAATGGCGGCCACCGCCAACGGGTCGCCGTTGATGCCGACGATCTGGGTGCAGGCGTCGACAAGCCCCAGCCG
Source organism: Caldilineales bacterium (assembly GCA_038205395.1). Taxonomy (GTDB): domain Bacteria; phylum Chloroflexota; class Anaerolineae; order Caldilineales; family Caldilineaceae; genus Fredericiella. Next base: position 36,469 of record JBBRBX010000013.1, read on the forward strand.
GCGCAGCGCATCCCGCCCGCCCAGGGCCAGCGAGTCGGAGAGACCATAGATGGCGGCCAGCGGGGCGGGACCTAGCGCCTGTCGCCAGCGATCCGCCTCCTCCATAATCTGATCATAGGCTTCGTCATGCCGCCAGAGGGCCGGAATCTGCACACAGCGCACCTGCGGGTGGCGGGCAAGCGGCTGCTGAAAGCCGTCCACGCGCCGCTGCACCGTGGCCAGTGTACGCTGTTCGCCGCCGACAATCACCACCGTGCCGCGGCAGTCAATGCGCTCCAGCACAAAGCGGGCGGCCAGGGCGGCGGCCTCGTCCAACCCGCGCGGGCTGGTCATCCCCGGCGCGCTGTATTCCATCTCGTCTGAAAAGATCAGCGGCAGACCGGCGGCGACAATCCGGCGCGCCAATGGCTCCGGCAGCCGCGGCGTAATCAGCGCGTCCAGCTCCTGCGCCAGCAGATTCTCCAGCAGGCTGAGCTGCGCTTCGCCGCAGACAGTGTCCAGCGCCAGGTTGACGTTGACCAGCACAACGCCGGCCTCCTGCACATGCTGGTGCAGCATTTCGCGCACGAGCACCCAATAGGGGTCGGTCGGCATCAAGCGCGAGCCGATGCGGATCATGGATTTCACCATTCACATTGAATTGCGGCCCGGGAGAGAGGGCCACTTACGGGAAAAGACGGGCTGCCGGACAGGGTCACTTGCCCACTTAATTGACAGGGCCAATCGCACGGACTACAATCGATAGAGGAGCCAACATGTGCGTCCCGCTATCATACCCATTTGTGACGGAGCGGTCAACTGCTGCGCCGGCTTTTGGGGGCAACCAAGCGTTGTCAGTAGGCATGTAGGTCACGCTTGTAGCGTGACGGCGTGTAGGTCACGCTTGTAGCGTGACAAGCGGCTCTGCCCTCGACTAAAGCAGTGTCACGCTGCAAGCGTAACCTACGGGAGAGCGCTACAGGCTACAGGCTTACCAGTAACGATTTACCAGTAACAATTTACCCATGAATCTCTGCCAGTGAAACGGACACCCATCATGAGCGAACTACAAACGAAATTGGAACGAATGCGCAGTCTGCTGGACGCCTACGAAGTGGACGCGCTGTGGCTGCGGCTGGCCAGCAGCTTTGCCTGGGCCTCCTGCGGCAAATCGGCCTACATCAACACGGCCTCCAGCAATGGGCTGGCCTCCCTGCTGATCACACGCGACCGCCGCTATGTGATCGCCAACAACATTGAGAAGCCGCGCATTGCCCAAGAAGAAGGGCTGCAGGAAGCGGGCTGGGAGTTTATTGCGCCCGAATGGCACACGGGCGAGAATGCGCTGGCGGACGTGGCAAGCGGGCTGCGGCTGGCGGTGGACGGCTGTGCGCCGGGCACGGTGGACGTGAGCGAGCCGCTGGCGCGGCTGCGCGCCAACCTGCTGCCGGTGGAAGTGGAGCGCTTCCGCAGCCTGGGCCGCATCTGCGGCGACGCCATGAACAGCGCCATCCGCGCCGTGGAGCCGGGGATGAGCGAACATGCCATCGCTGCGCTGCTGGCCTACGAGACCGAGAGGCGGGGCGCGCAGGCCATCGTCAACCTGATCGCCACCGACGAGCGCATCTTCCGCTACCGCCACCCGCTGCCGACCGACAAAAAGCTGGACAAATACGCCATGCTGGTGCTCTGCGGGCGCAAATGGGGGCTGGTCTGCTCGGTCACGCGGCTGATCCACTTCGGCGCGCTGCCGGAAGAGCTGCGGCGCAAGCAGGAAGCGCTGGCCGTCGTCAACGCCACTTACATCGTCGGCACGCGCCCCAACGTCAAGCTGGGCGACATTGTGGCCGAGGCGCAGGCTTCCTATGCCATGGGCGGCTTTGGCGACGAGTGGCGGCTGCACCACCAGGGCGGCCCGGCGGGCTATGAGTCGCGTGAGTATCTGGGCGTGCCCGGCAGCCAGGACGAAGTGCACGAAGGGCAGGTCTACGCCTGGAACCCCTCGATCACCGGGACGAAAATGGAAGATTCCGTGCTCGTGGCAGCGGATGAAAATGTGATTCTGACCGCCATTCCGGGCTGGCCCACCCTGCCGGTCTCCCTCGGCAGCCGGATTTATGAGATGCCAGCCATTTTGGAGCAGGACTGAACAAAAAGCAGGACCAAACCCAGAGAGAACAACAGGGAAAGGAACCCAAATTTCATGAGCCAACCATTACAGGGCGTGTTCGCCCCCGTGCTGACACCCATGCGCGACGATCTCAGCCCGGATACGGAGAAGTGGATCGCCTTCTGCCAGCAGCTGCTGGCGGACGGCTGCACCGGTCTCGCCCCCTTCGGCACGACGAGTGAAGCCAACTCGCTGGGCATCGACGAGCGCATGGAGATGCTGGCGGCGCTTGTCGCTGCCGGCGTGCCCGCCCAGCAGTTGATGCCGGGCGTCGGCACATGCGCCATCCCCGACACCGCCCGGCTGGCCGGGCAGGCGGCCCGGCTCGGCTGCGGCGGCGTCCTCATGCTGCCCCCCTTCTACTACAAAGGCGTCAGCGAAGAAGGCATCTTCCGCAGCGTGGCCGAGGTAATTGAGCGCGTGGGCGATGAGCGGCTGCGCATCTATCTCTATCATATCCCGCCCATCGCCGTCGTCGGCTTCAGCCTGCCGCTGATCGAGCGGCTGGTCAAAGCCTACCCCGCCACGGTTGTCGGCATCAAAGACAGTTCGGGCGACTGGGACAACCTCAAGGCGATCCTGGAAAGCTTCCCCGGCTTCGGCACCTTCACCGGCTCGGAGCGCTTTCTGTTGCCGACCCTGCGGCTGGGCGGCGTGGGCACAATCAGCGCCATGGCCAATGTGATCCCGCAGAAGATCCGCCGCGTCTACGACCACTGGCAGACGGAGGATGCGGAGCAGCTTCAGGAGGCGCTCAACGCGCCGCGCGAGGCGCTGCGCGAATATGCGCCCATCCCTGCACTCAAGCAGCTTCTGGCCGACCGCAGCGGCGATGCCGGCTGGCGCAACCTGCGCCCGCCGCTCGTCAACCTCGATGCGCAGCAGGCGGCGGAAATGCACCGCCGCTACGCAGGCAGCGGCGGCTGATGATGGCGCCCGTACGTTCGGCCAGTTGGATTCTCTACGGGGCCAACGGCTACACCGGCGCGCTGACGGCGCGCATGGCGGTGAAACAGGGACTGCGCCCCATCCTGGCCGGGCGCAGCCGCGCTGCGCTGGCAGCGCTGGCGCAGGAGCTGGGGCTGGAGTACAGAATCGCGCCGCTGGATGACGCCCAGGCGCTGGATCGACTGCTGGGCGCGGACACCAACCAGGCGCGGCCCACGGTCGTGCTCCACTGCGCCGGCCCCTTCAGCCGCACGGCGCAGCCAATGGCGGACGCCTGTCTGCGCAACGGCGTCCACTATCTGGACATCACCGGCGAGATTCGGGTCTTCGAAATGCTGGCGGCGCGCTATGCCGAGGCTAAGGCCGCCGGCGTCATGCTGCTGCCGGGCGCCGGCTTTGACGTCGTGCCCTCCGACTGCCTGGCCGCGCACCTCAGCACGAGGCTGCCGGAGGCCACCAGCCTCGTGCTGGGGATCCGCGCCCTCGGCAGCCTCTCGCGCGGCACGGCCCTGACCATGATCGAAGGGGTCGAGCGGGGCGAAGGCGGCATGGTGCGGCGCAACGGTGTGCTGACCCCAGTCGAGCCGGCGGCCAAAACGCGCGAGATTGACTTCGGCAGCGGGCCGCGCCCCACGGTGCTGATGCCGTGGGGCGATGTCTCCACCGCCTATCACAGCACCGGCATTCCCAACATCGAGGTCTACATGGCCCTGCCGCAGAGCATGATCCACGCACTGCAGGTCAGCCGCTATGTGGGCTGGCTGCTCAAGACACCCTGTCTGCTCGGGCTGGTCAAGCAGCGGCTGCAAAGCGGCGCACCCGGCCCCACGGATGAGGAGCGCGCCAGGGGGCGCAGCCTGCTGTGGGGGATGGTGGAGGACGCAAACGGGGTGCAGGCGCAGAGCCGGCTGCGGACGCCGGAGGGCTACACCCTGACGGCGCTGTCGTCGCTGCTGATCGTGCAAAAGGTGCTGGCCGGGCAGCTTCGCACCGGCTTCCAGACCCCCAGTTCCGCCTACGGGCCGGACCTGGTGCTGGAACTGCCGGGCGTCGAACGCATTGACCTTTGAGCCAGGGACTTTGAGCAGGGGGCTGCGTGGGCGCAGCCCCCTGCTCAGATCGGCAGCCCCTTGAACTGGCTGACATAGAGCTGGTGATAGAAGCCCTGCGCCGCCAGAAGCTGATCGTGACTCCCCTGCTCGACAATGCGGCCATCGTTGATTACCACCACATTATCGGCGTCGCGTATGGTGCTGAGACGGTGGGCGATCACAAAGCTGGTGCGCCCCGCCATCAAACGCAGCAAGGACTGCTGGATGCGCGCCTCGGTGCGGGTGTCCACGCTGCTGGTCGCTTCGTCCAGAATCAGGATGGCCGGCTCGGCCAGGATGGCGCGTGCGATGGCCAGCAGCTGGCGCTGTCCCTGGCTAAGATTGCCCGCCCGCTCGGAAAGATGCGTCTGGTAGCCGTGCGGCAGTTGGCGGATAAAATGGTCGGCGTCCGCCAGCTCGGCGGCCCGCATACAGTCATCGTCGCTCGCCTCCAGCCGCCCATAGCGGATGTTTTCCAGCACCGTGTCGGAAAAGAGAAAGGTGTCCTGCAGGACAATTCCCAGCTTGCGGCGCAGATCATCCTTGCGCACGGCGCGAATATCGTGGCCGTCCACACAGATGGCCCCGCCGTCGATCTCATAAAAGCGCGTCAGCAGGTTGATGATGGTTGTCTTGCCCGCGCCGGTGGGGCCAACCAGGGCGATCATGTGGCCGGCGGGCGCGTGCAGCGTCATATCCTTGATAATCGGCGTCTGCGCCACATAGCCGAACTGCACATGCTCGAAGGCCACGTCGCCGCGAATGGTGGTCAGCGGCAGCGCGTCGGGCGCATCAGCCACTTCGGGGGCCACATCCATGATGGCAAAGACCCGCTCGGCCCCGGCCAGCGCCGCCTGGATGGCGTTGTACATGTTGGCCAACTGGCGCAGCGGCTGGATATAATTCTGCCCATAGCTGATAAAGGTGGCGATCGTGCCCACGGTGGCCAGCCCCTGCAGCGCCAGCCAGCCGCCCAGCCCGGCCAGCACGATCACAAAAAAGTTGCCCAGCACATTGGTCAGCGGCATCAGCAGCAGCGCATACGAGTTGGCGTACACCCCCGCCGCATACACTTCCTCGTTGGCGGCGCGAAAGCTTTCCACCACGGAGTCGCTGCGGCCAAACGCCTTGATCACCTTCTGCCCGCTGATCGACTCTTCCATGACGGCGTTGAGGCCGCCCAGGCTCTTTTGCAGCCGGCGAAAGCCTTTGCGCGTGTATTTGGCCACAAACTCGGTGAACCAGAGCATCAGCGGCACCACCAGCAGGGTGGCCAGCGCCAGCCAGTGGTTGAGCCAGAACATGGCGATGATGATGCCCACCAGCGACAGCACGCTGGCCACCAACGAGATCACATTCTGCGCCACGGCCTGGTTGATGGCGTCGATGTCGTTGGTCAGCCGGCTCATCAATTCACCGGCGGGGTTGTTGTCAAAAAAGCGCAGCGGCAGCTTCTGCAGGTGATTGAACAGATCCTGGCGCAGCTGCTGCAGCGAACGCTGCGACACAATCGCCATCACCCAGTTAGCCGCCGCCTGGAACAGATTGTTGAAGACATAGATGACCAGCATCAGCAGCGCCACGCGCGCCAGCCCGGCCGCGTCTTTGCCGCCGATAAAGCGGTCGATGGCCACACCCATCAGGTAGGGGCCGAGCAGCCCCAGCAGCGTATAGATGACGACCAGCCCCAGCACCAGGGCGAGGGCGACCCAATAGGGCTTGAGATAGAGCAGCAGCCGTGTGATGGCCTGGCGCGGGTCATGCGCTTTTTCGATTGTGCGCACGCCCATCGGCCCACGCTGCGGCAGGCGAACTTTGGTTTCGGGAGCGGACGATTTGGGTGACTGGACGGCCATGATCAGTTGCCTCCCATAACCGCTGCCGGCACCGTTGCTGCCGCCGGCGCCTTGCCGGGTGACGCTGCGCCGTCTGCCGGCAGCCCATTCCGGACGGGGCCGCCGCCCAACTGCGAATCATAAATCTCGCGATAGATGGCGCTGCTGCGCATCAACTCGCTGTGCGACCCCTCCGCCGCCAGCCGCCCGCGCTCGATCACCAGAATCTTGTCCGCCTTGAGCACTGTGCTGATGCGCTGCGCCACCACAAAGGTGGTGCGCCCCGCCATCCACACATCCAGCGCCGCCTGAATTTTGGTCTCGGTCTCCACATCCACAGCGCTGGTGCTGTCGTCCAGGATCAGAATCTGCGGGCGCATCAGCAGCGCGCGGGCAATGGCCAGCCGCTGCTTCTGGCCGCCGGAGAGGTTGACCCCGCGCTCTTCGACATGGGTGTCGTAGCCCTGCGGCAGCCGCAGGATAAAGTCGTGCGCCTGCGCCGCCTGCGCCGCCGCCACCACCTCGGCCTCGCTTGCCTGCGGTTGGCCATAGCGGATGTTGTCGCGTACGTCGCCGGAGAAGAGCAGCGCCTCCTGCGGCACGATGGCGATCCGGCGGCGCAGCGCCTCCTGATCCAGTTGGCGCACATCGATGCCGTCGATCAAGAGCCGCCCGCCGGTCACATCGTAGAAGCGCGGGATGAGGTTGACGAGCGAGCTTTTGCCGGAGCCGGTGGCGCCCAGAATCGCCACGCGCGTGCCCGGTTCGACCACCACATTGATGTCGTCCAGCACCGTTTCGCCCGCATTCTCATCTTCCTCCGCTTCCTCTGCGCCGCCGCCATACCCGTTATCGGCGGGCGCATAGGCAAAGGTGACATGCTCAAAGACGACGCGGCCCGCCAGGGGCGTAGGCAGCGGCTGCGGGTCGGCAACATTGCGCACATCCGGCGCCGTCGCCAGCACGCCGTCGATGCGCTGCGCCGAGGCGATGCCTGCAGCCCACACATTGGAAAGCACCGTCATCATCAGCAGCGGTCCCATCGTGGTGAGCAGGTAATTGGTGAAGGCCACGATCTGGCCGTCGGTCAGATTGCCTTGAATCGCCTGCAGCCCACCCGCCCAGATTACGATCACCATGCCGATGTTGACGAAAATGGTCAGTGCCGGCCCCATGATCGACATGTATTGGGTCACGCGGATGGTGCGGTCGGAAAAGTCCTGGTTGACCGCACCGAAGCGCCGCTCCTCGTGCTCGCTGCGCACAAACGCCTTGACCAGCCGCGCCCCGGCGATGTTCTCCTGCAGCACCGTGTTAAGCGCGTCGAGCTTCTGCTGCACCACCCGGTAGCGCGGCTCCATCTGCAGGCTGAACACCACAATCACGACGGCGGTCAGCAGCAGCAGCGGCAGAATCGTCAGCGCCAGCTGCGTGTCGGTGGCAAACATCAGGATCAGGCTGCCCAGCATCAGCAGCGGCGCGCGCGTGCCGATGCGCAGCGAAATCTGCACCAGCCGCTGCACGGCGCTGGAATCGCTGCTCAGCCGCACCAGCAGCTTGCCGGTGGTGAAGTGGTCGAGGTTGCCATAGGAGAAGGATTGAATCTTAAGAAAGATCGCCTCGCGCACATCGCGCGCCACGCCTTCGCCCACCTGCACCGAGAGCACATTATTGCCGATGGCAAAGAACGTGCTGATGGCCGAGATGGCCAGCATGATGAGCGAAGTCTGCAGCACCACCCCGCCGTCGTTCTGGGCGATCCCCTGGTCGATAATGCGCTGGATCAGGCGCGGGATGGAGAGATCCATAAAGACCAGTGAGGTCAGCAGAAAGAGCGCCAGCAGCGCCTTGCGCCGATAGGGGGTGATAAATGGGAACAAAGAACGCAACGCCTGCATACGCCTACTTTCCGCCAAACCTGGCGCCAATCCAGCGCCAACCTGCCGCCACAATAGTTAGAAGGGTGAATTATTGCGCAAGCGAAACAATTACGCAAGCAGGCCTGTTTTTCAGTGAGCAATCGTGCAGAGCCGCACGAAGGCGTGCTCCCTACACATTGAGGGGGCGCCCGCGGGGCATTTTGCCGATCTTCATCACGAGCTTTTCATAAAGACAAAAATCATCCATAATCCACCAAGACGTGTTTTTGCACTTTCACAGGACATGGTGACGGTATGCCAATCAATACGTACCGCATAAAAATCCGCAAACGCGGTCAAATAACCATCCCGCAGCCGGTGCGCAAACAGGGATCAATCCAAACAGGGGATATCATTACATTGGTGCAGTTTGATGATTTTGTTTGCCTGGTCCCCAACGAACCGAAAATCCCTGCGCTTGCCAAACAGTTCAGCCAAATCATGGATGAAGAAGGTGTAACCATGGCGGATTTGCTTCAGGGGGTGGCGGACGAGCGAAGTTAGTTTAGTTTACATACGCGCCGTCGGGCGCATGGTATGCTGGTGGTATGGTAAATCTGCGACAACTCTTCCGCTACGTGCGCCCCTACTGGCGGCAGATGGTGGTGGCGACGGTGGCGCTGCTGATCAGCAGTTCCATCGTGCTGGCGCTGCCCTGGGCCATCAGCCAACTGGTGGATTCGGTCTTCACCAACGGCGACGCGCAGCTGCTCAACCAAATTGCGCTGGGGCTGCTGCTGCTCTTTGTCGTGCAGGGCATCTTCTACTTTGTGGAAGCCTATTTCCTCTCCAAAGTGGGCCAGCGCGTGGTGGCAGATCTGCGGCTCGATCTGCACCGGCGGCTGCTCAGCTTGCCGGCCTTCTTCTTCGACAACCGCCGCGTGGGCGAACTGGTCTCGCGCGTGACCAACGACGTCACCCTGGTGCAGACGGTGCTGACCGATGCGCCTGTCGCCTTTTTGCGCCAGATCGTGACCTTTGTGGGCGCGCTGGCCTTGATGATCGCCATGAACTGGCAGTTGACGCTCTTTGTGGCGGTGCTGATCCCGCCGCTCACGCTCTTTGCCATCTTCTTTGGCCGGCGCATCGAACGGCTCTCCACCCAAGTGCAGGATCGGCTGGCCGATTCCACCACGGTGCTGGAAGAGTCGCTGTCGGGCATCCGCGTGATCAAGTCGTTCGGACGCGAGCCGTTTGAGCAGGCGCGCTTCGGCGAGCGGGTGGAGCAGACCTTTGCCACGGCCATGCAGCGCGTGCGGCTGCGCGCGATCTTTATCCCGCTCATCACCTTTTTCTCCTTTGGCGCCGTGACGGCCGTGCTCTGGTTCGGCGGCCAACAGGTGCTGGCGGGGACCATCAGCGCCGGGCAGCTCGTAGCCTTTCTCTTTTATATGTTTATGGTGGCGGGGCCGCTGGGCGAGTTGGCCGGCCTCTACTCCCAGGTGCGCGAGGCGCTGGGCGCATCCCGCCGCATCTTTGAAATTCTGGCCACGCCCGGCGAAGAGCAAGCCAATCAAGCCCAGACCGCCAGGCCCTCGCTGCCGGCGGTCAGCGGGCTGGTGCGTTTTGACGGCGTTACCTTTGAATATGCGGAAACGGACGGCTACGCCACGCCCGCCGAGCACAGCGAAGCCGCAGGCAGGTGGTCCAGACGGCGCAACGGTGGAGCGCCTTCCCGCAACGGCGACGCTCCCGTCGAGCTGCCCGCGCCTACCCGCCCGGCGGTGCTGCACGGCATCGACCTGGTTGCGCAGCCGGGGGAGGTGATCGCCATCGTCGGCCCCAGCGGCGTCGGCAAGACAACGCTCGTCAATCTGCTGCCGCGCTTTTATACGCCCAGCGGCGGTGCCATCACCATTGACGGCATCGACACCCAGACGGTGAATCTAGCCAGCTTGCGTGCCCAGATCGGGCTGGTGCCGCAGGAGACCTTTCTCTTTGGCGGCACGGTGCGCGAGAATATTGCCTATGGGCGGCTGGAGGCGAGCCAGGCGGAGATCGAAGCGGCGGCGCGCGCGGCCTATGCCCACGACTTTATCGCCGCGCTGCCCCAGGGCTACGCCACCGTCGTGGGCGAACGCGGCGTCAAGCTGTCGGCCGGCCAGCGCCAGCGCGTGGCCATCGCGCGTGCGCTGCTCAAGGACCCGCGCATCCTGATTCTGGATGAGGCTACCTCCGCCCTTGACACCGAGTCGGAGCGATGGGTGCAGGCGGCGCTGGAGCGGCTTATGCAGGGCCGCACCTCGTTTGTCATTGCCCACCGCCTCTCCACCGTCCAGCGCGCCGACCGCATCATCGTGCTGCAGGAGGGCAGAATCGTCGAGAGCGGGCGGCACGCCGATCTGCTGGCGCAGGACGGCCTCTACGCGCACCTGTGGTCGCTGCAGTTCGCCGACAGCGTTGAGCCGCTGCTGCAGGCTGCCTAGCGCCGGGCGTTTGTGATGACATCTTTGCGCATTTTTTCACAGGCGCAAGTTGCAGTACCATAACACAGGATGCAGAGAAGCTATCACTGCTCTTGCAAAGGAGAAGAAATGCGTTTTCGATTGGTTTTCATTCTTGTGCTGATGCTGGCCGTGGCCGGCTGCGCCGGCATGAGCGCGCCAACTGGCTCACAGACCGGAATGCAGGGAATGCAGGCCGGCGCCGTCACCCCACCGGCCAATCTGGATCTGTCCACCACCCAGGCTTCTGAGCAGGGGCTGTTTACGGTCAGCTACACGAGCGACCTTGACCCGCTGACCATCAACAAGCTGAACATCTGGACGCTGCATGTCGAGGACGCCGGCGGCGCGCCGCTGGACGGCGCCACCGTCAGCATCGACGGCGGAATGCCGGAACACAACCACGGTATGCCGACGCAGCCGATTGTGAGCGCGCTGGGCGGCGGGGACTACAAAGTGGAAGGCATGAAATTTCAGATGCCGGGCTGGTGGACGGTGACGGTTGTCGTCGATGACGGTGGCCGGCAGGATAAGGCTGTGTTCAACCTGATGCTGCCGTAATGCGCAAACTGTTTTTAATCCTGGGCGCCACGCTCATGCTGGCGGTTGCGGTCTACAGCACCCTGGCCATGAGCGGCGCGCCGGCCTGGAGCGAGACGGAGCTGGCGACGCTGCGCACACTCTCGCTCTCGGCGCTGCCGCCGCTGCCGCCCGACCCCTCCAATGCTGTGGCGGACGACCCGCGGGCGGTGGCGCTGGGCCGGCAGTTGTTCTTCGACCCCCGCTTCAGCGCCAACGGCCAGATAGCTTGCGCCCACTGCCATGTCCCCGGCCAATATTTCAGCGACGGCAAAATGTTGGGCCAGGGCGTGGGCGTCATCAGCCGCCACACCATGTCGCTGGTCGGCTCGGCCTACAGCCCCTGGTTTACCTGGGACGGCAAAGCCGACAGCCAATGGGCGCAGGCGCTGCTCCCGCTGGAGAACCCGGCGGAGCATGGCGGCGACCGGCTGGCCTATGCCCACACGCTGGCCGCACACTATGCCGACGACTACGGCGCGCTGTTTGGGCCGCTGCCTGACCTGACCGACAGCCGCTTCCCGGCCCAGGCTTCCCCGTTGGGCAGCAGCAGCCAACGGGCGGCGTGGGCCACTTTGCCCGCAGACGACCAGACCGCGGTCACGCGCGTGGCCGTAAATATGGCGAAGGCAATTGCCGCCTACGAGCGCACAATCCTGCCGCAGCCGGCCCGCTTTGACCGCTATGTGGATACGCTGCAGGCTAGTGGCGGCAGCACCGATGCCGGTGACGAAGCGGACACCGCGCTCAGCCGCGATGAGCAGGCCGGGCTGCGCCTGTTTATCGGCAAGGCGCACTGCATCAACTGCCACAATGGGCCGCTGTTTACAAACTTCGAGTTCCACAACACGGCCGTCCCCACGCTGCCGGGCTTCCCGCTCGACCACGGGCGGCGCGATGGCGTCGCGCTGCTGCAGGCCAGCGAGTTCAACTGTCTTGGCCCCTACAGCGATGCGGCACCCGCAGAGTGCGGCGAAACGCGTTTTCTCAAGGTAGGCGGCGCCACCTTCGACGGCAGCTTCCGCACCCCGACGCTGCGCGATGTGGCGGCGACTGCGCCCTATATGCATGCCGGGCAGTTGGCGACTTTACACGATGTCGTCGAGCACTACAACCAGGGAGGCTATGCCATCGTGGGCCACAACGAGCTGCTGCCGCTCAACCTGAGCGAGCAAGAGGTGCAGCAGATTGAGGCCTTCCTGGAGACACTGACCGGTCCCGTTCCCCAACCTTAGCCCGAACCGCAGCCTGACCTCCCAGCCAGCCATCAGACCGTAGGGAACTGCACGGACTTCTCGTAAACCTCCAGCAGTTGGCAGAGCGCGCTGTAGTCAAAACTGTGTTCACCCTTGACCAGATAGCCCGCCACCCGCCGGTCATAGGCGGCGGCCTTGTCGGCATCCTGGCGGGAGGTGGTGAAGACAAAGACGATGCTGCGCCGCCAGACCGGGTCGGCGCGCAGTTCGTCCAAAAAGTCGATGCCATCCATCTGCGGCAGGTTGAGGTCGAGCAGAATGAGAAAGGGCTGCATCTGCAGCGCCGCACCAAAATCGCCGCGCAACGCCGCCAGCGCCTCCTGCCCATCGCCAAAGCAGGTAAGCTCACAGGCAATCTCGATGCCGGCGCAGGCGCGCACGATGGTTTTGCCGTCGATTGCCCGGCCATCCATAGCTTCGTTTTCAATCAGAATCAAATGCAGCGGTCTATCGAGTGGCATAATAAAAGCTCTACTCAGATCTTTTGGCCATTAAACTCTTTTGGGCATAAGCGCCACCAGCCGGCAGTAGGAGACCAGAAGCTGCGGCAGCAGCGAATAATCATCTCCCATATGGGATTTTACGAGATAACCCGCGACTTGTCTATCATAGGCCGCCACCACATCCTCACGCCGTTCAGACTGGGAGAGCACAAACACCACGGCGCTGCGCCACTGGGGATCGCTGCGCAGATAGTCGAGAAATTCCAACCCGTTCAAACGGGGCATATTGAGGTCGAGCAGAAAGATGAGCGGGCAGGCGGCCAGCCGCTCCCGCTGCGCGCCGCGCAGGGCCTGCTGTGCGTCCCACCCATCCCGAAAAATCGTGATGGGTGCGTCGATGCCGCTGCGCTGCAGCACGCGCACAACAAATTCGGCATCCACCTCGTCATCTTCGACCAGGATGAGATGCACGCGGGAAAGACTCATGAGTTATCCACTATTCTACGTAAACATCCGTTCCTCTATCTTTACCCGCCCCGCCGGAGCAAATACTGTTCCCGATTGGGCTGCTCAGTATAGGGTTGAAGAAGCATATTGCGCAATAGGACGTGATACAGAGGAGAGATACTGGTTTGGGCGCTGCCGCCTGGCGCGCTGTACGGTGTATACTGTTTGTGCAAGTTCAGGGATATAATAGATGGGCACACCGGCTGGGTTTGCCCGCCACGCCAAGGCCCGATCGGAAACATTGTGCTGCGAGACCTATCTGCATGAATGAACTTTCTCACCGCCAGGAGACAGACCTGCCGCGGTTGCCCCTGCGTTTCTTCCATCGCCACGCCACCGCCATCTACTGGCTCTGCTTTGCAGTGCTGAATCTGCTGCTGTTTCTGCCCCTCGCCCTGCTCGACCAGGATGAAATCGTGCTGCTGCCGCCCGCCTCTCTTTTCGGCGACGGACTTTGGCCGGCGCTCAACCAACTCTTCATCTGGCGCAGCAGCATTGACCCGCTGCGGCTGTCGGTGGAGCTGGCGCTGGTTGCGGGCTTGTGGGTCAACCTGCGCCGGCTGCGCACGCGGCCCGTGCGCTGGACACTCGCCCTCCTCTATCTGCTGCTGCTGGCCTACTATGTGTATGAGGCCATTATGATCTCCATCTATCGCGCCGACCCCGTTTTTTACAGCCACTATTTTCTGGCGCGCGATGGGCTGCCGTTTCTGGTCGAACATGCCGGCGCCGCCCCCTGGCTCTACGCCGCGGCCGGGGCCGGGCTGCTGCTGGCTGCCGCCGCCCTGGCCGCCTGCGTCCAGACCATGCTGGCGGCGGGCGCACGGCTGGGACGCGGCAGCCGTCTCCTGGCGGGCGCGCTGGCAGCCTTCTCGCTGCTGGCGGCGCTCACCTATCAGATCTATACTGCCCAGCCCGAAATGGTCATCAGCAGCGCCGCCTGGAAGCTGGAAAAAAATGTGGCCGACTCCTGGCAGCTGTATGACGCCATCGCCGGCTACGACGAGCGCGCCGTGCGCAGCGCCTATGACTACCGCGGCTATACCCTGGCCCACAAACCGGACATTTATCTAATCTTTGTCGAATCCTACGGCAGCGTCCTGTATAAACGCCCCGATTTCCGCAGCGCATACACCGCCTTACTGACGCAGCTGCAAGATCAACTGCAGGATCAAGGCTGGCAGAGCACCAGCGCGCTCAGCCGTTCACCCACCTGGGGCGGCGGCTCTTGGCTGGCCTACACCAGTTTTCTGTTCGGGCTGCGCATCGACAGCCAGCCGCAGTACCTGGCGCTGCGCAACCGCTACCAGGTGACGGACTATCCGGACTTGGGCAGTACGCTGCGGGCGCAGGGCTATCGCTATGGCTGGGTTTCCTCGCTGGAAGAAGATCTCAGCGAGCGCGCCTGGGCGCGCTATGCCAACTTTCTCGGCCCCGATCCCTGGCTGCGCCACCGTGATCTCGACTATCACGGCCCGCAGTATGGCTGGGGGCCGGCGCCGCCTGACCAGTATATGCTCAACTATGCCGATGCGCTGCTGCAGCGAGAGAGCGACCAGCCGCTGCTCTTTGTGAGCATCACGCAGAATTCGCACTACCCGTGGGATCTGCCGCCGGCGCTGCTGGACGACTGGCGCGCGTTCAACACGATGCCGGCGCAGGTCACCACCAGCGGCGACGAGGTGGAGCAGAGCGACAGGCGGCGGCGCTACCTGGCGGCGATCGACTATGAGCTGCGCATGCTGGTAGACTTTGTGCTGCACAAGGATGACGACAGCATCTTTATCTTTGTCGGCGACCACCAGCCGCCGCAGGTGTCGCGGCGTGCCGACGGTTGGGCTACGCCAATCCACATTGTAGCCAAGGATACAGCACTGTTGGCCGCCTTTGGCGACTATGGCTTTGCACCGGGCTTGCAAGTCGATCTGCGCCGCCCGGAACTGCACCATGAAGGAATGTACTCCCTGCTGATGCGTGTGCTGCTGGAGCAGTATGGGGACGGGCAACTGGCGGCCCCAGCCTATCGCCCGGACGGCGCCACCAATACGGAGCAGCCAACGGCAAGCAATTAACCTGCAAGCAACCCACCTGCAAACAACCCACAACGAGTTACTTGAGAAGGAGAGGAGTCAAGCATGAAACAGCAAATGAAACAGCGGATGGGTATTTTGGCCCTGAGTGTCGTGGCCGTGATGGCGCTGGCCGCCTGCGGCGGCGCACAGGAGGCACAAACATCTGCACCCGCCGCAGAAGTTGCAGCAGAAACCACAACGGAAGCTACAACAGAAGTTGCGGCAGAAAATACAGTAGAAGTTACTGCTGAAACAACCACGGAAACTGCGGCCGCCGGCGCAGAAAATCCTGCACCGGCGGCAGATGGGGCCGTCAGTGGACAGCGCACCTTTGTGATTGTCCCCGCCCAAACCACCGCTTCGTATCTCGTGGATGAGGAGTTTCTGGGCGGCGCGCTCGACAAGCTGGGCATTGCCGCCGGGGCCAACGATGTGGTGGGCAGCACGCAGCAGATCGAAGGCCAACTGCAGTTGAATCTTGACGACCTGAGCGCGGCGCTGGGCGACAACCGCTTTGCCGTGCAGATGGATACGCTGACGACCGACCAGGATCGCCGCGACAACTGGATTCGGGAGGATGGGCCGCGCTTCAACCAGTACCCGCAGGCCACCTTTGTCGCCACTGCCATTGAAGGCGCACCAGCCACCTACACGGCAGGCCAGGAGGTCAATTTTCAGTTGATCGGAGACTTGACGGTGCGCGATGTGACCAAGCCGGTCACTTTTGATGTCACCGCCAGCCTGGCAGGCGACACCCTCACCGGCGTGGCCACCACCCAACTCAAAATGAGCGATTTCGGCATCGAACCGCCCAACTTCGCCAACACGCTGACGGTGGCGGACGATTTCGGCATCAAAGTGGATTTTGTGGCGCAGGGGTAACTGCTGCCTGTACGCCTGGGGCGCTTCCCTCCGCCCCAGGCGCATCTTCCCCCGCCAGCGGCTGCCCGTGGCTGACCAGCTCTGAGCCGCCCTGCCCCGCAGGCCGCCCCAGATACCAGCCCGTCAGCGCCAACCCCGCCAGTCCCAGCCCGACATCGCGCGCCCGGATCAGCAGACTCAGTCCAATGCCATAGGTCGCCGGCAGCCCCAGGCTGACCAGCGCCAACGCCATCCCGGCCTCCAGCGCGCCCACCGCCGCCGGCAGCGGCAGCAGAAAGGCCGCACGCGCGGCGAGCATAGCCACCATGGCCGCAGGCAGGGACAGCTCAAAGCCCAATAGGTAAGTCATCAGCCAGAACTCGCCGATCATTGCCGCCCAACTGAGCAGCGAAGCCAGCACAACCGTCGCCATCAGCCAGGGCCGTTGGCGCAGCAGACGGCTGCCCAACCGTTCGCTTTCCTGCAGCGTGGCGACAAAGCGGGCGGCGGCGCTCTCCGGCTCACTTCTCTCCGCCGCGGCCGGCCCCGGAAAAAGCCGCCGCCGCAGCCGCAAAAAAGCCGCCAGCGCACCGGACAAGGGCCGGCGTCCGGCAGCCAGCGCCAGCAGAATCAGCGCCGGCAGCAGAAACAGCAGCCCAAAGCCGAGCGCCGCCCCCATCTGCATCTGGCCTGTCTGCCCGCCCTGTTCGACCTTACCCGCCTGCCACTGCAGCACAAAGAGCGCGCCCACCACGACAAAGGTGAAGTTGAACAGCATGTCCAGCAGTTTGTCCAGCACGACGGCCGCCAGCGACACGGGCGCGGGCACGCCATCGCGCCGGCTGACCAGATAGACCTGCAGCGGTTCGCCGCCAAAATGCGGCCCCGGCGTAAAGTAGGAGACGGCAAAGGTGGCCAGCCGATAGCCCATCAGCTTGTGGTACGGCAGTGCATAGCCTTGCGCGTACAGCAGCAGCCACCAGCGCGCGCTGAAGAAGGCCAGCACGACGGCGTTGGCCGCCAGCAGCAGGGCGATGTCGGCGGGCTGCAGCCGGCGCAGGACGGCCCACACGTCGCCGAGGGGAACCGTGCGCAGCGTCAGCCACAGCAGAGCCAGCGCCAGCAGCGGCAGCAGCGCCTGCCGCAGGTATTTGTGCCGCAGCGCCCTCATGCGCCCGCCGCGCCCAGCTTAGCGCGCAGCCATTTTTCTTCCGGGCGCCAGAGCGCCAGCTTACCGCTGCCCAGGTGCAGCACCACCACGGCGCACACAAACAGCAGCGCATAGCCCTCCCCCGGCAGCCCGCCGCCATCTTGTGCTGTGGCCATGCCCAACGCCGCCAGGATGGCCAGCAGCAGCGCGCCGGCGCGCCCTACCACGCCCAGCAGCACCGACAGCACGGCGAGCAGCCCCAACAAAATCAAGCCGCCCCACCAAAAGGTGACGCCTTCCATGCCGGAGGCGCCCACCTGCCAGAGGATGGGAAATGCCAGCCCGGCGGCACAGAGCCGGGCGACCAGGGGCAGCCAGCCTTCGATCAGCAGCTTGCCCGTCCGCCGCAGCCGCTGATAGGTGGCCGAAGTCGCGTCGATGGCCCCGCTGACGGCCAGCCAGTCGCGGCCAAAGCTGAAAATCAGCGGCAGCGCCATGAGATAGGCGGCTAACAGCGTCACCGACGGCGGCCACAGCGGCCACAGCGCCACCGTCACAAAACCGGTCTGGAAGCCGGCGATCACGCGCCGCTGGTCGCTGGGCGGCAGCTCATAGATCGGCAGCCCCCGGCGACGGCGCAGCCACAGCCCCAGCACAAACAGGCCGCGGAAAAGCCCCATCAGCAGATACCACGGCGGCAGCTTGCCATACTGAATCCCCAGCAGGATAGCGATGAAAAAGCCCAGGCTGTCATACTCGATGTCGAGAATCTCGCCCAGCTTGGTTTCGCGGCGGGTGATGCGCGCCACGTAGCCGTCGGCAAAGTCCATCAGCCGCTCCAGCGTGTAGAGCAGCGCGGGCATCCACAGCAGCAGCCCAGCCGGCGCCGGTGCGAAGAGAAAGCCCGCCAGCAGGCAGATCAACAGCCCGCGCAGCAGGGTGAGCGCGTTGGCGTAGCCGAGCGAGCCGAGCAGCGGCGCGCTTTCTCCGTGCGCCAGGCTGCCGCCCTGCCGCCGGTTGTAGGGCAAGGCATGCCAGAGAATGGCCAGTTGGGCGATCATGGCGGCGGCGGCGGGCAGCAGCCACTGCCATGCGATTTGCTGCAGGCTGCTGCGTTCCAGCAGCAGATAGCCCAACAGCAGCGCCGCCAAGTAGCAGCCGGTCACCAACAGCCACTGCCGGCGCAGCGGAGAGAGCGAGTGTTTCGGGTCGCCGATCATTGTCTTTGCCTTGCGCCTTTGCCCCTTTGTCCCGTCCTGCTGGAGAGGGAGAGAGCCGTTCCCAGCTTCTGGAGTCGCTACCCGCGCCTCCAGGCTATCCTTGTAGTCTACAGCGGCTACTATAGCGCGGCAAAAGAGAAAATTGCTGTGATAGAATGCCCCATATGGAGACAACTACTGTGATTGAGGAATACTTTAATTTTCTGCGCGGGGCTAGCCCGGAGGAATTGGCTTTGCGCGCCAAGCCGGCATCCGCATCTATAGTGGACCCAGGAATTTGGACAGTGGAAACGGCTGAAATAAAGTCCTGAGCTACCATGCGCAAACAGTACAGTGCTACCTATAAAGCCGAAATCGTGCAAGGACTGCTAAAAGAAGAGAAGACGGTGAGCCAACTGGCGTCGGAAACGGGCATCCACCCAACACAACTCAAAGAGTGGAAGAGAATTGCGTTGACGCGCCTGCCGGAATTACCATAGGCTTTCAACATCAACTTTGCAACTGATGACTTCTTGCGCTCTCTTCTCATCCCTGATTTCACCCCTTTACCTACATAAGCGGGCGCGTTGACCAACACCTTTCAGCGCAAACATCGTCCCGAGCGTCACTAGCTCACTCGGGTTTAGTTTCCCTTGAACATGCTTGTGCAGGCGGCCTAATCGTTCATCTACGCGACAGAATAACTCCGTGATAAAATGGATGGCGGTAGTTAATAAGACAAGGATCAGATTTTTACAGTGTGGATTCCCGCAGACTGAATTCATAAATAGACAGATAAGCAACACACAAACCAAGGAGAGATTATGGACATCAGTGATTTTGTTTCTAAAGAGGAAGTTCGGCGTGCGTGTCAGGAACTTGGAATACAAGACTGGACTAAATTAACCGAGACAAAGGTAGAGCTGGAAGAAGCAAGAATTATCCAACAAGCTGTTGGATCCGAAGCGGTAGAGATATCAGTTGAGGGGTTTCAACAAGGATTGGAAGTGGAGCTGGAACACGGGCTGCAATTCCCGGATGCGAACGTCACAAACAATCATCCGATTCTAACGGGCAAGATTGTACTGGCACATCTAAAAGAAATGCTGGACTATTACCTGAGGCTCAAAGTGGCTGAACTTGAAGGAGATATGCTCAAGGCATCGAAACGAGGGGATGCAGAAAAACTGTCCAGAATATACAAGAATCTGATTGCAGCCCGCATTGAGTTAAGCGAATGGGAGAAATCAGAAGATTGACGATGGCATTCGTTATTATGTGTTCGGATTCGTTTTATTGCCACAAAGTAGCTCGGCGCTAATGCCAGCCAAGCATGGTCGGGAGGAGAGTCACCCCTCCCCCGCCAGTCCAGAACCGTGCGTGAGACTTTTACCTCACACGGCTCCTCAGATGAGAGGCTATTGTCATGAGCATCGTTCAGCGATGGACTTCGTCGTGGCAGTGGGCATGGAGTAGTGCCAGGGCTCTTTATACGTTTCAAGGATCTGGCTTAGATGTAGTCAATTCAACCATTCGCTACCAGAGATAGAAATGGCGGAATATACGCCTAAAAATAAGAGATCCTTGGAATCCATATTGAGCCCAGTTATTTACCCACATGAGCGAATCCTGCAAATCCTGTTAAAGCTTTGCGTACTACCGCTTTCTGCGCAAGACAAGCGAAGAAAAACGAAACAGGATTTGCAGGATTCGCAGGATTTTTTGATACGGATTCTCCGCTTACCTCATGGCGCCGGGCACGCCGCCCCTTCCGGGTAGAGCGAGATCGGCGCACGCGTGTAGTCGATCAAGCCAAAGCCGGCCGCGCTGCCCTCGGCGGCACCCACCAGCAGCGGCTGCGGAGCGGCGACGGTGTGGCTGATCACGCTGCTGAAATCGGCATAAACGCCCAGGTTGCCGCCCAGTGTACTGCTGCTCGTGATCTCCGCACCGCTGCGTGTGCGCAAGTTGACCAGCACATTGGCCTCAAAGGTGTTGGAATAGCCGCTCACAACGATGGTTGGCCCGCACACCACCTGCCCTGTGCGCGGCGCATCCAGGTCGAGCACACGCTGGCCGGGCAGCAGGGTCAGCGGTGCGCTCACCATGTTGATCTCGCTGCCGTCTTTGGCGCTGACCTCAAACACCTCCAAAGTCGCCGTCATTTCACTGCTCACCGTAAAGCGCAGCGAGCTGTCGAAAAAGGCGAAGCCATCCACCGACCCACCCAGCGCTGTGCGCTCGGCCAGCACAGCGCCGCCGCCGGCGCGCAGCCGCAGGTTGACCACCCCCTCAAAGGTCTGCGAGAAGCCGCGCACCACAATTGGGCTGTGGTAGAGGCCATCGGCGACCGGCGATAGCAGTTCAATCGCCTGCCCCGGATCGCTCCACACCAGGGTGGCGGGGGGGGTCCCAGTGGGTGCGGGCGTCGGCTCGATGGTGGCCGTGGGCGTGAGGGTGGGGGTCAGGGTGGGCGTCACCGTCACGGTCAGGGTTGGGGTAATGGTCGGCGTCAGTGTTGGGGTAATGGTCGGGGTCAGTGTTGGCGTTAAGGTCGCTTCGGCCTTGACCAGCGGCATGTAGAGTTCATCCGGCGCACTCCGGCAGTGCTGCGCCGTCACGTCGTCCGCATACAGCGCGCTGACGCCGTCCACACCGTCGTTGTAGACGCCGATATGGACGCGCAGGCTGCGGCCCAGATAGGGGGTGAGGTCAAAGACGGCCTGCTGCCAGTTCTGCGTATTGCTGCGCGTCCACAGCAGAGGGGTGATCACCCTGTCGTTCTCGTTGGTGAGAAGCACATACTGGCGGTCGCCGGCCAATGGAACGGCAGGGATCACGCCATCCACGACCGCCTGCAGCGTGGCGAGATCGACTGCCTCGCCCGCAAGCAGTGCGCTGCTCTCCGCCGATAGATCACCCTCCGTGGAGACAGGCCACCACCAGAGCGACAGCGTCGCCGTCTGTACATCGGTCGGCACAAGCGTGGGAAAGACAATTGTCTGGTTGGCGGCGGAATAGCTCTTGACATTTTCGCTTGTGATCAAGATGCCCGCACGCAGGCTGCGCAGACCGCTGTGCGGCTGCGCGCTGCTGTAGGCTGCCGGGTAGGCGGTGGCCGGCAGTGTCCAATCCGTATTCAATTCAAAGCCGCCGTTGGCCACTCCCTCGCCGCAAACCACAGCGGCGGGCGGCAGCGGCTGTGCGGCGGCGCGCCAGCTTGTGAACAAAACGCCGAGCGCGACAAATAGCAGGACGGGGATAGACCAGGCCCAAAGGATACGCTGCTGCATAGCTCCCTCCCTTTGCAAAAACCACTACGGCAAAAGCCACTGACGAAAGACGGGTTTTACTGACCAGAAAAGGCTACACACTGTCTATGACGTGCAAAGCAGGGATTTGGATACGGCGAATCCCGCTGAAACCCAAGTGCGGCTGTTGGGCGTCAGCGGTGAAGTATCAGCGGCGGGAGAGGGCTACTTCTGCCACACCTGCGCTTCGGCGATGGCGAACTGGCGCAGCGTCAGCGGCGGGCGGCCCAGCAGGGTGGCCAACTGCGGGTGAATGGCGGCGGCCATCCCAAACCGTGTGGTCATATAGATGGCGGAGGTGACAGCCACAAAGGCCCACGGCTCGCCCCGTTGGTGCAGCTTCCAGGCAAAGCGCAGCGGCGACGGATCGCTGTAGATGATGCGCCGGCCCAAGACTTCGCTGAGGATGGCGGCCACCTCGTAGTAGTCGAGCGACTCACTGCCGGTCAGCGGGTAGGCCTTATTTTCGTGGCCCGGCTCGGTCAATGCCAGCGCGGCCACGGCGGCCAGGTCGCGCGTGTCGACAAAGGCGGTCTTGCCCTTGCCGGCGGGAATAAAGACATCATTGTGTTCGGCAATATCGAGCCGGTGTGTGGTGCTCAGATTCTGCATAAAGAAGCCGGCGCGCAGCAGCGTGTAGGCGGCCGGCCCGGCCAGCAGCAGCTCCTCCACCTTGGCGTGCGGCACAATGTTGTTATTCTCCGCGCCCAGCAGCGACAGAAAGACGATATGGCGCACCCCAACCGAGAAGGCATAATCGATCAGCGGCTTCATCCCGCGCTCGACATTGCTGGTCTGCGGCGGGCGCAGCAGGAAAAGACGATCCACCCCCTCAAACGCAGCCGCAAAGGTCTGCGGCTCTTCAAAATTGAGCACTGCCCACGGGATGGCAGGGTTGGGCAGCCGCGACACCGACTGGGGGGACGTGACGCCCGCGCGCACCGGCGCCCCCTGTTCAAAAAGCTGTTTGACCAGCGGGCTGCCGACATTGCCGGTCGCGCCTGTAACCAGAATCATTTTGTTGCTCCTCTTCCGTCATGATTGAATTCTGTCCACCGATTCAGGCACAGATTGCACCGATTCTTGTCCACTGATCTCCGCTGCGGATATGGCAGCCGAATGCGCAGCACTGATTGGGGACACAAATTCTGCGTGTCGATTGGGGCGAGATCACGCCGGTGGGAAATCAGCGCCATCTGAATCGGTGGACAGAAAGTAATTTTCTCTACGCTGTACTGCTGGTGGCGGCTTTGTAATACGGCTGGGCGATGGGCACGCCCGCTTCCTGCAGCGCATCCAGCGCCGCACGCCGCAGTTGGCGGGCGACGCCCCACTGCTGGCCCGGCTTGACCTTGGCCTGCATCCGCACCCGCACCCCCAGATCATTGGTCTGGTTGTAACCCAGAATCTCCGGCGGCTCCAGCAAAAAGGGGCGGATGGCCGGGTCTTCCGCCGCCTGGGCCATTGCCGCTTTCAACACGTCAATCGCTCTGCGCATGTCGCCTTCGTATGTCAGATTGAGATCGACCGCGGCGCGTGACCAGTCGCGCGTGGTGTTGCCCACCGTGCGAATTTCCCCGTTGGGGACAACATACAGCGTGCCGTCGACGTTGCGGACGTTGGTGCGGCGCAGCGTGATCTGCTCGACGACGCCATCCACGCTGTTGACCCTGATGGAATCCCCCACGCGGTACTGATCCTCCAGCAGAATGATGATCCCGCCGAAAAAATCCTTGATCAACGTCTGCGCGCCCAAAGAGATGGCGAGACCGGCAATGCCGGCGGCAGCCAACAGCGGGCCAAAGTCAATGCCGAAGCTGGCCAGGACGATGACTGTCGCCAGCGCCAGAACGAGGATGCGCAGCGTGTCTTTGCTGGCGCTGATCAAGGTGTTCAGGCGCGAACGGCGCTCCGCATCCATCTCCGTCGCCGTGATCCGTGCGGACACCAGGCGCGTGGCCCAGTTGATCAAGACCAGCCCGCCTGCCGTCAGCACAATCGTCACCAGGATGGTGAGAATGGAATCCAGCAGATTGGTGACGACAAACGTGCGGAACGTATCCAAGAGAGTAGCCCCCATGCGCAAACTCCTGCAAAGAAGAGAAAACGAATTTGAAGGGCATTATAGCATGGGGTGGGGCAGCCTGCGGGTGATGCGCGGCAGAGGGTAGTTGTATTCAGCTTGATCCTGACCAGTCAAATACGCCACAAGGCTCACAACGCGTGCCGCCGCCATCCACTCAGCCGCAGCCGCCGCCGCTTTTGTCGCGCTGGAGCTGCAGCTTGATCTTGGGCAGATACTCCAAATCCCATTCATGCGGGTTGGGCGCGGCGGCTTCGTAGCGGTCGCCCAGCGCGGCGGGGAAGACGTAGTTGATCGTCTCATACCCGCCCGCCGCCGGCGTAGCCCGAATCGCCGGGTCCTCGCCGCCAAAGGTGGCGATCCACTGGTTGACGCCGCCCTCCAGAATGTAGGCGTTGGGCACGCTTTCGGCCGTGAGCAGCTTCCACGCCTCGGTGGCGGCCTGCTCGTCGTTGCTCACCACCACAAAGACGGTGTTGAGCGCCTGGCGCGCGTGCAGTTCGGGGATGGCAGCAGGAAGCTCCGCCAGCGGGATGTTCTGGGCGCTGCGAATGTGGAAGAGGTTGTAATCACGCTCCGGGCGCACATCCAGCGTCACCACCCGCAGCGCATCGTCCGCCTGCGAGGCCAGCAGTTCGGCGGCGCTGATCTGCACCTGGCGCGCCAGCAGCGCCGGCTCCTTCTGCGGGGCCAGCCAGGTCCACTTGCGTGCGGGCGTGGGCGACCCGATCACCAGCACCACAGCCGCCACAGCCACCAACGCGGCGGCGGCGCCATAGCGCCATTTGGGTTCCTGCGCCAGGTTGCGCCCGCCGAAGATGCGCTCCAACTGTTCGCCGCCCCAAAACATAAAGAGCGCCATCAACACCACGCCCACCACCACAACCCCCGTGGGCAGCCCAAAAACATCCATCAGCGTCAGCCGCCCATAGTAGGAGCCGTTCCACCACTGGTCAAAATATTGTTCCGTCTCGCCGAACAGGAAGATGCCGAACAGCCCGCCCAGCACAAACCACACGCCGTCGAGCTTGGCCGTGGCCGCCGCCACCAGCGACGTGCCGGGGCAGAAGCCGCCGATGATAAAGCCGACGCCCATGATCAGCCCGCCCACAATCCCCGGCCACAGATAGGTGGGGTTGACCCAAATGGCGTTGTAGTCCAGCCAGCCCAGCCCGACCGCGCTGAAAATCAGCACCATCGCCACAATGATGGCCGTAAACATGACCTTGAGCACGGTCAAGTCCTTAAAATAGAACTGGGCCGCCAATTTCTTGGAGTTGCCGAAACCGGAGATTTCCAGCACAAAACCAAAGGCAAAGCCGATCAGCCCAAAAACCGCAAACATCAACGGTTTGCCGATCAAGGATTCAAGCGGAAGTGGGAATGGCATAGCAGGCTCCTGGTCTCAGTCCGGTTTCAGTTCCAAAGCTTGCGCACAAAGAAGGCGATGGCATAGGCGCCGGCAAAGACGGCAAACATAAAGGCCCATGACCCCGCGGAGAGTGTCGCCCCCCCGGACAGCGCCTGCCCCGATGTACAGCCGCGCGCCATGCGCGCGCCGTACCCCATCAGCCCGCCGCCGATAAAGGCGAACATCCAGCGGCTGCGCACGCTGATATTCGGCCCCTTGTTGGTCTCCCGCTTGAGCCGCCCGCTCCACCAGCCGGAAACGAAACCGCCCGCCAGCGCGCCGAAGACGACCGGCACCACCCAGTCATCGAGCGGATTCTTGTCGCCGCCGGCCATCTTGAGCAGATAGGCGGTGCGATCCACATGCTGCGGCGCAACCATATCCTCCACCGCAACCACCAGCCGGTTGAGGCCACCCGACGCCCCTAACCCGTTGCCGGTGATGAAAAAGGCCAGAAAGAGCACGATGCCGAGCAGAATGCCGCCCAGATACGGGTGCACATACGGCTGCTCCGGTCGTTTCCAAAAATCCGGCCGCTTCCAAAATGAAGTTCGGCCTTCTTTGTCTGATTGCGAGCCCGTCTGGGGCTGTACGGCGACACTCATCGTCAATTCTCCTTAGGCGTTGGAAGGGCGCAAGCCGGGTTTGGTCTCAGGTGCACTGCCGGACACAGGATCGGACGCCGCGTCAGGTCGCCCTTCGGCAACCACTGCGCCCGGCACAACAGCGTGGGCGTCCACTTCTTCCCAACCGGTCACCATCGCCTCAATCCCCGACAGCGGGGCATGGCCGGTGGTGGTCAGATAGGCATGGCCGACGATAAAGGCGGCAAACAGCCAGGCCACCAGCGAATGGAAGGGGGCCAGCAAGGGCAGCCCGCCCAACGCCGCCGCATACTGCGGCCACTGCTGCACACCCCACATCAGCGCACCGCTGATGATCTGCAGCGGCAGCAGCACGTTGAGGATGCCGAAGTAGGTGATCTGCTGCAGCGGGTTGAGGTGGCGGTCGCGCGTCTTTTCAAACGGATGCTCGTCGCCGCGGAAGATGCCCGCTAAATAATATTTGGTCTGCACAATGGCCTGGTCAAAGAAGCCATACGGGCGCGGGATGTACTGCTTGATCTCGCCGCCGGCCAGATGCCAGAAGAGCGACAGCCCCGCATTGACCACCAGGATGGCGGCCAGCACGTTGTGCACCGTCACGACATAGGGGAACGAGAAAATGCCGAACATGTCGGGGCGGTGGATGATCAGCCCGGTGAACAAGAGCAGGATGATCGTAAAGGTCTGCAGCCAGTGCCAGAAGCGCTCGTAGGCCTGGTACATATAGACTCGTTTGGTGGCGCCGCCGTGGCGCGGCCGGCGCAGGCTGGACCAGAAGCGCAGCCCGCCATGCAGCGACACGGCCAGCAGCACGCCCACAAACGCCAGCGCCCCAAACCAATCCACCCAGTTGATGCGGGTGCGGCCAAAGATATAGATGCCGTCGTTCTGCGGCTGCGGCTGGTAGTAGAGCGCACCGCCCGCCCCCGGCTGGATGGCGCCGCTGGCTGCCACATTGGCGTCGCTTACAAAGGTGGGGATGACGCCGCCCGGTGTGCTGCCTGCCAGCTTGATGGGCTGCGTGACCAGCGAATCGGCATGGTGGCAGGTGGTGCAGTCGCGCGTGGCCCATTCGCCGCGCGCCACGTTGTGGTTGATGCTGTAGGGCTGCACCTGCCCTTCAATGCGCGGGTTGGCCAGCCCCAGCGCCGCCAGCCGCCCGGCCACCAGGTCGCGCTTGGCGTCGCTGTCGATGCGCAGCTCGCTTTCCGTCAGCAGCCCATCGCCGTCAGCGTCAAAGGCGGCCACAATCTCCGGGGCGTAGGCCCCCTCTTGCACGCTGCCGTCTTGGAAATAGACTGCCTGCAGATCGAGCAGCCGCACCGGATAGCTCGCACCGCTGGGGTCGTCGTAGACCCAGTACCACGAGCTGATCAGGTTATAGGGGGCAAGCAGCGTCTTGCCGTCCACATTGGTGCGCTGCATGAGGACAGGCTGGAAGCCCGTCACCAGCCCGGTGATGGTGCTGCTGCCCTCGATGCCGCGGCAGTCGCGCAGCCCGTCGCCCTGCGCGTCCAGCACGGTCCAGTCGACGCTGCTCAGCGCCGGCGCATACAACTGCGGCACATGGCAGCTTTCGCAGGCCAGCACGGACAGATGGCGGTCGGTGTAGGGCAGCCAGCTGCTGTGGCTGCTCTCGGCGTTGTGGCAGGACTCGCAGCGGCGCATGGAGCCTTTGTGCTCGGCGTCAATGGTGTACTGCGCGCTCTCGCCGCGCGCAAAGTCGTGGTTGGGCCGCTCCAGATACTCGCCAATCTCCAGCCGGCGCGGGTCATAGACCAGATGGCTGGGGCGGGCCGAAGCGGCTTCCTGCGCGTGGATGGGGTTGTTGAGTGCATAGTGGCAGTCGGTGCACTTCAGCTCGCGCTCGGCGTGAATATCCCAGGCGCGGCTCAGGGTCGCCTTGTCCTGCAGATTGAGGCCGGAATCGGCAATGCGCTGCCCGGCAATCACCTGGCCGGTCGTCGCCGTCTGGGCGGCGTCCAGGTCGCAGGCGGCCAGCGTCAGCGGCTCCTTGCCGCTGTGCACCACGCCGTGACAGGTGGCGCAGTTCTCGTTGGTCGGGTCCTGGATGCGCAGCACGCCCGCCACCAGTTCGCCATCGGCGCCAAAGGCGGACGGCTGCCAGCCATAGCCGGCCTCGCTCTGCGTCACGACGCCGGTCGCCAGCAGGGTGGCCGTGTTGGCCCAGCCGAACTGGCCGGCGGCAATCGCTGCGCTGCGCGCCTGCGTGTCGGGGTTGTCCAGATGGCAGAGAAAGCAGTTCATCTCCATCACGCCCGACTTCTGCCAATCCCACGCCACCAGCTCGCCGTTGGCGTCCAGCAGCGCACTTTCGGGGTTGGTTGCATCCGGCGCCAGGCTCAGCAGCGGCGCACCATTGCGTGCCGTGGTGGCAGGGCCGCCACCGGGAGCGCGGGATCCCCGGGTGAGCAGCCATTCCGCCGTAGTCAGGTCCGGCCGCTGGGCACCGCTGGGGGTTAGATAGCGGTAGGTTAGCGGGTCCCACTTGCCGAAGGCGCCGCGGCTTTTATCCCACGGTTGGGCCAGGGTCAAGCCGTCTGCGCTAAAATCGGAGAGGCCGAGATCGGCGTGAAAGCTGTGCTGCTCGATAAAGGTGGTGTCGTGGCAGGCGCCGCAGGTCGTCATGGTGGAAACCGGCAGGCCGCTCTCCAGCACGCTGTCGCCCGCGGCGTCCAGCAGGCGAAAGGTCGGGTGCAGCGGCGGCGGGTTGGGCGTGATGGCCGGGGCCGGATCCGCTGCGGCCGCGCTGCGCACGCCCAGGGCCAGCCCCAGCGCCAGCGCGCCGGTGGCCAGGGCAATCAACAACCGCTTGATAGTAGACTTCCGCAAACGTGCCTGCAGCATACACAATCCGTCCTTGCCTGTGCCTGTCTTGCCTGTGCCTTTACTTGTTGAAGCGTCCGCCCCACTCGACCGGGTCGCCGGGATAGCCAAGCGCCTGCCAGTCCATGCGCCCTTCGCTGCCGTGGCAGTCTGCACACTGCAGCGCCTTCTCCTTCTCCTGCACCATATGCGTAGTCGGCCAGTACATGTGCGTCTCGGCGAAACCGTACTCGCCGCTGTAGGGCAGACCCGTGTACTGCGTGGCCAGTTCAAAGGATTTGTTCCAGTCGAACTCGCTCCAGAAGCCGCCCTCGCCCGCCGTCACCGGCTGCAGCAGGGTCTTGTTCTGCACATCATACGGCTGCTTGGCCACATGAATCTTGAAGGGGAAGATTTTGGCGTTGGGGTCTTGGATGTCGCCGGCGGGCGGGTTGAGGTCCAGCGGCCGGCTGGGGTCAAAGGTGTCGCCCAGCAGATAGCGATAGTCTGCGCTGCCGTTAAACCACTGGTAGGTGGGCTGATAGTTGTTCTCGTAGACAAACGAGCCTTTGATCTTGAGATAGGTGTAATGATCTTCCGGCAAATCCTGCCCCGCCGTCGACCAATCCCACGCCACTTTGGTGGGGTCTTTGAGCGCCGTGGCGGGAATGTGGCAGGTCTGGCAGGCGACGCTGTCGGTGTGCAGGTTGATGCGCTCGTCGGCGTGCAGCTTGGCGTCGTGACAGTCGGTGCAGGCCACCTGTTCGACGGGCGCGATGACCAGGTTGTCGGCCAGCAGCTTGCCCTTGATTTCGTGATTTTCCGTCTTGTGGCAGTCGGTGCAGAGGAAATTGTACTCGCCCATATGCACGTCCAGGCTGGCGGAGGGGAAGAGCAGACTCTCGTCCAAGTCGCCGTGCTTGACGCCGTTGCCGCCGCCGCCGTCGAAGTGACATTTGCCGCAGTTGTCGCGCGTGGGCATACGCACGCTTTGCGCCGCCGCCACTAAGTCGATGCCTTCGGCGGGCAGTCCATAGTCGGCCTTGGCATAGGTGGCGGTGTCGGCGTGGCAGGCCAGGCAGTCCACATTGCTGCTTTCGGCAAAGTCAAAATTGGCGTCCGCCCAGCCATAGCCGGTGTGGCAGCTTGTGCACTTTTTCCAGTTGCCCTGGATGCCGATGCAGAAGTTGTTGATCTGGTTCTTCTTGCCGATCGTCACCGGCTCCGTGCGCCAGGTCACGGTCATGGGGTCGCTTTCCCATGTCCAGTGGGTCGTGTGCATCACCTGGTCGGCAGCGTCGGGATGGCATTCCAGACAGCTTTGCGTCACGGCCTGCGGGCTGTCGAAGGGGCCTTTGACGATGTCTTTGTGGTCGGTGTGTGTCGCATGGGTGGGGACGCCGGCCCAGGGGTCGCTCGATTTGGCCGCCGTAACCGCTTTGGCGCCGGGCCGAAAAATGACGACGGGAACCGCAATCACCAATACAATGGCGACCAGCCCCACAATCCAGAGGTATTTTCGTTGCATAGCCACATCCGTAAGCACGTTGGCGGGCACGCATGCCATGCCCGGGCAGCGGGCGAATCCCAGCCGCTTACACTAGGATACGCCCATCGCCCGCGCCTGACATCCGCCGGGTGGCTAAGTTTTCTGTAGGAAAAAACCCGATAAATCAGGCGAAAAATCCCTGACGCCTACACCGTCTTGCCGATCCGCACCCGCCAGTCGATTGGCCCTTGCTCCAGATATTCCCACGTAAACTCGCCACTGTGTTCGGCGGCAAATTGATAGTAGAGCGGCTTGGGGTCATGGTCGTTGACCAGCAGAAAAGAATTGCCCGCCGCCAGCCCCGCAAAGGTGTCGAAGATCAGCGGATGGCGCTGCGCCGGGGCCACCCGCCGCACATCCACCACCGGCCCTTCCATGCCGTTGATGCTCTCTTTGCTGCCTTCCGGCGTCTTGCCCACAGTGGCGGGCAGTTCGTCCGTCCATTCCAGTTGGTTGCGCTTGTTGTGGCTCATAATCCGTTTCTCACTCCTTTTGACCTTACACGCTCTCCGGTGACTCTCCAGCGGCAATTTCTATGAAGAATATTATAAGAATAGACGCGGCGGCGCTGCGACTTTTGTCCCACCCAAACAGAAAGGGTGCACCCTTTTGCCCCATCCGGACAGGACAGCAATTCTCAATTTGAGATTGGAATCAAGCTTACGGAAAGGTATTAGGAACGAGTCGCCGATCGTAGCTATAGAATACGTGATGGGAGGCGAACCATGTTCGAGGAATTTGTAAGCAGGCTGCGGGAGCGAGCACAAC
>JBBRBX010000014.1:0-65827 GCA_038205395.1 Caldilineales bacterium
AGAGCTGTTTGTCGAGGTGCAGCGCCACAATGATTTGCTGCTGCGCGCGGGCGAAGCGGTGGATCTGGCGCAGACCCAGGCGGCGCTGGACGCGCCGGCTGCACCCGGCCTGGCTGAGTCCGGCGTCAACGTGCGCCAGCGTTTCAAAGTCACGCTGCCGCTGCTGCTCTGGTTCCTCTCGTATGAAGCCGAGTTTGAGTGGGACGGGCGGGTGGATCTGCAGGCGGCGTGGGAACGGCTGCGGGCGCAGGCGGCCGGCGGTTGAGGCGGCTGCGTTCACTGCTCAGGGCCGCTCAGCGAAAGAGCCGCCCGATCAGGTTGAGCAGGATCGTCAGCACGATGCTGACGACGATCATCGTGCCCAGCGGTGCATAGAGGGTGAAGTGGTCGCGCGGCCATGTCCGTCATGTCCGTCATGGCGCCAGTATAGCGCGCCCTACAGCGGCCAGAAAATCGGGATAAAGATGACCGCCGCCAGCCAGCAGAGCAGCGACAGCGGCAGCCCGAATTTGAAATAGTCGATAAAGCGATAGCCGCCCGGCCCCATGACAATGGCGCTGGTCTGGTAGCCCTGCGGCAGCACAAACGAGCAGCTTGCCCCAAAGATCACCACCATCAGCATCGCCGTCGGGTTGATGCCGGTCGTCTGCGCCAGGTTGAGCGCGATCGGCGTCATCAGCACGGCCACGGCGTTGTTGGAGAGCAGTTCGGTCAGCAGCCAGGTCATCAGGAAAAAGATCGTCAGGAAAAAGAGATGGTTGGAGACATCCACGGAATGCACCAGCCAGTCCACCAGCGTCTTGGCCAGGCCGGTGTTCTCCAGCGCCGCGCCCAGGGGGATAGTGCCCGCCAGCAGCAGCAGCGACGAGGCGTCGAGTGAGGCCACGGCTTCGCCGGGGCGCAGACAGCCGCTGACGACCATGAGGCAGGCGCCTGCCAGGGCCAGCGTGACGATGGGGATCGACGTGAACGAGCCGAACACGATGACGCCCAGCATGATGAGCAGCGCCTGCCAGTTGCGGTGGGTGCGCACGATGGATTGTTCCGCCCCTTCCACCACGAGCAGCCGGTTGCTCTCGCAGCAGGCGCTGAGGCCGCTGCGCGAGCCGCGCAGCAGCAGCACATCGCCGTTGTTGAGACGCAGCGAGCGCAGATTGCGCGTGTATTGGCGGCCATGGCGCTGCACGCCCATAATCGAGACGCCATAGAGGTGCGACAGCCGCAAATCCACCAGTGCGCGCCCACTGCAAGTCGAGTTGGGCAGCACCACTGCCTCCACCACCTCTTGCTCCAAATCTTTGACCACCGCCCGCTCGTCGTCGGCCAGCACTGTGGCCAACTGCATCCCGCTCGATTTGAGCAAGGCGGCGATCTCTTTTGGCGTGCCGGAAACAAGCAGCAGATCGCCCGGCTTGAGCCGCAGATTCTGCACCTCGGCGGCCTGGTAAATATTTTCGTCGCGCACCAGTTCCAGCAACTCGGCGGCACGCGGGCGCTCGCTCTCATTGGTCTGCGTAGGGTTGGCCAGGCGGCGGTGGCGGTGCATGGCCGGCGCGGGGGCCGTGGCGCGCAGGGTGGGGGCGGCAAACAATTCCGAGACCCGTTTGCCGGCCACATTGCTTTGGTCGTCGATGACCAGTTCGGAGATGTAGACGGCATCGTCGCGGCGGGTGGCCAGCCCGGCCAGCGGCGCACGGTTCGGCAGCAGCCAGCGGGAGGTCAGCATAATATAGACAACGCCGATGGCCCCATAGATCAGCCCAAAGCGGGTGAATTCAAACAGCCCAAAGCCCGGCCCGCCGGCGGAGCGGTAGAGGCCGTCCACCAGGATGTTGGTGCTTGTCCCCAGCAGGGTGAAGGTGCCGCCCAGCGTGGCAAGATAGGCGACCGGCAGCAGAAATTTGGAGGGATAGACGCCGAAGCGCCGGCTCAGCGACAGCACCACGGGAATCATCATCACCACGACCGGCGTGTTGTTCATAAAGCCGCTGGTGATGGGCACGATCAGGCAGATGATCAGCAGCATACGGCGCGGGTTGCCGCCTGATCCTTTGACGATCAAGTTGGTGGCCGTCTCCAGCGCGCCGGTGCGGACGAGGCCCGCGCTGATCACAAACATGGCGCCTACGGTGATGGTGGCGCTGCTGGAGAAGCCGGAGAAGGCATCCTGCGGGGCCAGCACGCCCGTCGCCAGCAGGGCGACCACGATCAGCACGGATGTCAGCTCGATGGAGAGCCACTGGGTGACATAGAGCGTCGTGCTGACCAGCAGGATGCCGATCAGAAGAAGCTGCGAGAGTGGAAGCGGCAGGGCAAAAGGCATAGACATAACCGTCGTTTGCTTGACAAAAGAAACCGGCGCCGGCATCAGGAATAAAAAAGCACTCGGTGGGAATGCCGAGTGCTGGCGGTGAGAGCGGGTGACGGGGTTCGAACCCGTGTAGCTGGCTTGGGAAGCCAGTGCCTGACCACTAGGCTACACCCGCGTTTCACAACTGGCTATAGTGTACGCAAGCCGTGCGACTCTGTCAACTTCATTGCAAGGTTGCTCAAACGTCCCGCAGGCGCGCCTTGTTGCGGCTGCAATGGCTGCTCACGGGGGGCAGGGCGCAGTTTGTTGGTCACGCTTGCAGCGTGACGCCGTTTTGGTTGAGGGCAGCCGCCTGTCACGCTGCAAGCGTGACCTACAGGAGGGTGCGAGCAAGGCTGCTCAAGCCGGACAGGGGGCGGCATGTAGGTCACGCTTGCAGCGTGACTCCGTTTTGGTTGAGGGCAGCCGCCTGTCACGCTGCAAGCGTGACCTACAGGAGGGTGCAAGCAAGGCTGCTCAAGCGGGGCAGGGCGCGGCGGGGAGGGTGAAGCGGAAGGTGCTGCCTACGCCCAGTTGGCTCTGTACGCTGACTTCGCCGCCCAGCTTATCGACAATGCGCTTGACGATGGAAAGCCCCAGCCCGTGCCCAGACGCGCCGGCGCTGCCGAGACGGGTAAATTCGGCGAACAACTGCTCCATCTGTTCGCTGCTGAGACCGGGGCCGTTGTCGCGCACCCAGAAGCAGATGCGCTGGTCCTGCTGCTGTTCGGCGCCCAGTTCCACCAGCGGCGGCCGGCCACCATACTTGAGCGCGTTGCTGATGTAGTTATACCAGACCTCTTCGACCCAGGGCGCGTACCCGCACGCCTCAGGCCACTGCGTCGGGTCGTGCACGACCCACTGGCCGCCGGTTTCGGCGCAGAGCGCCGCCAGCCGCGCCTGCGCCTCGGCCACCACCAGCAGCATGTCAATCGGCGCGCACTTGACATCGGCGCGGCGCACCTGCGAAAGCAGCAGGAGCTCCTGGATGACCTGCGACATCTTCTGCGCCGAGCGCAGGATGTCGTGCAACATCTCTGCGCGCTCCTGCGGGCCGGCGTCGGACTCGCCATCCAGCATCAGTTCGGCGTTGCCGGCGACAGTGAATACCTGATTCTTGAGATCATGCGCGACAGTGTGGGCAAAGGCATCCAGTTCGGCGTTGCGCTCTTCCAGGTCGGCGGAATAGCGGCGCAGCGCTTCCAGCAGCTGTTTGCGCTCGCGGGCATAGCGGATGGAGTTGGAAAGCGCATAAGGGTCGACATGGCCTTTGACCAGATAATCTTGCGCGCCGTTCTGCACTGCCGCCAGGGCGGCATTTTCATCGGCCAGGCCCGTCAGCACGACCACGGGCACGGCAGGGGCCGCGGCCTGCATGCGGGTCAGTGTGCTGAGTCCCTGGCTGTCAGGCAGCGAAAGGTCCAGCAGCACCACATCCGAATGCTTGGTGTGCACCGAGCGCATCCCGCTCGCCAGCGTATCGACACAGGTGAGGTCGAACAATTGGCTGTCAGCGCCGGCGGCAGGGGCGTCGGCCAGCATACGGCGAATAATATGCACATCGCCGGGGTTGTCTTCGACCAGCAAAACCTGGATGGCACGTTCAGCCATGATTTCCGTTCCTTGGCAGCTTGGCAATTGTCAGCCAGAACTGCTGCACCGACCCGATGAGCGCCATATACTGCTCCAAATCCAGCGGCTTGGTCACGTAACAGTTGGCATAATGGGCATAGCTGCGCAACACATCCTGTTCCGCCTGTGAACTGCTGAGAATGATCACCGGAATCGTCAGCAGGAGAGGGTCTTGCTTGATCTGCCACAGCACTTCGCAGCCGTCCAGTTTGGGCAGGCTCAAGTCCATCAGGATCAGATCGGGGCGCTGCGCCCCGCTGTCGCCTGCGTCATGTGTCAAGAAATCCAGCGCCTCCAATCCATCATGCGCCACATGCAGGTGGGTGCGCAACTTTCCGGCTGCCAATGCGCGGCGGATCAGCCCGACATCGCCGGGGTTGTCCTCCACCAACAGGATATGAAAAGATCTGTGATCGTCACTCATCACAACATACTTTACCAGGAGATGCCATTGTTTTGCAACGGCTGGCCGGCTGCTGTGCGGTCAGGCAGCCGGAAGAAAAAGGTTGCCCCCTGGTCGGGAGCGGACTCGACCCAGATTCTGCCGCCGTGGCGTTCAACGATTTTTTTGCAGATGGCCAGCCCAATGCCGGTGCCGGAGTAGTGGGCGCGGCTGTGGAGCCGCTGAAAAATGACGAAGATGCGCTCGAAATATTGGGGGTCGATGCCGATGCCGTTGTCGCGCACAGAGATGATCCAACCGGGGCTGTCGCTGCGGCCGGCGCCTTCGCTAAAGCTGCTTGCCGGCTGGCGGCAGGCGCCGATATGCACCGCCGGGCGCACCGCGCCGTGAAATTTGAGCGCGTTGGCGATCAGGTTCTGCAGCAGTTGGTGCAGTTGTCCGCGGTCGCCCATGACGACCGGCAGCGTGTCGTAGGTAATGATGGCGTCACATTCTTCAACGGCCAGCTTGAGGTTGCGCAGCACCTCTTCCAGCACCTGGCTGCAGTCGACCAGCTGAAACTGCCGGCCGCGCGTGCCGACGCGCGAGAAGGCCAGCAAGTCATCGATCAGCCGCTGCATGCGCCTGGCCCCGTCCACGGCAAAGTCGATATACTCATCCGCTTCAGGGCTGAGTTGGCCGGTGTAGTCTTTCGCCAGCAACTGGACATAACTGCCCACCATCCGCAGCGGCTCCTGCAAGTCGTGTGAGGCGACATAGGCGAACTGCTCCAGCTCTTGGTTGGAGCGTTCCAGTTCGGCGGCATAGCGGGCCAGCGCTTCATCGGCCCGTTTGCGGTCACTGACGTCCCGCACGACGATAATGCTGCCGCGCTGCCGGCTGGGGGTGGCAAAGCCTTCGTCGAGCAGGACAGAGGTGACTTCGCCCCAGAACTCGGAGCCGTCGGCGCGCAGCAGCCGCAGCTCGGTCAGCGGCGTGATGCCGGGGTCGCTTCCCGTCTCTTCGGCGGCGAGCGGCGGCTGTCCGGCCGCCATCCATTGACGATAGTTTGTGCCCAAGGCGGCCTGGTCGTCGGCAATGCGAAACATCTCGCGTGCCTGGGCCGAGTAGTAGGCGATGAAGCCGGCTTCGTCGGTGAGCGTAATGCCGACCGGTACGGCTTCGACGATATTGCGGTAGCGCGCCTCGCTTGTGCGCAGCGACTGTTCCACCTGTTTGCGTTCGGTGATGTCGACAAACGAAGAAGCCAGGCAAACCGGCGCCCCGCTGAGGTCCGTAACGACGGTGGCTGAGCGCTGTACGATGCGCAGCGTGCCGTTTTTGCGCACGGCGACATGTTCGCCCGCCCATGAGCCGTGGCGCAGCAGCGGCTGGAGCATTTCCAAGGCTTCTTCGGCGTCGATGACAAAGTCCGCCAACTGTCGCCCTAAGACTTCCTCACGCGCTTCATAGCCCCACAAGCGCAAAAAGGCCGGGTTGACATAGGTGATGCAGCCGTCTAGATCGCTCATCATCATGGCGCTGAGCGATGAGGCAATTACGGCTTCTTTTATGCGCAGTTCTTCCAGCTCTTGGCGCTGCGGCGTCTTTGCGGGGGCTGTGCTGCTTACAAGGTTGCCTGCGTGATTGCTTGCGGCCATCTGCTGCTCTCCGACCAAAGCGACGCCAAACGGCGCCGGTCGCAGTCAAGTCGGGTCGATCTGCTGCCCTACAGTATACCTGAATTTGCGCAAACATGCATGTAAAGCGCTGATTGTAGGCTTACGCTAAGCTAACGGAAAGGCTCCGGATGCTCTGTGATGCGTAAGCCGGAACATTCCCCAGCCGCCCTTCGTCACCGTGGCAGTCGCGCAGCCTCTTTTTAAAGTCAGGAGAAACAATATGTCATGCTTCACAATGTTAGCCGCAAGCGCTGCGGCGTGGCGCCGTTGGTTGGGCGCAGCCGGCAGCGTGTTGCTGGCGCTGAGTCTGGTTGCGCCGGCGTCGGCGCAAATCATTGATCCGCTGCCACCCTCTCCGCTGCCGCCACCCCCGGCTTTGGTGACTGTCCAACTGCATGAGGTGCAGGCTGTGGTGGATGGGCCGGTGGCGCAGGTGACGGTGACTCAAATCTTGCGCAACGACAGCAGTCAAACGGCAGAGGGCGTCTATGTCTTTCCGCTGCCCAAAGACGCCGCCGTTAGCGATTTCCAGATGACGGCCAACGGTGAAACGTTGGAAGGCAAGCTCTTGCGCGGCGAGGAAGCGCGTCGCGTCTATGAACAGATCGTGCGCCAACAGCGCGACCCGGCGCTGCTGGAATACCTGGAGCAAGGATTGTTCCAGGCCAGCGTCTTCCCGATCCCACCCGGCGAAAGCCGCCGTTTGGAGTTCACTTATACCCAGGTGCTGGAACAGAAGGATGGCCTCTACCGGTTCAACTACCCGCTGGGCACGCGCCAGTACAGCGCGCAGCCGCCGGAAAGCGTGGTGGTGGCGCTGGAACTGCGCCACCAAAAGGGCTTGCGCACAATCTACAGCCCCGAACTGCCGATCCGCCTGGAGCGCACACAAGATGATGCCGCCGTGATCAGCTTTGAACAAAGCGGTGAACAGCCGCCGGCGAATTTTAACCTCTACTTCGGCAGCGATGAGAGCGCCATCGGCCTCAACCTGCTCAGCTATAAACCAGCGGGAGAGGAAGGTTATTTTGCCCTGCTGGCCGCACCCAGCATCAACGTGGCGCAAGACGAACTGGTTGCGCGCGATGTTCTACTGGTGGTGGATGTCTCCGGTTCGATGAAAGGCGACAAAATGGAGCAGGCGCGCGCCGCCGCGCGCTATGTTGTGGCGGAACTGCACCCGGAAGATCGCTTTGATGTGATCGCATTCAGCAGCGCCAGCGCAGCCTGGGCGGGCGGTTTGCAGCCCGCGACGAAAGCGAAGCGTGACGCGGCGGGGCAGTGGATCGACGGCCTGCGCGCCACCGGCTCGACCGACATCAACCGCGCCCTGCTGGAAGCGCTGGCCGAATTGGAGATGAATGGCCGAGATCGCGCCGGCCAGGAGAGTATCGGCCGTCCTGCCTATGTGCTCTTCTTGACCGACGGCCAACCGACTTTGGGTGAGACGGTGGCCGAGCGAATTGTGGATAACGCCGCCAATAACACGCCTGCCGGGCGCAGCGTGCGTCTTTTTCCCTTTGGGATCGGCTATGACGTCAACACTGACCTGCTCGATACGCTGGCCTCACTGCTCGGCGGCCGCTCCAGCTATGTTTTGCCGGATGAGCGGATTGACGAGGCGGTCAGCACGTTCTATGCCCAGATCGACACACCGGTGCTGGCCGACATCGAAATTGACTTTGGCAGCGCCGCCGGCGTCAGTGAGCTGTTTCCGTACCCGCTGCCCGATCTGTTTGCGGGGGAGCAGCTTGTGGCGGTCGGGCGCTATACGCAAGGCGGTGTTGTCAGCGTAGAGCTGCGCGGGCGCGTCAACGGTGCGGAGCGGCTGTACGTCTATCCCGACCGCAGCCTGGTGCGCAGCGGCGGCGAACCGTTTGTCGCCAAGCTGTGGGCAACACGGCGCATCGGCGTGCTGCTGACTCAAATCCGCCGCGAGGGCGCGCAGCCGGAGCTGGTGGATGAGATTGTCGATCTGAGCCTGCGCTATGGGATTGTCACCCCCTACACCTCCTATCTGGTCATTGAGCCGGGTGTTTTTGACGCCCAGCCTGTGGCCGGCAGCGCACCACTGGCGTCCCCGCGTGACCTGGCAGCCGATGCGCAAAAGGGTGTGGCTTCGGCGGCGGCGGAAGCGGCTATGGCGGCGCCCAGCGGCGCCGCGGCTGTTGAAGCCAGCGTCGTGCGCGACGAACTGCAATATGCCACTACGGTGCGCGAGGATGCCGCCGTGCGCTATGCCGGCGGGCGCAGCTTTCAGCGCCAGGGTCAGGTCAGCGGCGCTTACGGCCAGTTGATCGACCTTTGGGTGGACACCGGATTCAAGGTTGAGATGAAGATCACCCAGGTGCAGTTCGGCAGCGACGCCTACTTCGATCTGCTAGATGAACCGAGTATGTCGGGGATGGCGGCCTGGTTGGCGATTGGGCCGGAGATTGTGGTGGTGACCGGCGCAAACAGCGCCGTGCGGGTGACGACTCAGCCTCTGCCCGCCAGCTCCAACAGGTCAAACACTGGCCCATGAACACAGGCACGCGTCAGGCTGCCGTTGGCGAGGGGGACGACACAGGCAAGGCAGGCGCCGTAGCCGCAGGCTAAATCAGATTCGACCAGGGCAAAGGCGAAGCCGGGTTCAAAGCGGATGTGCGTCCGGCGCACGGCGGCGGCGAGTGCGGGCAGTTCCTGCGCCGCCAGCGCGACGCACACCTGGTCGGCCCAGCGCAGGCTGTCATCGAATTCCACCGCCCACTCTTTGCCGGCTGGGCGGTGGAGTTCCACCGCCAGGGGCAGGGCCGCCCGCAGTGTCTCCGCCGCCGGCGCTGCGGCTTCCCCCAGCAGCAGCAGACTTACTTGCCCGCCGCGGTCAAGTGCTTCGTCGATGAGGGGATAGACAAGACCCAGCCGTGGCGGGTCAGCGATGAGCAGCAGCCGCCGCGTGAGCGACGCCAGCACAAAGCCGCTGCCAAAGGGGCCGCTGAGGTTGATCGTTTCGCCCGCCTGCCGCTCTGCCAGCCAGCGCACACCGGGGTCGCTGGGGTCCCCCTCACTGCGATTGCCGTCACCGGCAGCGGCGGGGGCCGGCAGGGTAAAGCGCCATATCTCGCTCTCGCCGCCGCCGCGCAGCTGCGGCGGCGCCGCCACGTACAGCGCCCGCCGCAGATAGATGCTCCACTGCTCGGCGCGTTCCGCCTCGCTTTGCGCCCCGCAGCGGGCCAGCACAAAGCGCCCCGCCGCTTGCTCCGCCCCCATTTGTTCCGTCTGTGTGCGCCTGGGCAGGGCCAGCGTCAGCCACAGCGCACCGTAGAGGAGGCGCGCCGGCATCTCCAGCACAGCCGTGAGCGTGCCGTCGGCGTTGACTGTGGGCTGCTGCACTGTAGGCTGCTGTGGTGAGGAGAGGGTTGGGGTCATAAGCGCTTTTCCCGATAGGTATGATCTGCCGCCAGTATAGCATACTCTATGGTATGATGGGCGCGGCAGCCGATTCATGCTGCTCTGGTCAACGCCACTATGTCTCGTTTTGCTGCACTGCGCTCGTTTTTGTACAGCAGGCTTTGGAGCCGCCATCTGCCCCCTTCCGCCACGATTCGTCTGCTGGTGGGCTGGCCTCTGCTGCTTTTGCC
The DNA here is from genome assembly GCA_038205395.1 of Caldilineales bacterium. Taxonomy (GTDB): domain Bacteria; phylum Chloroflexota; class Anaerolineae; order Caldilineales; family Caldilineaceae; genus Fredericiella. Next base: position 9,667 of record JBBRBX010000014.1, read on the forward strand.
CCTGCTTCTCTTCAGCCAGATTGTCACGCCGCACCCGGTGTGGGTGGTTCTGCTGGTCGTCCTCATCTCGCTCTATCTGAGCGGCTATCTGTGGGTGCGCAGCCAGGTGCAGGCGGTGCGCTTTGCGCGGCGGCGCCAAGGGTCGGTGTTGGTGGCCGGGGACCTTCTGCGCGAGGAGTTCGTGCTGGAAAATGAAGGGCGGCTGCCTGTGCTGTGGGCCGAGTTTCTGGATGGCTCCAATTTGCCCAATTACTTGCCGGGAACAGTCGTCGCCGCGCCTGTGGGAGGCGCTTACCGCTGGTGGAAAGAGGTTGAGTGCGCGCAACGGGGGGTCTTTCGTCTGGGGCCGCACTGCCTGCGGCTGGGGGATCCCTTTGGCCTCTTCAACAGCGAAATCGTCTATGAGCGTGCGGAGACAGTGCTGATCTATCCGCGTGTGGTGCAGCTTCCCCAGGTGGCGCTGCCGCGCGGCAACGCCGGCGGCTCTGCTCCGCGCCGCCGTCCCCTGCTGGGCGTGCTGCCCGCCGCCAGCGTGCGCGAATATGCGCAGGGGGACAGTATGCGCCATATCCACTGGCCCACCAGCGCCCACCGCTCGCAGCTGATGGTGAAGGAACTGGAATTGGAGCCGTCGGGCGATGTCTGGATTGTGCTCAATCTGGACGCTGCACTACAGCAGGGCGAAGGACGCACGGGCACGTTGGAGTATTCGATTGTGTTGGCCGCCAGCATGGCCGCCGAAATGGTCAGCGGGCGCGAACGGCGAGCCGCCGGGCTGCTGACGGCCTCCGCCGATGAAGTGATTGCCCTGCCGCCGCAGCCGGGCCAGGCGCAGTTGTGGGCCATTATGGCGGCGCTGGCTCCGGCGCAGGCTACCCAGTGGACGCTGGGCGAACTCCTGCGCCGCAACTTAAGCGCACTTGGCCGCCGCCATACGTTGATTGTCATTACACCGGTGGCGGTGGATGCCACGGAAGAGGGCGCACCGGCGGCAGCGGAAGCTGCCGCCGGCTGGATTTCACAACTGGTGCAGGCGCAGCGGGTGGGGCTGGCGGCCAGTGTGCTGCTGGTGGCCGTGCCTGAGGCTGAGCCGGCTGCGCTGGCGCTGGTGCGCCAGTTGGTGGGTCTTGATATTCCCGCCCAGGTGCTGCGCACGGACATGGCGCTGCGCACGGCGCTGACCTACCGGCGCACGCGCAAGGTGATCCGCAGTACGCCCAGCGGCGGCGCCTATACGGTGGAGGTGGAGGAAGAGGTCGGATGAGCGAGCGTCTGGAGGCCGGCGCGGCGGCTGCCGACAGCGAACTGCGCAGCGAGTGGATCGTGCGTGCGGCGCTGTGGCTGGTATCCGCCTGGCGCCCGCATCTCGGCTGGCTAGCGCTGGCTCTGTGCATGGCGCTGTCGATGCTGCCTGCTCTGCTTTTGCAGGAAAATGGCTGGCTGCGCGCGCCCGTTATTGAACTGCGCCTGGTGGGGCTGGGGCCGCTGGCGGTGGCGACAGCCTGGCTGCTGGCCAGTTGGCGGCGTCCGTGGCCGGCGGGGAGGCGTGCTGCGCGACTTGTGTGGCTGGGGCGCGTGCTGCGGCTTCTCTTGTTTCTCCTGCTCGGTGCGGCGGTGCTGCTGCAACTGTTGGGCGATTGGCTGCCGGGCTGGGGCGACTGGTGGCTGGCGCTGACGACAGGCGCCTGGCCGGCGCTGTGGCAGCATATTCTGGATAGCTGGCAGGCGGTGGCAAGCCGTTATCTGCTCTGGTGGCAGGGGGTGCAGCAGAACAACGCCGCGCGCGACGACTTAATTTTGGCGGGCATCGCCGGTGCGCTGGTCTGGCTTACAGCGGGGGCGATGGTCACCCTGCTGCGTTGGCGGCGGCAGGGGCTGCTGGCGAGCGTGCCGATTTTGTGGCCGGTAGGCTTTATCATGCTGTACAGCCCAGCCGACCGCTGGTTGTTTGTGAGCGGCGTGGCGCTGGCGCTGTTTCTGCATCTGCTGCTGGATCAGCAGGCGCTTGTGCAGCGCTGGCAGGCGGCGCAGCTTGACTACAGCCCCAGCCTTCTGATAGAGCGCGGGCTGACTGCGCTCAGCGGTTTTGCCTTGGCGCTGGTGGTGGCGACGCTGATGCCGAACCTGTATGTGTACGACATCACCGCCGGCTATTATGCATGGCTGCAGCCGGTCAACCAGCGCATGGAGGCCACCGCCAAACGTCTTTTCCCTGGGCTGGCCGGCGTGATGCCCTGGCAGACGCGCGGGGTGGGCGGCGGACTGCCCAATGCCTTTTTGCTGGGTGCGGGCAGTGATTTGGGCCGGCGCGAAGTGATGCGGGTGCGCACCAATGAGCCGGTCTACGGCTATGAGCAGCCGCCGCTGGGCCATCCGCTGCGCGGGGCTACCTTTGCCGACTATGATGGGTTGGGCTGGGACAACCGGCAGAAGCTGCTGTTGACGTCGCACGAAGCCGACCAGCCGTGGACAGAGATGGAGGTGGCGCGCCGGCCGCTGCTGCAGAGCGTCAATCTGGATTTTACTGCGTCGGTGATTTATGCCGCCGGTGAGCCGCAGTCGGCCAGCATCGATTATGTGGCGCAGGAGCGTTTTGCGGGGGAGTTGGTGGCGCTGGCGGCGCGCACGCGCAGTTACACGGTTGTTTCGCAGACGCCGGCGCTGTCCAGAGCAGAGCTGGAGGCGCTGCCCAGTTGGGGAGAGGGCCATCCGCTGCCGCCGGAGTACGCGTTGTTTCTGGCGCTGCCCGACACGGTGACCGAGCGCACCCGCCAACTGGCGGCGCAGTTGACCGCCAATCAACCGAACCTGTATGCCAAGGCCGGCGCTATCGAAGACTATCTGCGGCAGATCCCCTACGATTTGGAGATCGGCGCTCCGCCGCCGGAGGTGACGGATGTCGCCGACTACTTTCTGTTCGATCTGCGCCGCGGGTACTGCGACTACTATGCGACCGCCTTTGTTGTGCTGGCGCGCATAAGTGGGCTGCCGACCCGCTTTGCCAGTGGTTTCGCCCCCGGCAGTTGGCTGATGAGCGAGCAGCAGTGGGTTGTGACCGAGGCGGATGCTCATTCGTGGCCGGAAGTTTATTTTCCCGAAGTGGGTTGGGTGCGTTTTGAGCCGACCGCCTACCGGCCGCAGCCGCCGCGCATCGGCCTGCCGGAGCAAATTGCATTGGGCGCGGCGGGGCCGGCGTTTGAACCGCTGCCGGCGCCGGCGCCGCTGCGCGTCTGGCTGCCGCTCTGGTGGCTGGTATTGGCGCTGGGGCCGCTGCTGGCGGCTGTGTGGGCTGTGCTCTATTGGCGCGGCCGGCGCGAGGATCCGTGGCTGGGACTTCTGCGTTGGGGGCAGCGCGCCGGCCATCCGTTGGGACAAGGCGAAACCGCGCTGGAGTACGGGCAGTCGCTGGCGGACTATGTGCAGGAGAAACACAGCCGGGCGCAGGATCTGAGCCGGACTGCCGCGCACGAGGTGCGCTCACTGAGCCAGGAGGTGAGCGCCGTACACTATGCGCCGCCGGAGGAACGGCCATCGCTGCGCCGCCAGGCAGGTGAGCGCTGGACGCGGCTGCGCCACTATCTGCGCAGCCTACGCTAACCCTTTGAGGCGTATGATGCGCTGGAACGACTGCTCGATACGCTCTTCGTTGATGGTTCCGGCCTCGAGCATACGGTGCAGCGTGCTGCTGAAGCGGTCGGCTACTGTGCCGGAATAGGTCACTTCATTGGCGACAGCGACAATATCCACGCCCGCCAGAATAGCCAATTCAAACGCCCGTTCCAGCTTGAACAGGTCGGTAATAGCGCGCATCTGCATGTCGTCGGAAATGACGACGCCGTCATAGCCAAGCTGTTCGCGCAGCAGGCCGTTGACAATTGCCGGCGAGAGGGTGGCAGGCAGTTCGGGGTCGAGCCTGGCGTTAAAGATATGCGCTGTCATCACGGCGTCGACCTTGCCGTCGGCGAGCAGCGTGCGGTAGGGGATCAATTCGTCTTCGCTCCAGGTGTCCGTCACATCGACAAAGCCCAGATGGGTGTCGCGCTGCGAACTGCCGTGGCCGGGAAAGTGCTTCAGCGTGCACTTGATCCCCTTTTCATGGTGGCCATCAATATAAGCGCCCGCCTGCGCGGCAACCACTTGCGGGTCGGCGGAAAAGCTGCGCCCCAGCGCGGCGATAATCGGATTTTGGGCGTTGACTGCGACATCGACAACGGGCGCCAGGTTGAGATTTATGCCGCCATCGGCCAGCGATTGGGCAATGGCGGCTGCCACGGCATGGGTTTCGTCCAGGTTGTTGTCCTGGCCCAGTTGGGCGTGGGAGAGCGTCTCCCCATAGCCGCGCTTTTTGTCGAGGCGAGCGACCTTGCCCCCTTCTTGATCGAGAGCGATCAGCAGCGGCAGCTGCGCCAGCGTCTGGAGTTCGCCGGTCAAGCTGCGCAGTTGGTCGCTGTTTTGCACATTGCCGCCAAACAGCACCACCCCGCCCAGTGACTGATCGCGAATGCTGTGGGCGATTACGCTCTGGGGGTCAATCGTGGCCCCGCGGAAACCCAGCAGCAGCATCTGGCCGATTTTGACGTCGAGCGAGACGTCGGGCGCCAGGTGCGGGCGCATGGGTGCGGCCAGAGGCGGTTTGCTGCCTGATGAGACGGCAGCGAGGCGGCGTCTCGGAGTGGTGGCCGCTTGTGTAGACGCGGCTGCGGCGGCTTGGGCCGGCTGGGCATAGGCTGCGGCGGCGGATAAAGCCAATAGGCTGGAAGAGCGCAAAAACTGGCGGCGGGACAGGGGCAGGCTCGATGCAGACATAGGATGGTTTGACCCACAAAAAATGCGAAAAAGGTGCGCGTGCGGACAATTCTGCTATTGTAGCGCCGCTGCCGCTGTTGTGTGAAATCAGCCTGTTGCGCCAAACAGTGCAATTTGCCGGCGTTTGCTGTGATCTATGCTTATTCGATTGGCTTTGCCGTCACCAACTGCTCTGCCAGGGTTAAGGCGTCCACCGGCCAGAAGCACTCCGGCAGCAACGGAATCGTTTACGGTGTGCATGCAGAGAAATGGAAGATACCAGCAGAAACAAGTAAAAAGACAACCTGCCAATCCGAAGCGTAGCTCCAGAGAGACAGGTTGTCTTTTCGAATGAGTGGAGATGGCGGGAGTTGAACCCGCGTCCGAAACGATCGTCCCGAAGCCTCTACATGCTTAGTCGTACTTTTGCTTTTACCCAGCAGACTCCATACGACAGGATTCAGCGCTGGGCGAGCCGATGAGTCTTAGCCAACCGTATCGACATCAGTTGGAGCAGCAATCCAGTATTTGACGGCTTGCACCGGACCTGGTTACGCCATCCAGGTGGGCCGCGACCCTCCGTAGAGGGTCAGGTTTGGCCTCTACTTCTTAGGCGGCCATGGCAACCGAGGTTGCCGGGGTGCCGAAAGCGAAAGCCTTGCCAGTGTTTTTGGCATTTGTATTTGTGCGCCTGTTTTTACGTAGTCGACGCTCTACGGCATGCCACTTGAGGACAGCCTGCCCCGTCGAGACCGTTCATCCCCATGACGTCTTGTAGTATAGCACACCTGTGCGGACAAGTAAAGTTCGCGATTTGTCAGATTTTGGCGTCTGCCTGGTCCGCTGCCTGGTCTGCCAGGCGGGCAATCAACTGGTTGATCATGTCCTCGCGCTGATGGAGCCGCGTACGGTACTGGGAATTATCCGTATCGGCAATCTCCATGCGCAAATCGGAAAGGGTTTCCTGCAGCAGGGTGCGCAGCAGTTCAAGCTCTTCGGCGCTCAGTGTCAGGGAAAACATACGATAACGCTCCTTAGCGGAAAAACGGATTGGATAACGGCATTGAGTGTGCCCGCCTATAGGCATATCCGCCGCTAGAGACAGTATACTGCGGCTGTGGCCTTTCCGACAAGCAGTTCGGACGCTGTCCTTATGTGCGCGCCAGCCGGGCCAACGCTTCATCGAGGTCTGTTTCACTGGTAAACCAGCGTACGGTCTGCAAAAAGGTGCGCAGATCGGGCAGGGCAGCGCGCAGGCGCTGCAATTTAGGGCCGATGGGAGTGGTGGCCGCAGCGCCGGTGCCGTAGGAGCCATGAAAGGCAAAGTAAGCCTGGTTTAGCTTGCGCAGTGGATAGCCGTTTTCGGCAAACAACTGGCGTCGAATCTGCATATACTCTTCGGCGTCCTGCACCCGCCCATAGTGTAGAAAAAGATCCACAACCTCGCGCGTGTGGCGCATTTCCAGGTTGAAGTCAAAGGGCGGCGGGGCATTGGGGTCAGCAGGAGAAGGCGCAGGCTGGTCTTTGCCGGGGAACTCGCGTACCAGTTCAGGATAGGCTGTGGCCAGCACCTGAGCGCCGATTTCGTCGCCGGCGATGTCGGCCACGGTTTCGTTGAGAATGGTCAGATCCGAACTGCTGTTGTAGTGAAGCCCCAACGGGAAAAGGGTTAGATAGTTGTGCACCCACTCGTGCGCGACCGTACTCAGCACCCAGGGCAGCGGCGCCTGGTCGGTGACAATGGTTGGGTAGGCGCCCAGCCCGCCAATTTGCGTGACGTAGGCGCTTTGATTGTGTTCATCTTGAATTGCGTCTTCAATCTGCGCGCGCTGCTCAGCCGGCAGGTCGGGCCGCAGCATGGCGTAATAGGATGTGGCGATACGGTCGCGCGGGCTGACAATCAGCTTGCGCGGCGGCTCAGTAAAGGTAAACCAGACCGGCGGGAAGTGCCTGCGGTCGCCGCTGATCTGCTGCTGTGCCAGCACATCGCCCACCTGCGTCTCGATGATCTGCTCGACGGCAGGCCGCACGAGCGTCTGCTGCTCGCGCAGGACAGTCAAGCGCGCTTCCAGCCGCTGAGCCTGCCGCGCAGTATCGGCGGCCGGGACGCCGGTTGCCGCCCCGGAATCGGCCGGTGCAGGCTGCGCGTACACCTGATCGAGCTGCCACTCGACTGCTCCAATCTGTTGCGCGCTGTCTAGATAGCTGCGCACCAGCGCCGCGCGCTCCAGAGCTGCCAGTTGGCGGATGGGCTGTACTGCCTGGCTGCGCAGTTTTTGGCTGATAGCGCCGGCTTCCCACCTGATAAAATCCCAATCCCAGCCGCTGGTGAGGGCGGCGAGCTGTAACCGTTCCACCTGCGCAGCCGGCACAGCACTGCTGCCCAGCAGGCTCAAGCTGTACAGCAGCACCAGCAGCGCAGCGATCAGCTTGCCGGCCAGCGTCTTCCAGCGTAGGGCCGCCTGGCCGCGCAGTTGCAGCGGCAGCGGAAAAGAAGAGCGCAACGTTTCAGATACACGCATGATTTCTTGTAGTATACTCGCTAGTTATGAACAGTGCACATGACGCCACGACTTTTGATCTCGACCCCGCTTTCAGCCGTTGGATCGATGCCCTGCCCAAGGCGGAAATTCATATCCATCTTGAAGGTTCCATCCAGCCGCAGACCCTGCTGACGCTGGCGCAGCGGCACAACCGTTTGTCCAGCCTGCCTGCGACCGATTTGGAAGGTCTGCGCCGCTGGTTTATTTTTCGCGACTTCCCCCACTTTGTGCGCATCTATATGCTGATTTCGGAACTGCTGCGCACGCCCGCGGATTTTGCCCTTATCGTTGAGGCATGTGGGGCCGACATGGCAGCGCAAAATATTCGCTATCGTGAACTGACGGTGACGCCCTTTACACACACCACCTTCCAGCGCAAAGGGATGACCATCAGCGATCTGTTGGGCGGGCTGGAAGCGGGTCGCGCCGCCGCCTATGCGCAGTACGGCGTTGAAATGCGCTGGGTCTTTGACGTCCCCCGCAACGCCGGCTTTGGCGCTGCGGCTGGAGGCCCTGCCGGCGCTTACGACCCTTATCCAGCCGATCTCACCCTGGACTACGCCATGCAGGGGCAAGCGCAAGGGGTGGTCGGCTTTGGTCTTGGCGGCTATGAAGCGGGCGCCCCGCCCGCACCTTTCGCCCATGCTTTTGCCAAGGCCAAGCGCGCCGGTCTGCTCAGCCTGCCTCATGCCGGCGAGACGCTGGGGGCCGCCAGCGTAGCGGATGCCGTCACCCTGCTGGGCGCGGACCGCATCGGCCATGGCGTGCGCGCAATTGAAGATCCGGCCCTGCTCACCCTGCTGCGCGACCGCCAGATTCCGCTGGAGATCAACCCCACCAGCAACATCTGTCTTCATTTATATCGCCGCATGGCCGAACATCCTTTGCCGCATTTGGATCGGATGGGGCTGCTGCTGACCGTCAACAGCGATGACCCGCCGCTTTTCAACACCACGCTGTGTGACGAGTACCGCACGTTGGCTGTCGAGTTCGGCTATGATCGCGCCGGCATCGCTCGTCTTGCCCGCAATGCGTTTGTGGTGAGCAGTGCACCGGCTGCGCTCAAGCGTCGTCTGCTGGCTGCGTTTGATCGCTATGTAGAGGGGGAGCCAGTCGATCCAGCAACTGCTGCAGATCAGCCGGCAACGGAGAGATAAACTCGCGCTCGACCCCACTGGACGGCAGGCGGAGACGCAGGCGATGGGCATGCAGAAACTGACGTTGAATGGGCAGCCGTGGCGTGCGGTAGCCATAGAGCACGTCTCCCACTACCGGATGCTTGAGCCAGGCAAAGTGAACACGGATCTGGTGTGTGCGTCCCGTCAGGAGCACTACACTGACAAGGGAAAAAGTGGCCAGCGAATTGCTTTGCCCGTAAACGGCAGCCGTGTAGACGCCCAGCACGCGATAAGCGGTCACGGCTTCACGTCCACTGGTGGCGCCGCTTGCATCGGGGGGCAGCACAGCCATACGCTTGCGTTGGGTGGGGTGGCGTCCGATGGGAGCCGAAATGCGCCCCTGTTCCGGCTGCAGCTTGCCTTCCAGCAGCGTCAGATACTCTTTGTAAATCGAACGGGCCTTGAACTGTGCCTGCAGGTTGCGGTGCGCCAGATCGTTTTTGGCGACGACGATCAGCCCGGAGGTTTCTTTGTCCAGCCGGTGGACGATGCCGGGCCGCCGTTCTCCTCCCACGCCCAGAATGTCGGGGCGGTGGTGGAGTACAGCATTGACTAACGTGCCGCGGCTGTGGCCCGGTGCAGGATGAACCACAAGCCCAGCCGGCTTATCGATTACCAGCAGATCTTCGTCTTCAAACACAATGCTGAGGGGCAGTTCTTCAGCGCTGAGCATTGTGGGAGCGGGCGCTTCCGGCAGATCGATTGTGATGGTGTCGCCGCCGGCGAGTTTGCCGCCGGCTTTGGCGGCGGCGCCGTCCACGCGCACACGGCCTTCTTTAATCCAGCGCTGGATTTCGCTGCGTGAGCGGTCGGGGAGAGCATCCGCCAATCCTCGGTCCAGGCGCTGGCCGCGCTGCTCCGGCGTGGCAGTGACGATCAGCAACTGTGACACGATGGAAGGAAGTTTCCGGGCAGCGGGCGCGAGGCAGTCAAGGCTTGGGCGGGGCCGCTTCCGTCGCCACCGGCTCCTCTTGCGGCTCTTTCTTCTTGAGATCGGACCACAAAATGTAGATGCCAAGACCGATTACGCCGACCACAATCGAACTGTCGGCGACGTTGAAATTTGGCCAGTAGTAAACGCCGGGGATGCCGACTTTGACAAAATCAGTTACGTAGCCCTGGTTGATGCGATCCAGCACATTGCCAATGGCGCCGCCCAACTGCAGCCCCAACAGCACGCGCACAAGCCATTGATCCGCCGGCAGATAGCGGATATAGAACAGCATGGCCACGACTACAATTACGGCAATAATAATCAGCGGGCCACCCAATCCCTGTAGCATGCCAAAGGCGGCGCCGTAGTTGAAAACATGTTCAAACGCCAGGTATTCGCCAAAGGCCGGGATTGGGATGATTGCAGTGTATTCCGGAATGTTGGTGCGCACCCAAGTTTTGGTCCACTGATCCAAAACAATGATGATGGCTGCCACCAGCAGCACTATCCAAGCTTTGCGAAACCAGTTTGTAATGATTGCCATAAATACCTTTTCCCGCCAATGCTGCGGCCGAACTTCGGACGACCGGCGCCGCTTGCAGTCTGTGCACGCATTTTCTATGCACACATTTGTCGCCAATCGCATGTATAGTAGCGCAAATGAGCGAAAGTGTTGAATTTGTACATCTGTGCTATACTCTTTTGCGCTTACAGCAAGGATACCGTGTCAAGAATACTGTGTCACTGGTTTCGCTTGCAGTAGGCTGGTACGCAAACTAACCGGCGCGTTTTCTTCTGCGCCGCCTATTCACACGCCGGGGGCGATTCGCCCCGCCTAGTTGAGGAGCATTCCATGCCTCGTGAAGTAACCGTCGCCCTGGTGCAGATGGCCCCTGAGCTTGCCAACCCTGAGTCCAATCTGCGCAAGATGGGTGATTTTGTCGAGAAAATTTGCAGTGAGCAAAAGACCGATCTGATTGTTTTTCCTGAACTGAGCTACACGGGCGCTGAACTGGGGCTACGCGCTACGGACCTGGCGGAACGCGTTCCAGGTCATGCCACCAATTATCTGGCGAAGCGCGCCAACGAATTTGCCTGCTTTGTCGTGTTTGGCCTGGTGATTAAAGAGCGCGTGGAAAGCATCCTATATAATGGTGTCGTCTGCTTGGGGCCGGAAGGCGATGTGGTGGGCGATTATCGCAAGGTGCATCTGCTGGGTGAAGAGCGGCAGGTTTATCGCAATGGCTTCCGCTTTGCGACGGTGGAGGCCGATTGGGGGCGTTTCGGCATGTTGATCGGCTCCGACCTGGCTTTTCCTGAAGCGGCACGCAGCCTGACGTTGGAAGGCGCCGAGTTGATTACGCTGAGCGCCAACTGGGATAAGCAGCGGGCTGAATCGTGGCGCGCCCACTTGATCAGCCGCTCTTGCGAAAACTCGATTTTCATGGCGGCGGCCAATCGGGTAGGCGATGAACCGACGATGCATTTTGCCGGCGACAGCCTGTTGGTAGGGCCGTCCGCCGAGGTCTATACGGTGCTGGATGAGCCGATTGAAGGATATGCGGTGGCTACCGTTGACCTGGATGAGGTGCGCAAGGTGCGCGAGGATCGCCAGTTAATCCAGTACCGCGAGCCGCTGGCCTACCGTGCCATCGTCAAGAAGTATTGAGCGCCATGACAGTCTCCGCCAGCCTGTCCAAGATTGCCAGCGGTGACTGGCAGCACCAAAGCGATCTGACCGATTATCGCTATGAGTGGTTGAATGAAATGTTGGTGGAGCGGGCGACATGGGGTAAAGACGCGCCTGTACAGCAGTTGGGTGCGGCCACCATTGCTGGGCCTGGCTATATCTGGTTTCGCTTCTGGCTGTCCGAAGGCGACCGGATTTTGGACAAGTACTTTGACGACAAGGGTGAGATAGTTGGCATGTACGCCCACATCGGCATGGGGCTGCCTCACGAGGGGCGTGGCTTCAGCCTGGTCGACTTGATTCTGGGTTTATGGATCACAGGGCTGTCACACGTCACCGTGCATAACGAGGAACAGTTTGACGCCGCAGTCAAGAGCGGCTTGCTGTCGCCGGTTGAAGCTGAACATGCCGAACATCAGTTGCGCGAGATTACAACAGCCATCGCATCTAAACGATTCCCTCCCGCCATTGTGCGCAACTTCTCCATTGTGCCTAAATAAGGGCTGGATAAGGCCCTGACGAAACCAGAGCAGCTATGATCGCCATTCTTGACTACGGTGTGGGCAACCTGCGCAGCGTGTACAAAGCATTTGAGACTGTCGCCAGGCCTCTGGGCATCGCAGTGGATATCGTAGATCAGCCGGTGGATCTGCTGCGCTGGCGCGCGGTGGTGCTGCCGGGGCAGGGGGCGTTTGGCGACAGTGTGGACAACCTGCGTCGCCAGATGTTGGATGGGCCGCTGCTGGATGCAGTGCAGGCTGGGCTGCCTGTGCTCGGCATCTGCGTGGGCATGCAGCTGCTGTTTGATGCCAGTGAGGAGATGGGCCAGCACGAGGGGCTGCATATCATCCCCGGCTGCGTGCGCCGCTTTCCTGAATCGATGCTGGATACTCAGCATCCGGGCCGCACGCTGCGCATCCCACAAATTGGATGGAACCAACTGCATTTGCAAGTGCAAGACCCGCTGCTGGCCGGGCTGCCGGATGACGCCTATGCCTATTTTGCGCACAGTTACTACTGCGATGCTGCTGACCGCTCGGCGGTGCTCGCCACCACTGACTATGGGCTGGACTATCCAAGCATTGTGCGTTATCGCAACGCGTGGGGCATTCAGCCGCACCCCGAAAAGAGCCATCGGGTGGGGCTGCGCATTCTTGCCAACTTTATGCAGATGGTGGCGGGAACGCGTGCCGATGCCAATTTATAAAAACTCATGGCCCGACAGCCCGGCAAGCCGGATGGGATGTTACGTTCGTACGCCAATCGCCTGTGATACAGTAGTCGCATGATTATTTTCCCAGCCATCGATTTGCGTCACGGCCGCTGTGTGCGGCTGCGCCAGGGCGATCCCAACGCAGAAACTGTATTTGGCGATGACCCGGCGGTCATGGCGCGGCAATGGGTTGAGCAGGGGGCGCAGTGGCTCCATGTTGTCAACCTGGATGGCGCCTTGGGTGCTACGCACTCCCAACTGCACTCGCTGCACCGGCCGAACATTATCAAGGTTCAGCATCCCGGCAGTTTGGCGCCGACGACGGCGCAGCAGGATTTAGACAACAGCCTGCCGATCAATCTGCGCCGGCTGCGTGAGATTCGCCAGGCGGTTGCTGTCCCCATCCAGTTTGGGGGCGGGCTGCGCACGCTGCAAGACATTCAACTGGCGTTGGAACTGGGGGCGGAGCGCGTGGTTCTAGGGACCGTGGCGGTGGAGAATCGTGCTTTGGTTTCGGATGCGCTGCTGCGCTGGGGACCGGATCGGGTTGCCATTGGGATTGATGCGCGCGACGGCAAGGTGGCGACACATGGCTGGCAAGAGACGAGCCGTGTCGATGCTGTCGATCTAGGCCATCAGATGCACGCGCTTGGCATCCAGCATGTCATTTACACCGACATCAGCCGCGATGGGATGTTGAACGGCGTCAATGTGCAGGCAACTTCACGCTTTGGCGACGTGACCGGACTAAAGGTGGTTGCCAGCGGTGGGGTAACCAATTTAGAGGATATTGAGGCGCTCAAAGAGCACGAACATTATAATATCGAAGGTGTCGTAGTAGGCCAGGCGATCTACACCGGCAGCCTTGACCTGCGGGCGGCAATTGAGGCGGGAAGCGGCCCGCTAAAGCGGCTTAGTGCGGGATTGGTGCCGGTGCGCTATTCGGCGGGTGAACCTGAGTTTCTGCTGCTGTACAACCTGTTTTATGAGCAGTGGCAATTCCCACGCGGGGCGGTTGTGAAGGGTGAGAGTGAACGTGCTTGCGCGCTGCGTGAGTTTGCTGAGGCAACCGGTCTTGGCGTGCGCAAGCTCCATGCGGACTGCCGCACCGAACTGCACTATACCGTTGTCGTGCGTGATTATGATTTGGAACGGACAGTCGTCTACTTCTTAGCTGAGGCAGAGGCTGGAGAGGTTCGGCTGGGTAACGAGAACCACGGTGAAGCACGCTGGGCGCCTGCCGCAGAAGCTTGGGAACTGTTGACGGAAACCTCGCCTGAACAACTGCCGGCCTTCGATGCTGCCATCGCCTACTGGCAGCAGTACAAATAACGCCGGTTTTAGAAAGCAGGTTGTAACCCCATGCTGGCAAAGCGCATTATTCCCTGTCTGGATGTCAAAAATGGCCGCGTCGTCAAAGGCGTCAACTTTGTTGATTTGATCGACGCCGGCGACCCGGTGGCGCAGGCACAGGTCTACGATGAGGCAGGAGCTGACGAACTGGTTTTTCTTGACATAACGGCGACGCATGAGGTGCGCGCGATTGTCATTGATATGGTGCGGCGGGTGGCCGACAGCGTCTTTATTCCGTTTACGGTTGGCGGTGGCATTCGCACTGTGGACGATATGCGCGCTCTTCTGCTGGCGGGCGCGGATAAGGTCAGCATTAACAGCGCAGCCGTCAAGCAGCCGGCTCTGATCCGTGAGGCGGCCAAGCGCTTTGGCAGCCAGTGCGTTGTCGTTGCAATCGATGCGCGGCAGCGGCGCGGGGAAGATCTGGCGCAGCGGGGGAGCGGCTGGGATGTATTTGTCAGCGGCGGGCGCATCAACACCGGGCGGGACGCCGTAGAGTGGGCGCGTGAAGTAGAACGCTGCGGCGGTGGCGAGATTTTGTTGACATCGATGGACGGGGATGGGACGCGCGCCGGCTATGACATTGCGTTGACGCGGGCAATCAGCGATGCCGTTGCCATACCAGTAATTGCAAGTGGGGGTGCGGGCAAGCCGGAGCACTTCGTGGAAGCTTTGACTGCGGGAGGGGCGGCTGCTGCGCTGGCCGCTAGTCTTTTTCACTTTCGCGAACTGGAGATTCTGGCGCTTAAAAAGCAGCTGCAGGCCGCCGGCGTTGCCGTGCGTATTCCAGTTGCAGACGTAAGCGAGGCGGAATAGCAGATGCAGATGGAAGATCTTCTGTCCGTGATCCGTTTTGACGAGCGTGGTCTTGTGCCCGCCATTGTGCAGGATGCGGACAGCGGCCAGGTGTTGATGATGGCATGGATGAATGGCGAAAGTCTGCGCCGCACAATCAGCGGTGGCGAGACCGTTTTTTGGAGCCGGAGCCGCCAGGGCTATTGGCACAAAGGCGAAACGAGTGGGAATACGCAGACGGTAGTTGAATTGCGAGTCGATTGCGACGGTGATACACTGCTGATTCTTGTGCATCCGGCAGGCCCTGCGTGCCATACGGGAGCGGTCAGTTGTTTTTATCGTTCGGCGCCTGCCGTGTGATATCTTCGTGTAGCCATTATAGGCCATCAACTGTAACAGGTGAAAGTTTACATGGACACCCTTGATGCGTTGTACCAGGTTATTCTCAGCCGTAAAACGAACCCCACGCCCGATTCCTATACCGCCCAACTGTTTGCCAAAGGAGAGAATGAAATCCTCAAGAAGATGGGCGAGGAAGCGGTTGAAGTGATTATCGCCGCCAAAGGCGAAACCAACGAGCGGGTTGTCTATGAACTGGCCGATTTTCTTTATCATACTTCGGTTTTTCTGGCCCACCGTGGCCTGACCTGGGATGAGATCGACGCCGAATTGGCGCAGCGCTTCCGCTAAGCTCCGGCTGTAGTTGATATTCGACAGTCGTTACTTCACTGTGGTTACTCCATTGTTGTGATTCCATTCGGCTTGGTTATGGCTCCTGATTCCACCACTCTTCTTGATCTTTTTGAGCGCGCTGGGGACAAGCACGTTTTTGTCTCCCAAATTGTCTTGCCTGAGCAGGTCAGCGCCGAGCAGAACTGGTTTTTGTTTCAAGGTGAGCGCCTGATTGGGTGGGAAGCGGAAAAGGGATTGCTTCCGCTGGTTATCTCCGATCCATGCGCGGTGGGGCTGGAGCCGCTGCGGAAGCAGTATCTCGGTTTTTGGGCGACAGGCGATGAGCCGGTTCACTGTTTTTCAGGTGAAGTGGCTGAAGACGCAGCTCTGCCGGCAGGTCTGACCGCTGTTGATCTGCGCAGCTTGTTTGGTGTCTGGGATGAGCGCTGGATTGGATTAGCCGGACGCGCCAAGCAAATTGCCCAATGGGATCGAGACCATCAGTATTGCAGCCGCTGTGGCGCGCCGACAGAGTCCGTCACCGGCGAGCGAGCACGGCGCTGTCCGCAGTGTGGGTTGAGCAGCTACCCACGTATTTCACCTGCCATTATTATCGCCGTTACGCGGCTGACGGCGGCCGGCGAACAGATTTTACTGGCACGTAATCACCGTTTTCCAGCCGGCCGCTACAGTATTATTGCGGGGTTTGTCGAAGCGGGAGAGACATTGGAAGAGTGCGCCGCGCGTGAGGTTCAGGAAGAAGTGGGGCTGCGGATCGACAATATTCGCTATTTCGGCAGCCAGTCTTGGCCTTTCCCCAACTCACTCATGATCGGCATGACAGCGGATTATGCCGGCGGCGAGGTAGCGCTCGAAGAGAGTGAAATTGCCGATGCACAGTGGTTCCTGCCTCACTCTATGCCGCAATTACCGCCAAAAACTAGTATTGCACGCCGGCTGATCGACGCCTATCTTTGTCGCCGCGCCGCCGACTTTCTCGGCTGACGGGCGGCACGTGTACAATAGTTAGGTATGCTTCGGACGCGATCCGTCTGCGGAAAGTTGTGCGCGCTTGCCTGCTGCTAAATTGGTGATTGGGTTCGTAAAGCTTGGTCGCACTGCGTAGGCCGGCACCGGGCCAAGACAGTGAGGAATGCTACTGCCCTCCGTGACCAGTCGAGGGACACTGGCCACGGCGTCGTTAACGACGGTTTGAGGATAATACGGCGGCGTGACGAGAGCGTGCCGGCGTGGCCAAACCCGCAGTGCAAGCGTTTAATCGAGGTATGTCCAGACCATAATGGCAGAACGGCTCGTGCTGCGCCTCTTCGGCAAGTTTGAGGCCGAAGTCGATCGGAAAACTGTGACTCAATTTGAGGCAGCCACTGCCTGCGCCTTACTTGCTTACCTGGCGACCCATCGCAAGCAGCCGCAACTGCGGACACAGCTTGCCGCAACCCTGTGGGGAATTGATGGGGGGGGCGACCGCTCTCACCAATTTGCGTTCGGCGCTGCGGCGTGTGCGCAACGCAATTGACGGCGACAACCCTCAGATCTCCTGTCTTGTCACGGAGCGTGACACGGCTCATTTCAACCCGCTGCTGCCGCTGACACTGGATGTTGAGCAGTTTGAGTTATTGGTGCAAGGTGTACTGGCGCACGACCATGCAGTCGAGTATAGCTGCGCCGCTTGCGCCGAGCGCAACCGCCACCTCATTGCGCTCTACCGCGGCCCATTTCTGGCCGACATTATTATTGAATCCGACTTGTTTGAACAGTGGCGCACGGCATTGCAGGACCGATATCGGCGCCAGGTGCTGCGCGCCATGCATTCGCTGGCCGAGTATGAGTTTCGCAGCGGTTCGTCGTCTGCCGCGGAAGAGCTGGCGCACAAACAACTTGAGATCGAAGGGTGGAATGAGGAGGCGCACCGCCAGTTGATGCGTTTCTTGTTGGCGAGCGGCTGGCGCAGCGCTGCGCTGGCTCAGTATGAGCTTTGCCGGCTGGCGCTTGCTGCTGAACTGGATGCAGTGCCTTCTGAAGAGACCGACGCACTTTATATGCGCATCTTGGCTGGTGTGGCCCCACCCACGTCGGCGCCGTTGGCTAACCCCTATAAAGGGCTTGAACCGTTTCTGGTGGGCGACGCCGCCCATTTTTTTGGACGTGAATCGGTAATCAAGCGGCTGACCGAAGCTGTACAGACGCAAGCGTTTGTTGCGTTGATCGGCGCGTCCGGCAGCGGCAAATCTTCTGTGCTGCACGCCGGTTTGGAAGCGCGCCTGGCGGACGGCTGGTGCAGCGCCGCTATGCGGCCCGGCGCGACGCCATTGGCGGCTTTGGCGGATGCACTGCCGGCGTGGGGATATCAGCCGCCAATCCATAGTTCGTTAGCAGAAATGCTGCAGCACGGCGAAATCACACTCGCCGATATCGCAGCGGCACTGCCTTCTGCCCAGCAAGGCAAACGGCTGCTGCTGATCATCGATCAATTCGAGGAAGTGTTCACACTCTGTCGCGATATTGCTGCGCGCAATCTGTTTTTCAGCTTCTTGCTGAGTGCAACACAGCCGGTCGACGCTACAGGGCCGCCAGCGGTTGTTCTTCTGGCAATGCGCGCTGATTTTTTGGGTCAGGCGCTGCAGCAGCGCGATCTGGCCGATGCTCTTCAGCAGCATACACTGCTGCTGGGGCCGATGGTGCGGCGGGAAGTGCAGCGCGCCATTGAGGAGCCGGCGCGGCTGCAAGGTGCAGTCTTTGAACCAGGATTGGTGGATCGGCTCCTGGATGATGTCGGGGCCGAACCGGGTCGTTTGCCACTCCTGCAGTTTGCGCTTGCCTTGCTCTGGCTGCGCCAGCAGGATGGGTGGTTGACCCATGCCGCCTATGATGAAATTGGGGGGTTGCGCGGCGCTCTCACCGATTATGCCAATGACGTTTATCTGCATCTTTCGCTGGCCGAACAGCAGACGGCGCGTCATGTCTTTCTGACTTTGGTAGAGCCAAGTCTGGATGCGCAGGATGTACGTCACCTGGTGCGGCGTTCTGACATGGAAACTACCAACTGGCTGGTCGTGCAACGGCTTGCCGATGCGCGTCTTGTCGTAACCAATACGAATGCTGAGGGAGAAGAGACTGCCGAACTTGCGCATGAGGCGCTTGTTCGTGAATGGGGACAGCTGCGCGAGTGGCTTACGATTGATCGCGAATTCCGCAGTTGGCAGCAGCAGACTCGGATCGCTGCCGAGCAGTGGCGGCATGGCGGTGAGAGCGAAGATGCTTTATTAGTGGGCGGGCGGCTGGTTGAAGCCGAACACTGGGCTGCCGAACGCCAGGCTGATATTGGCCCGTTGATTCAACGCTATACCGCCGCCGGCGCCGCGCTGCGCGAGCAGCGTCTGCAAGGTGAGGTGGTGCAGCGTGAGCGTGAGTTGGCGCAGGTGCAGGCGTTAGCCGCTGCTGAGCATATCCGCGCCCAAAGTGAAGCGGCGGGCCGTCTGCGGCTGCTGCGCTTAGCCATTGCCCTCACCTTGGTCTCAGGCGTCGCAATCGGCGCGGCGCTGATTGCCTGGCAGGCGCAGCGCCAGGCGGAGGCGAGCGCTCGTATTGCCTTAGGCCGCCAGGTTGCCGCCCAGGCAATCAGTGTCATGCAAAGTAAGCCTGATCTGGCGCTCTTGCTCAGTCTTGAAGCACTGCGCCTGGATACCACAGCCGGCAGCCGCACCGCTCTTTTGCGGGAACTTGATATTGATCCTTCTCTGGCGCGCATCCTGTATGGCGAGCCATCCGCCCTTTTCTCCTTGGGGCTGCAAGACAGGCAGCAAGTGCTTGCGAGCAATGAGCAAGGCGCTATCGTGGCATGGGACCGATCTCTCGGCAAGCAGAGCCATTATCTGGAGATGACTGGTGAGCCGGTGTCTGCGGCGGCGGTAAGCCCGCTTGGCAGCCGTTTTGCCATTGCCCAAGGGATGAAAGTGAGCCTGTGGGATGCAACCACTTTTACAAAAATTGCCACACTGGCAGGTCACAGCGCCCCAGTCCGCAGTATTGCCTTTACTCGGGATGGGAGGCGATTGCTTACAAGCGGGGAGGATGAAGCTGTGCTGCTTTGGGATGCCCAAAGCGGTCGCCAGCTGCAAAGTCTGCTGGCGCACAATACGCGTACTGTGTTGGGGCCGGTCAGTTTGGATGGCTTCATTCTGCTACTGGGGGACAGTGTAGCCGGCGAAGATGCGCTGGATCTCTGGGACGCTACCAAAAATGAGCGGCTGGGACAGCCGTTGATTGGCCACAGCGATACAATTCATGCGTATAGCGTCAGTCCTGACGGCCGTTTGTTGGCCACCGCTAGTTTCGACGGGTCAGTGCGTCTTTGGGATACGGCGACGGGGGCCGCCAATGGCGAACCCCTGTTGGGGCAGTTGGGGCGTGTGCTCTTTGTCGAGTTCAGCCCCGATGGCAAGTATCTGGCATCCGGCGGCACTGATTCGCAGGTGCACCTTTGGGATATGGCATTGCGTAAGCAAGTTGGTGCGCCGCTGATTGGTCACTCCAACTGGGTGCGGGTGGCTAAGTTTGACGTCGATGGGGAGACACTTGTTACCGGCGATGAGAGCGGCAACCTTCTGGTGTGGAATCTGTGGAAGCAGCAGCGTCTTACCGGACATACGGATCGAGTGCGTTCGCTTGCCGTCAGTCCAGATCAGAAAACGTTAGTTACGAGTGGGTTTGATAAACAGCTAATTGTCTGGGACGCCAAGGCGCTTAAGCAGCGGCGGGCGATTGCGACGCCACATCAGCACGCCATTATCACAATTGCTTACAGTCCAGCCGGCTCTACTTTGGCCACAGTCGACGCAGGTGGTTCGATTCTGTTTTGGGACACAACAAGCTGGCAGCCGCGCTTTCCGCTGCGCACTGCTGCTCCCAATGTTGTTTTGATTGGTTTGTCTTTTAGCCCTGACGGTCGCACATTGGCTGCCGGCGCATTTGATGGTGTGGTGCGCCTGTGGGATGTCGCTACGGGTGAACTGCTGCCGCATACCATTCCCGCCTATACGACTGGGTGGGCATTAAGTGTCCGTTTTGATCCGAGCGGTAAGCTGCTGGCGACTGGCGGAAGCGATGGTGTTATCAAACTATGGAATCCGGCTACGCAAACGCCTGCCGGCGCCCCCTTGGAAGGGCACAGCAATCGTGTCACCGCGCTTGCCTTTTCGCCTGACGGCAAAACGCTTGCCTCGTCGAGCGCAGATGGAACGGTGCGCTTGTGGAACGTCGCAAGCCGCACGCTGCAGGGCGAGCCGTTGGCCGACGGCAGCAAGCAAATATGGGATGTGTTTTATGAGGGTGCGGCTGGGGCGCGCTGGATCACGTTGAACGGTGATGGCGGGATTGCCTGGTGGGATGCGGCTTCGCAAAGTCTGGTGCGCCCGCTGTTTCGCACTCATATGGAGACGGAAGCGATGGCAGCGCCGGCGGGTGGCGGGCGCTACTATATCGCTTCCACTGGTGCTACGGCCTTGGCGATTACTCCGGATTTGGGTGACTGGGCGACGAGCGCCTGCGCCATCGCCAACCGCAGCTTGACACAAGAGGAATGGAACCATTATCTGCACATTCTCCCCTATGATCCGGTGTGCAAAGGGTAAACATGGCGGCTGTGCAGCCACTACCTTGGCCCGCCTTCTCATCTGGTGATACAATGCGTTGAACTGGGGATACGTGACCAGTGCTAGCAAAGGAGATTTCGCCAATGACGCTTGTTGCGGACAAGGTGTGGCCAAAGTCCGGGCAAAACGGCGCTCGCGGCGCTGCCGATGTTATCGCTCGTCTTGCGGTAGAGGCGCTAACTTTTGACGATGTGTTGTTGACGCCGGGTTATACGGAGACACTGCCCAACGAGGTGGATATCAGTATCAGACTGCATCCTCGTCTTGTGTTGAACATCCCGATCATTAGCGCCGCAATGGATACGGTTACGGAAGGTGAACTTGCCATTGCGCTAGCGCGCCAGGGTGGTTTGGGCGTCATTCACCGCAACATGAGTGTAGAGGCACAGGTTGCCGAAGTCGATAAGGTCAAGCGCAGTGAGAGCGGTATGATCGTCGATCCGATTACGCTGCGCCCGCACGCCACGCTGGCTGAAGCGGAAGCCTTGATGCGCAATTACAAGATCAGCGGCGTGCCGATTACAGACGCCGGCGGTATGTTGGTCGGAATCTTGACTAACCGTGATGTGCGCTTTGCCACTGACTACACGAGGCCGATTAGCGACTATATGGTCAGCGATAAGTTGATCACGGCGCGCATCGGCACAACATTGGCGGAAGCACAGGAGATCTTGCACCGCCATCGCATTGAAAAGCTACCCTTGGTCGATGACAACGGTCTGCTCAAGGGGCTGATCACATACAAGGATATTCTCAAGAAACTTGATTTTCCGCAGGCTGCCAAGGACGAGCGCGGCCGCCTTCTGGTCGCTGCGGCTGTTGGCGTCGGGGATGCAGGACTCCAGCGGGCCGCCGCCGTTATTGCTGCAGGCGCTGATGCGATTGCGGTTGATACGGCGCATGGGCACAGCAGGGGAGTTGTTCAGGCTGTCGAAAACCTGCGGCGTAAGTTTCCTACCATTCCCATTTTGGCCGGCAACGTGGTCACGCGGGAAGCGGTGCGTGATCTGGCGGAGGCCGGCGCGTCCGTGGTCAAAGTTGGGGTGGGGGCAGGTTCCATCTGCACTACGCGCGTCGTCAGCGGCGCCGGCATGCCGCAGTTGACGGCGGTGCTGGAGTGCGCTGAGACCGGCCGCCAACTTGGTGTTCCCATCATTGCCGATGGCGGTATCCGCTACTCCGGAGATATTACAAAGGCCATGGCTGCCGGCGCTTCTGCCGTCATGCTGGGCAGTTTGTTGGCTGGTTTGCAGGAATCACCGGGTGAAATCGTTATCCGGGAAGGACGCTCGTTTAAGGAGTATCGCGGTATGGGCAGCCTGAGCGCCATGAAGGGGCGAGCAGGCGACCGCTATCAGAGCGCACAAGGTGATTCGGCCAGCCCAGACATCAGTGGTAAGACGGTGCCGGAAGGTATCGAAGGGCAGGTGCCCTACAAAGGCTCGCTCAAAGAGTTTGTCTACCAACTCATGGGTGGCTTGCGCAGCGGCATGGGCTATGTCGGCGCGGCCACTATCGAAGATTTATGGCACAAGGCGCACTTTGTGCGGATCAGCCGGGCCAGCTATCAGGAAAGTCATCCGCACAGCGTTATCATCACCAAAGAAGCGCCGAATTACCAGATATCACAAGGCAGAGGCTGATCAGATGGGGGCCATATTCCGTTTTGAATGCGGCTCCGGCCCAGCACTGACTGGTAAAGCATAAGAGGGAGCTCCCTATTGAATCGTGTGGCCACGGCACTGCCGGCGCAACGCTTCGCCGGTCAAGTGGCGCTTATAACAGGTGGCGGCACCGGCATCGGTGCAGCTATTGCGCTGCAACTGGCGCGCGAAGGTGCAAAGGTGGCCGTCTGTGGCCGCCGTGCAGGGGTGTTGAACAAGGTGGTGCAGGAGTTGGCGGAACAGGAGTGCGAGGCGTTTGCCGTTGTGGGTGATGTAGCGGTTGACGCCGCCCATATTGTCGAGACGGTTATAGAGCATTTTGGCCGCCTGGATATTCTGGTGAACAATGCTGCCGTGGCGGCTGGTCTGGATTTGGAAGAGATGACCACCGCCGCCTGGCATCAGGTGCTGCAGGTGAACCTCGATGGCGCCTTCGAACTGGCGCTGCATGCATTGCCGCATCTTGTGGCCCGGCGAGGCTGTGTGCTGCACATCAGCAGCATCAGCGCCGTCAGTGGTGAGTTTGATGATATCGCCTATGCTACAAGTAAGGCTGCGCTCGAGGCATTTAGCCGCAGGCTGGCGGTTGAATTGGCCCCGCAAGGAGTGCGTTCCAATGTAATCCGGCCGGGGTTGATTCGCACGGAAGCCTTTGTCAATCTGCCGGAGGAATTCTTTGCCAGCCAACTGCCAATGATTCCGCTGCATCGTTTTGGCGCGCCGGAAGATATTGCAAAAGCTGCAGCATTTCTGTGTTCGGCTGACGCCGGCTTTATTACTGGGGCCGTTCTCACTATTGATGGCGGAGAATCCGCTCGCTAACCAACCGTTTATTTACTACTTGAAAAGGGTATGATGTATGCCAGTCACAGCCGTAGTCGGCGCTCAATGGGGCGATGAGGGAAAAGGGCGGATCATCGATTATCTGGCGCAGGAAGCGGATGTAGTCATACGCTTTCAGGGTGGCGACAATGCGGGCCACACCGTCATCAACGAGTTCGGCAAGCATGCGCTGCATTTGATCCCCAGCGGCATCTTCAATCCTCACACGCAAAATATCATTGGGTCCGGCTGTGTCGTCAATCCGCAGGCGCTGCTGGATGAGATGGCGAGCCTGGAGCAGGCTGGCGTCAGTCTGGATAATCTGTGGTTGAGCACACGGGCGCAGATGCTTATGCCGTACCATCGCACGCTGGATGTGTTGGAAGAGGCGGCTCGCGGCAAAGATACTATTGGCACGACGAAGCGTGGCATTGGCCCAGCTTATGCGGACAAAGCTGCGCGTTCCGGCTTGCGTATTGGTGATCTGCTGCATGACGAGTGGTTGGAGAGCCGGCTGGATGCGGCGCTGCAAGGCGTCAATCGCAAGATTGCTGTGTTGGGCGGCGAAGCTGTTGACGGCGGCGAGATTTACCGGATCTGCTTGCAGTATCGTGAGCAGTTAGGCCCACGCATTGTTGACACGGTGCCTTTGGTGCGCCATGCACTGGAGAGTGATATGCGTCTTCTACTGGAAGGCCAGTTAGGGGTGATGCGTGATCTGGATTGGGGTATCTACCCCTTTGTTACGAGCAGCAATCCGACAGCTTCCTATGCGGCTGCAGGTGCAGGCTTGCCGGCGCGAGCGATCGATCGCGTTATCGGCGTGGTCAAGGCATACAGTACGGCTGTGGGGGATGGGCCGTTTCCTGTAGAACTGCAGGATGAGGATGGCGAGCGGCTGCGCAAACTGGGTGAAGAGTTTGGCGCCACGACCGGACGCCCGCGGCGCTGCGGCTGGTTCGACGGCGTGGCCATTGGGTATGCCGCCTGGCTGAACGGTATGACTGGCTTGGCCATCACGAAACTGGATGTGCTTGACAGCTTTGCCAATCTGAAAATCTGTGTTGGTTATCGTATGTTGGATGGCACCGTCATCACCGATTCGATGCCTGACACGCCGGATCTGCTGCATGCCACACCCGTTTACGAGGAGTGGGAAGGGTGGCAGGCTTCTACAGCGGACTGTCGCCGTTGGGACGATCTGCCCAAGCCGGCCCGCGCCTATCTGCACCGCATCGGCGAACTGGCAGGTACAAAGATTGATTTCGTCTCGGTTGGGGCTGAGCGCGATCAGATGTTCGCCATTTGATCTGCGGCATCTGCTCCAGGCTATTATACTTGAGCGAATGCCTGCTCCAAGTCGGCAATCAAGTCTTCGGGATGCTCCACCCCAATCGAGAGTCGCACCATGCCGGCGGAAATACCCATTTCGATGCGTTCCTCCGGATCTACATCTGAGTGGGTCATGCTGGCCGGGTGCTCGGCCAGCGATTCGGTGCCGCCGAGACTGACGGCCAGGTGGAAGAGCTTGAGGGCGTTGAGGAATCGGAATGCTTCCGCTTCGTCGCCTTTGATATCGAAGGCAATCATGCTGCCTGCGGACAGGCATTGGCGCTGATAGATGGCATGGTCAAGCGAGCCAGGCTCTAGCTGGCCCAAGTAGTAGACTCGCTGCACCTTGGGTTGGCTGACCAGATAATCCGCCACATAGCGAGCATTTTTCATTTGCGATGTCATGCGCAGCTTGAGCGTTTCGAGTGAGCGCATCAGCATCCAGCCGGTCATGGGGCTGGCGGCAGTGCCCATGATCGTGCGCATTGACTTCACCTGGCCCAGCAGCGCATGAGAGCCGAGACAGACGCCGGCAATTACATCGCTGTGGCCGCCGATGTACTTGGTGGCGGAATAAAGCACGAGATCTACTCCGTGCTGCAATGGGTGCTGCCAGAGCGGGCCAAGAAAGGTGTTGTCGACGGCGACCAAGACACGGCGGCTCGCATGGGCTGTCTGCTGCGCCAGCTTCACACAGGCGGCCATATCGACCAGTGCATTGGTGGGATTGGCAGGCGTTTCCAGATAGATGAGAGCAAGGTGCGCAGCGATAGAGCGGTCGCTCAGCTTTTCTGCAATGGCCGCCTGGCCTAGATGCGCCGGCACGCCAACCGTGCGAATTTGGAAACGAGGCAGGATATGTTTGAGCAGATAGTCGGTGCCGCCGTAGATTGGTTCGCTGTGCAGCACTACATCGCCAGGGCTTAGAAACGTGAGCAGCGTGGTGGTGATGGCGGCCATGCCGCTTTCAAAAACTGCCGCGGCTTCAGCTCTATCCCACAGCGTCAGTCGATCCTCTAAAATTTCCAAGTCGGGGTTGTTCAGACGGCTGTAGATCAGCCCCATTTCTTCGCCGGGCGCTTTCTTGCGCAAGCCATAGGCTAATTCAAAAAAGGCTTTGCCTTCTTCGGCGGTGTGAAAAACAAAAGTTGAGGTCATAAAGATGGGGCACTTGATTGCCCCTTCCGAGAGTGCCGGGCTGTAACCGTAGCCCATCATCAGGCTTTCCGGCCGCATGGGCTTGTCGCCAATAGCGCGCTGGTGGGAAGTGAGGTCAGTCTTCATCGCAATTTGTCTCCGTTGACAGATAGGAATATAGAGGTTAGAAAAGGCAGACTCGCCTCGCCCAGAAGGTTGAGCGAGGCGAAGCCATAGAAAGCTAGTCTGGTTTTGCAGTGCGGTTCAGTTTTTACCAGACTGGGTCTTCACCATCCCCCTTGAGTACAGTTTCGATGGCTGTCAACTCGTCTGCAGCAAAGTTCAGGTTGTCGAGGGCGGCGAGATTGTCCTCAACCTGGCTGATGCGGCTGGCGCCGACCAGTGCTGAAGTCATGCCCGGATGGCGCAGCACCCAGGCAATGGCCATCTGCGCCAGCGTCTGGCTGCGCTGCTGGGCAATTACGTTGAGCTTGCGCACACGTGCGAGACGGCTTTCGCTAATCTGATCCTGTTTGAGAAAGCCCGACGGTTTGGCGGCACGCGAATCGTCAGGGATGCCGTCTAGGTACTTGTTCGTGAGCAGCCCTTGGGCAAGCGGTGAGAAGGCAATGCAGCCGATGCCTAACTCGTCGAGCGTCTCCAGCAGACCATCTTCGACCCAACGATTAAACATATTATAGGACGGCTGATGGATCAGGCAGGGGGTGCCCAGTTGGCGCAGGATGGCAGCCGCTTCGCGCGTCTGCTGCGGTGAATAGCTGGAAATGCCGACATAGAGGGCGCGTCCGGAGCGAACGGCATAGTCAAGGGCCATCATAGTTTCTTCAAGCGGCGTGTTGGGGTCGGGGCGGTGACTGTAGAAGATGTCGACGTATTCCAGCCCCATGCGCTTCAGACTCTGATCGAGGCTGGCGATCAGATATTTGCGCGAACCCCATTCGCCATAAGGGCCTGGCCACATGTAATAGCCTGCCTTGCTCGAAATGATTAGCTCATCGCGATAGGGGCGAAGATCCTGGCGCAGGATTTGCCCAAAGGTTTCCTCAGCCGATCCTGCGGGGGGGCCATAGTTGTTGGCCAGGTCAAAGTGCGTGACGCCGAGGTCAAAGGAGCGCAGCAGCATGGTGCGTGCATTTTCGAGCGTGTCGATGCCGCCAAAGTTGTGCCAGAGGCCGAGTGAAACGGCAGGCAGCAGCAGACCGCTGCGACCTGTACGACGGTAAATGTTGCGCGCATAGCGCTGATCTTCTGCCTGATAAGGCATGTGTGGATTCCCTTCTCAAGTTGGAAAGCTAGGACGAAAAAATTGGCCCAGCAGGCAGCTTTATAGTAAATCCGCAAGCAGCAAACGGCAACACTTCGAACGCGCCGCTTCTGTTTCGCATAGCGACAAAAAGCACTAAGCCTTTATTGATACACGACCACCAGGGTGCCAGGATCTTCGACTCCGGTCGTATGCCATTTGTAGTCTTCCACTGTGGGACTGGCCCAGTCGTAGAGCCATTTAGCGTCTTCGTTCGACATATTGATGCAGCCGTGGCTCATGGGTGTGCCGAAATTATGGTGCCAGTAGGTGCCATGAAAGGAGTAGTCTTGGTAGAAATACTGCACCCACTGCACATTGGGCAGATTGTAATAGTCGCCTGCAGCGCGGCTGCCGCCCTCCATGCGTTGAGCGGCAATCTTGCCCCAAATGCGAAAGACACCGGTCACAGTCGGTGTGCGTGCTTTGCCGGAGGAGATATAGAACGACTTGATCAACTTCGAGCCTTCCCAAGCAAAGGTGCGCTGGTGGTCAAGATCAACCGAAATCCATTTGTCTTGCGTCGGAATCAGCGGATAAAGGGGAAAGTCGTCGGGGCCGATAGCAACGTCAGCGAAGAGTTCGGCAAACGAGGGCGGCGGGACAATAAGTTTCATTCCTGGTTTCAGCAGCGACGGGTCGTTGATCTTGTTCAATTGCAGGGTGCGGCGCAGCGAGGTTCCGTAGGCTTGCGCCACCGAAGCGGCGCTCTCTCCCGGCTGCAAAACATGGACTACATAGTTGCCGGCTGTAGGAATATCGTCGCCCTGGAAGGTCTGGAAGGAAAGGCCGGCGACTTCGGGCACGCGCAGCGGCTGACCAACGTGCAGCGCTGCGGCAGGCGACCGCTGGTTGAGTTCAGCCAGCCGTGCCGGTGTTGTTTTAAATTTGACGGCGATAGAGGTCAGGCTATCTTCGGGTTGGACGACATAGACGCGGGTTGTTTCGGTGGGAGTTATAAAAGGCTCGCCCGCTGCCTGTGGCGCCGCCAATGCTGTGCCTGCAGCCGACCCTGGCGGTAGTTTGATCTGCTGGCCAGGGCGAATCAGGTTGGGATCAGTCAGGTTGTTCAGTCGCATGATGGCGCTTACGCTTGTCTTATGCTCGGCTGCGATGGCGGCGAGGGTGTCGCCTGGACGTACGGGATACGTGGCGGACTGCGCTTGAGCCGGGCGGGTAAACAGCAGGCAAGCGCAGGCGGCGCAGATGAGAAGCAAGCGTCGAGGTGTGGTGAGTGGTGAGCGATAGGGCATGATGATTCCGAAATGCTCCGGCAGGGCTGACTATAAGCTAAGAGTAGGCAATTGGCGACAGACTGACGCTCGCTGGCTTTTGGGCTGCCCAGTTGCCACTGTAGCAAAAGGCAACAGCAGCGTCAACTGCCTTTTAAGTGATTTTGTTTAGCCCGTGTTTTTTCGTGTAGCCATAAAAAAAATACAACCAGAACAAACAAAATCGTCAACAGAAACAATGCATGGACATGCTCTACGATTCATGCTATCATCGCTCTACTTCTCAATCTACATTACAGCAGGGAGGTTACCCTTATGCCACGTCCCATGTTTGACTCTCCATATCTTTTTGGTCTCCATGATCCGGGGGGCGAGTATCTGATGGCTCAGGCGAACCGCCGTGGCTGGATTCTATTTACCGTTGAAGTGGGCAGCGATCCAAACAATCAAAGCAGCTTTGATTTTACGCCCTGGTCCAGCCAAGACTATGGGATTATCTGCCGCATCAACAACGGTTATGGCTCAACGGGTACGATTCCCCACAGCAGCCAATACGCTGACTATGCACGACGGGTGGCGAATTTCGTGGCCGGCAGCCGTGGCTGCAAAATCTGGGTGATCGGCAATGAAATGAACCACAGCCAGGAATGGCCGGCGGCTCCCAGCGCAGTGCGCGCTGCGGCCTCAACCGATGTGCAACTGCATCGGGGCCGTGATGTTGATCCAAACGGCCACGGCAGCCCTACCCGCTTCAGTGCGCTGCACCCTGCAGCCAGTTCATCCCCAGCCAAAAGCACAACGCCCAGCGCCAGTGCGGCGGCAGGCTATGAGCCAATCACCCCTGCGCTGTATGCAAGCTGTTTTCGCCAGTGCCGTAATGCCATCAAGCTGCTGCCTGGCCACGGCGATGATCAGGTCGTCACTGGCGCTGTAGCGCCATGGAATAACCAAGTAACCTATCCGGGGAACCCAACAGGGGACTGGGTGCGCTATTTCACCGATTTGCTGGCTGCACTTGGCGCCATCGGCCTGGATGGTATTTCGCTTCACACTTACACGCACGGCAGTGATCCAGCGCTGATTACCGATAAGGGCACAATGAATGTCCCGTTCCAAAACCGCTTCTACAACTTTCAAGCCTATCGCGACTTTATGAATGCCGTTCCCGCCGCCATGCGCGGGCTGCCGGCCTATCTTACTGAAACCGATCAAGATGTAGCATGGCTTGATCAGAACAACGGTTGGGTGCAGGCTGCTTATGCGGAAATCAACAATTGGAATCAGCAGGCGAATGCACAGCAGATACGTGCGCTTGTGCTCTACCGTTGGCCGCCCTTTGACAAGTGGTATATCGAAGGCAAGCAGGGCGTCATTGAAGGTTTTCGCGAAGCTATGCGCAACGACTACCGCTGGAAAGCGTCCCTTCCCAAACCGGCAGCATTTGCAGCCGGAGATGTAGTGCGCACGCTGGATGTCGTCAATTTTCGCCAGACTCCCGGCGGCCCAACGCTTGCTGCGCTGCCGAATGACACAAAGCTGGAAGTTATCAGCAGCCGCTATGCACAGCAGAATGGGCTTGTATGGTGGAATCTGCGCCGCAGCCTGAGCACGGGCACACAGGATGGCTGGATGGCTCAGTTTACCGGTGATGGCGTCTCTCTATTGGAGAAGGTAGCGTTAGAGAGTGCAGCGCTTAGTTTCAAGCCTGGAGATCAGGTGCAGACGCTGACGATTGTGCGTATGCGCAAGACGCCCGGCATCAGTGGTAAGCCGACTGATGATGTCGTCGCCGATATTGCGCAGGGTACGGTGCTGACTGTGGTCGATGGTCCGGCTTATGCCGATAACATGATATGGTGGCGAAACCAAGGCAAGCTGGCAGATGGTCGCTCGGTGTCTGGTTGGCAGGCCGAAAAGCTGGCAGACGGCACACCTCTCTTCGTAAAGGTTGCTGTCCCCGCTC
This sequence comes from Caldilineales bacterium, assembly GCA_038205395.1. Lineage (GTDB taxonomy): Bacteria > Chloroflexota > Anaerolineae > Caldilineales > Caldilineaceae > Fredericiella. Next base: position 39,976 of record JBBRBX010000014.1, read on the forward strand.
CGCCACCTTCCACGACTGTCCCCAATGGAACTTTGCAGACGGGTGACAGCTTCCGCACCACCACCATCGTGCGCTTGCGAAGAACAGCCGGCTCTACAAACAAGTCGGCCAACGATATTGTGGCTGAGATTCCTGCCGGTGCAGAGGGCAAAGTGGAGTCAGGCCCCGCTGCCCGTGATGGTATGTCCTGGTGGGCGGTGGCAATTTCCAAGGGAGCCGGGCAGACCGTTCGTGGCTGGATGGCGCAAGCCCTGCCGGATGGAACGCCCTTGATGGAGCGTGTTGCTCTTCCGCTTACAACTTTTCGCCCAGGGGAACTGGGTGTAACGGCAGATTTTGCCAACACACGCCGAGCGCCAGGTGTTAACGGCAAGCCGGCTGATGATGTTTTGGGCATGTTTACACCGAGTACGGTAGTCATCATCATCAGTGGGCCGGTGTCCAAGGATGGGCTGACTTGGTGGCGTGTGGGAGGCATCGGCAGCAGTGGCAGCGAGTTGATTGGGTTTGTCGCCGAGAAAACGGCGGACGGCGCCGCGCTGCTGGCACCTGCGGCCAAACTGCCAGGCACCTCTATTCCCAATCGGCAGACCGGAGTCTTTTTGGCCGCCCCGTTTGACGGCGCCTATGGGATTGCCCAACTGTGGGGCGAAAACCCGGCTTTCTATGCGCGCTTCAACTATGACGGCGTCGCCTTGCATGGCCATAACGGCATTGATTTTTTAACGCCGTCCGGCACACTCGTGTATGCTGTCGAAGCGGGAGAAGTAGCGCAGGCAGGATTTGAGGCGGATGGCTTTGGCAACTATATCTTGTTACGCCACGCCTGGGGCGAATCCATCTACGCGCATCTGTCCAACATTGCGGTCACGCAAGGGCAGGTAGTGGGACGTGGGCAATACATCGGCGCATCCGGCAATTCCGGCGGCAGCAGCGGGCCACATCTGCATTTTGCCATTCGCATCAACCCTTATCAGCGTACCGATGGCTGGGGTGGTTTTCATGACCCATTGCCTTACCTGCCGCCCAGTTCGTTCGTTTTGCCACCCTATGTGCTGGATCCGGCGAGCCTGACTATCGCTGCGGAACTGCCTGCGCCTGAAGGCCAGTTGAGCCGTCGCACCCCATCCGGCATGGGAGAGATAGCGGGGGATAAGCGTCCATAGCAGGCGCCGTAAGCGGGAAAAAGGTCTGTCTGTGCTATAATTGTGGCCAGTATGAGCACTGACGGAAAGGCGTTATGCCGCGTCCCCTGAACGATTCTCCCTTTATTTTTGGCATTCACGAGCCGGGCGGCGAGCAGCTTATGCTGGAGGCCGCCCGGCCTGGTTGGATTGTCTTCACCGAGTCGCTGGGCCATGAGCCGGAAGATCGCTCCGGTGTCGATTACTCGGCATACAGCGAGCGTGGGCTTGGCATTATTGCCCGCCTGAACCACGGCTATGAGCCGGACGGTACACTCCCTCACAGCAGCCTGTACGAGATGTTTGCGCGCCGTGTAGCGAATTTTGTCGCCACCAGCCGCGGCTGCAAGATATGGGTGCTTGGCAACGAGATGAACTATGCGATTGAGCGGCCTGGGGTGAAGGTCGATTGGTCGCGCCATCATTCACAACGCGAGGGGCCCGCCGAAGAGGCCGACCCTTTGCGGCGTGGGCTTGCCATTCGCTTTACTGCGCAGCCCGACTCATCGCGCGAGATACGGACAACACGCGGGGCATTGGTCAGCCCAGGGGAAGTGATCACGCCGGAGTTGTATACACGCTGTTACCGTCTTTGTCGCGACGTCATCCACCGGCTGCCTGACCATCAAGACGATTTGGTGATCGTAGGTGCAGTGGCGCCGTGGAATACGCAAACGATTTACCCCGGCAACGCCAATGGCGACTGGGTGCAATATTTGCAAGACATTCTTACGCTGCTGGGACCTAAAAACTGCGACGGTATCGCACTCCATGCCTACACGCAGGGCCCAGACCCTGGCCTGATCACCAGTTCGGCCAAATTTGGTCCACCCTTTCAAAATCGCCATCAAGAGTTCCGCGCGTACACAGACTTTTTGGCGGCCGTGCCGCCGCATATGCGCCATCTGCCGGTATTTTTAACGGAAGTCGGGCAGGCGCAGCCTTGGCCTGATGCCAATACGGGCTGGGTGCAGGCGATGTTGGCGGAAATCGATGCCTGGAACCACCAGCCCAGCGCCCAGTTGATTCATGTGGCGGCGTTATACCGTTGGCCGCGGCTGGATCGTTGGTATATCGCCAATAAGCTGGGTGTAGAAGAGGATTTCCGCCAGGCGCTGGCGCACGACTATCGCTGGCAGGAGGAAGAGGCGCAAAGCGAAGAAAGCGCACAGTCTGGCGATGAGAATGCCACGCTAGGAATTGGCGCCGGTAATGCTGCAACACTGCACACAGGCGCCACGGGAAGCGTCACGGGAAGCGCCACTGTGCTTGCTGCGCCGCCTAAGGGAAAAACAAAACGCGTGCGCCGCCGGCAGCCTGAACCACCCTATCAAGTTGAATGGCTGGGAGAACAGTTTCCAGCGCGGCTTTTGGCGGGGCAAATGATCAGCGCGCCCATCACCATTAAAAATACTGGCAGCATGACCTGGCCATGGGGTGGCGGCAATCCAGTAAGGCTGGGCTACCGCTACTATCGCAATCGCCGCCCGCTGCCGATCCCACCTGTGCGTGACCTGCGCACAGATGTACCGGAGGATGTGGCGCCGGGCCAGACGATTGTCATCGATACACATATTGCCCTGCCCGAGGAGCCAGGCAATTACACGCTGGAGTTGGACCTTGTGCATGAGGGGATTGCTTGGTTTAAGGAGAAGGGATCTCCTCCTCTCACGCGTTGGCTGACCGTCGAAGCGCCAGAGTTTGCCGGCGCACAGCCAGGGGATAGTTCGGGCATTCAACTGCCCGTGCGTCTGTTTACGGATATTACCGGCAAACTGCCGCACAGCGGTGCGCCTTATGCCAGGCGCAATCTGAATCAAATCAAATATATCGTAGTCAGCCATACGGGCGTACACCCAAAACTGGGGTTGGATCGCATCGCACAGGCTCATATTAAGCGGGGCTATCCTGGAATCGCCTACGATTTTGTGGTGGACGCTGCGGGCGAAATATTAAAGACCAGCGAACTGGAGGATGTCGCGCAGCCCGACCAGGTGTGGTCGGAGCAGGGGGTCAATATCTGTCTGGCCGGCAGTTTTCACCAAGCGCCGCCGCCGCTGCCGCAGCTCGATGCCGTAGGCCGCCTCTGCGCCTGGCTGGCGCAAAATCTAGGTCTGACGGCTGACGCCATTGTGGGTTTAGGTGAGTTGATTGCCAGCGACAGTCCCGGTGAGACCTTCTACCGCGGGGTAGTGTGGAAAGAGATGCTGCGCCGCCAAGTTCGCCTGCACTTGGCGGCATTGGGCATGGGGGCAAGTGACAGCACACAGCTGCAGTTGCTGGAAAAACAATTGGCCGAGTTAGACTCGCAGAATCAGCAGTTGCGCTTGCAGGCGGACCAAGAGCGGGCTGAAGTAGTACACCGGCAGCAACAAATTACGCTGATGCAGACGGAGTTGATCGATCTGCGCCGTCAGCTTGAGACGCAGCCCACCGTTGTGGAAGGTGGGCTGCGTCTTAACGTCATCGTCGATAAGTTGCCGCGTGACGCCAACCGCTATGTGGAGAGAGCTGTCGGTGATGTAGAACTGCTGGTGATCCACCATACGGGCGTTCCACCCGAGACTTCGCTGCAGGAGATTGCTGCTGCGCATCGCCGTGACTGGCCTGGGATTTTGTATGATTTTGTAGTAGATACTAAGGGTGAAATATTTCAGACGCAGCTGCTGGAGCGTGCGGCAGATGTGTCTGAAGCGTATGTGCGGAAGGCGATCAGCATTGCCTTTGCCGGTGACTTTTCCCGCGGGGGAGAACCAACGCCGGTGCAGATTGCGGCTGGAGGGCGCTTGTTGGCGTGGCTGCGGCAGCGTTTTCCGCATGTACCGCCGACCGCTATTCGGGGTGCCTGCGAGTTTGTCGAAACCGTTTCGCCGGGGAGCGAGTGGGACAGCGGTCTTGGCTGGAAGCGCGAACTATTTTCGGCGGCCGGCATTGTACAGACAGCGCAGGATTCGCCGGACCAGTTGCAGGAGATGCAAAGTCAAATTGCTCGCTTAGAGCAAGAACTGGCGGCTGAAAAACGGCAGTCGACACAGCTAGATGAGCAGCGGACAGCGCTCAGCGTAGAGAGAATTCAACTGCGTACCGAGTTGGAGACGCAAGCAAAAGCGGCGCCGTCATTTATTGTGCCGAAGCCACCACTGCGCGTGATCGTCGAGCAACTGCCCAAGCATCCTGCGCTGCGCTATGAACGGCGTTCGCTCAGCCAGATTACTCATCTTGCCATCCACCACACGGCCGCGCCTCCACATATGGGGCCGGCGCGCATTGCAGAACTTCACGTAGCGGCAGATCCCAACCGGGGTAAAGATGCCTGGCCAGGTATTGGCTACCACTTTTTTGTGCATGAAGATGGCAGTATTGAACAGACAAATTTTCTGGAGACAGCTAGCTATCACGTATTTCGCCATTATGGCTACACTGCCGGCGTCGTGTTTGCCGGCAGTTTTATGAATGGCAAAATTCCGTCGTCGGCACAGTTGCGCTCAGGTGCGCATCTACTGGCCTGGCTGATGCAGGATTTGCGCATACCGCTGGCGCGCGTGTGGGGACACCGTGAGTTTCCGGATAATATGACCGTCTGTCCCGGTAGTGAATGGACGCAGGGTAATCGCTGGCGCGATCTGCTTTTTGAGCGTGTTGAACAAATTCAGCAGGGGATTGGCCTCAAGACCACGCGTCATTACCTGCTCTTCTGGCAGCACGGGCAGACAGGCCAAGACGCTGGGAAGCAAACTGTGCTGCAGGCGCGTGAGGATCTGGTCAACAGCTTAGGCTACATTGCACGCTTTCGTCCCACGGTAGGCTTTTCACTGGAGGAAGCGCGCAGCGCTGAGTATGTGACGATTGTGGGTGGCGAAGGTGGCGTCAGCCGCAGTATGGAGCAGGCGCTGCTGCAGGCAGGCTGCAAGGTGGAGCGCGTGGCGGGGCGTGACAGCGCCGAAACGGGGCTGCTGTTCGCCGAACTGCTGCGTGCGAGGCGCCGCTTCAAAACTTTTGAAAGCGACTTTTAGACAGGCTGCACGCTGATGAATCGCCACCTGGCCTCCCGCCCACAACCGCTTGGCTCCAACTATGCGGTGCATCTGCCTGCTTTTGAAGGGCCGCTGGATTTGCTGCTCCACCTGATTGAAACGCAGGAACTGGATGTCAGCGCCATCAGCCTTGTAGCAGTCACAGATCAATATTTGCAGACAATGGCGCAGTTGGAAGAGATAGAGCCGGGGGCGCTGGCGGATTTTCTGATTGTAGCCTCACGTCTGCTTTACATTAAATCGTATCACCTTCTGCCTAAGCCGCGCCCCGCCAGCGAGGAGGATGAAGATGAGGCGAGCGGCGACGCATTGGTGCGGCAGCTGCTGGAGTATCGCCAATTCAAAGCCGTAGCCGGTCTGCTGCGCGTGCGCGAACAACAGGGGCTGCGGGTATACGTGCGGGCCGCACCGCGACCAGATGCATCGCGGCGGTTGGATCTGGACAATCTTGATGTGGTGCGGCTGCAGGCTGCGCTGCGCAAAGTGCTGCAGCGGCTGCCGATAGATTCGCCTATGCCGCGTGTAAAAACTTACTCAATCACCGTGGCCGAACAAATTGACAATGTGCGCGCTTTATTGCACCGGCTCAGTACAGAAGAGGAGCAAGCGTCACAGCTTTCGTTTCAGGCGCTCTTGAGCCGAAGCGCCACGCGGCTGGAAGTGATCGTCACCTTTCTGGCAGTGTTGGAACTCTTCAAGCTGGGTGAGATTGAGGTTGTACAGTCAAGCCTTTTTGCTGACATCATGCTGGCGAGGGTGCTTACCGGGTGATGAACTGTTCCAGCGCCGTGCGCAATTGCGTATAGTCAGTCGTGACGGGAAACTGTGGGAATTGCGCAATTACGTTGTCGGGAGGGCAGTAGAGAATACCCCGGTCTGCCTCCGCCAACATCAGCGTGTCGTTGTAGGAATCACCCACCGCCACCGTGAAAAATCCAAGCTGCTTAAAAGCAGCCGCTGCTTTGCGTTTGCCGTCGCTGGTGCGCAAGCGGTAACCTGTCAGCATACCGCCATCATCCATTAGCAGCCGATGGGCAAAAACGGTTGGATAGTGCAGCTTGGCCAGAAATGGCGTGACAAACTCGTAGAAGCTGTCGGTAATAACAACGATCTGGGCATAACAGCGCAGCCAGTCCAGAAATTTTACGGCGCCTGCCAGCGGTTCCATGGCGGCGATCACCGACTGGATGTCGGCCAAAGTCATTCGCTCGCGTGCCAAAATATCTATGCGGTAGTGCATTAGTTGGTCGTAGTCAGGCACATCGCGCGTAGTAAGACGCAGCTCCGGCAGATTGGCGCGTTCGGCGACAGCGATCCAGATTTCGGGTAGAAACACCCCTTCGAGGTCAGCGGCGACAAGCAGCGGTTGATCGAGTTGTGTAGGCGAAGACATGAATCAGTCCGGAATCAGGCGGAAGTTAACTTGGTGAGTCTACCAGAGACAAGAAGGGGCAGTCAAATACCCTTTCCGTAGAAGGAAAATTCGCATAGTAGTTAGGTCGGTCAGTGTTTTATCCGGAATTCAGTATGTGCTACTTTGAGAGGTGATTAACCGGCATAGGCGAGTGCTCTATCTAGAAGATGAGCCAGTTCGTCACTGCTGCGGCTGGGCCGCCTGGCGCTAGCTGGGATATCTGCGGCTGTGGCAGCAGGCGACCAATCAAATTCCCAACTAAGCGACCAAGTTGACCGGCGCTGTGGCATGGATATGCTGGTGCTGGTGGCACGGTTGCGTAAAATATAATTGTCGCTGGAATGAGACATGGCGGTATCTTCGACTTATGGATGAATCGTGCGAATCAATAAGAGCGTACTCCTACTCAGTTACGTACCCTAACCGTTGTGTATCTTACTCGTGTAAACAGGCATATGCCCTGCGTCAACTGAGATTGGATTCGGACTGTTGGGCTACGGCCTCTCGGCGTAGCAGTTGGGGCAGTGGTTTTGGGAGCAGTGGTTTTCGAGATATAGAAAGAAAGGAAAATTAAACGAGTAACATGACGCAATTAAATGACTCTTTTCTTTCGTCATGCATCGCAATTCGCATAGTGAATAGAGCGCTGCTGCTGGTTTGAACGCAAGTACACATTCCCGCTGCCCTTCGCCATAAGTCGATCTTGTTTGTATCTATGTACCGCCCCAACTTGAAGAGCAATCAAACCTTCTTGTGTTGCCCTCCCTCGCACCGCCGCTTACACGCCTCAGCAGACGTGCTGCGCACGAGTGCACTTGCGGCATAGATGCGAACAGCAACTGTTTTTGATTTGTACATATTATGTTGATTTAAGCTATTTAACTTACAAGATTAGTTGTTGACATTGGAGGTAATTCATGATTGAATAAGAGTAATTAAATTTACAGGAGACAATTACTATGCGCAAAAAAGAGTTTCTGCCGCCCACCGTTCCATCGTCGCCTGCTGAAGTGCAGTTGGCGTTTGACTCGACTATTTTGGCCGGCCAGCTGGCACCTTCCAGCATGGCTATGTACCAGCGCGACTTTCAGGCGTATGTGCGCTTTGCCGGCAGCGCAGAAGCCGCAGTGGAGGCGGCCACCCTGGCACGCTGGCGCACGCATCTGGCTCAGGAAACAACGATGAGCCCCAACACGATCAACCGTATGCTCAGCGCCGTAAAGCGGCTTATGCGCGAGGCATCCATCCAAGGCTACATTCCCGTTGCCGCAGCGAGCGCATTTGACAACATTGCAGGCGTCAAAAGCGCCGCCCTCAAAGATCGCATCAAGTCTACCTCCCGAACACGCATAGAACCTACTGCTATGCGAAAAATGTGTGATGCACCAGACGATAAGGTGCTGCTGGGGCTGCGCGACACCGCCCTGCTCTCCACGCTCGCCAGCAGCGGTTTGCGCGTCAGCGAGGTGGTGGGGCTGACAAGCGAGCAGATCAAAGCCAAGGGCGCGGGCTATGTCGTTTTTGTGCGCGGCAAGAATGATGTTGAACGCCGCGAGGCGCCGCTCAGCCGCGAAGCCTACAGCCACATAGAAGCATGGCTGGCTGCGCGGCCGGTGCACTGCAATGTCATTTTCACCGCTTTCTCGGGGCGCGGCGAGCGTGCTACGGAGCGCCCGATGTCAGCGGTTTCTATCTGGCGGGTGGTGCGCAAATATGCTGCCGGGTGCGGCGTCGACAACGTCAAGCCGCACGACTTTCGTCGTTTTGTCGGCACACAGTTGGCGCGCAGCAATCTACGTATGGCCCAGAAAGCCTTGGGACACAAACGGTTGGAGACGACAGCCCGTCACTATATCTTAGATGAGTTAGAGGCAGGTCTTACAGACGATCTGTATTAATTCCGCACGCAGTAGCTGGGCGACTGCCGCGCCTTCGCTAGTTGTTGGGGCCGGCGTGGAAAGTGCGGCAACAGTAGCGGCGGTGCGTGATGTCTGCACTGGTACGGATGGGACCGCCACAGACGCAGCAGCAGCCGGTTGCGTCGCTGTAGCAGCCGGGCCTGGGGGCGTGACGGCCGATTCTAGCGCAGCTGCAAGGCTGGCTGTGGTGGCTGTGCCCGCGACGCCCTCCCGCTGCGCATCTGGTGTGAACATAGACGCTGCTGTTTGGATCGGGGTCGGAGCAGATGTCCGCGTTTATGTTGGCGACAGTACAACAGTTGCCGTGACTGTGCTAGTGCTGGTTGCAGCAAGTGCAGCCATGGCCGTTTGGGTTGGGACAGATGTTGCCGTTTTGGTTACAGTCGGCGATGGGGTAAAGGTCGCCGTGTTGATGCTGGTGGCCGTCGGTGCAGTTGTGGTTGTGGCTGTCGCTGTTGGCGGCTTGGTTGCTGCTGCCGTAGCCGTAAGTGCGGGCGTTGGCGTCCGTGTTGGTGATGGTGCGAAGGTTGCCGGTTTGGTATTGGTTGCCGTCGGTCCAGCTGTGGCTGTAGCAGTTGGCAATTTGGTTAGCGTGGCCGTCGCTGTAGGAACAGGGGTCGCTGTACTTGTCGGCGGCTGCGTTGCCGTTGGCGGCTTGGTTGCCGTGGCGGTGGCCGTAGGGATGGGCGTCGGTGTCCGTGTTGGCGCCGGCGTGGAAGCGGCCGTGCTGGTACTGGTGGCCGTCGGTGCAGTTGTGGCTGTCGCTGTAGCCGTTGGCAGCTTAGTTGCCGTACTGGTAGGCGGTGCGGCCGCTACAGCTTGCGCCGGCGCATCAACGACCAATCGCACCGGGGTCGCTGTCGCCAACACTTTACCCCCGGCATCCAATGAACTGAGGCCAAAGGCATAGACGCCCGGCAGACGGACATCGGCATCAAAACGCCAGCGACCCGCTACGTCGGCAAGCGTCTGGCCAATCAACCGGCCACCGACAAAAATTTCTACCGTCGAACCTGGCTCGGCAGAACCGCTGAGTGCCACAGCGCCTGTGTTCAGGCTGGCGCGCAAGAGGTTGTCATCCAACGTTGGTGCACGCACTGTAACCGACAAGACACTTACACTGATCGGCTCGCTGCCGGTAATGACCTGGCCCAGGTCGTTGAGCACATCAACAGCCAAAGAATAATCGCCGGGTGCAGCCACACGCGCCAGCAGACGCCATGTGCCGTCAGCTGCTGCCGTAGTGGTTCCCAACGTCTGCCCATCCAAGCGCACCTGCACGCTGGAGCCGGGTTGGGCGGAGCCGGACAACTCTACGGCGCCGGCTGCAACTGTTTCACCTGTGAGCGGAGAGATAAGTACGGGAGCCGAGATAACAGCTTGGGCGGTAAAGGTCGGCAGGGGCGCCAGTTCAACCACCGGCGGCAGCAACTGCTGCTGCTCCTGGCAACTGCGGGTGACGAAGAGAACGATAGCAAGAACCGACAGCAGCAGCAGTACAGCAAACTTGGAGCCATCAAGCCATCGGATCGAACGCGGTGAACGGCGCGCTGGCATGTCTTACTGTCCTTTAGTGGATTTTGCGGATGAGTGAGAGGTCTGCAGCGCGTCAAGCCGGTTTTGCACCTCGTCAAGGCGGCGGCGCAGTTCCTGGTTCTCGCGACGCAGTTCGGCCAGGCTGCGCCGCCAGAACAGCCAGTCGATCAGCCATTCAATCAACCAACCCAGAAGGAGACCACCAATCAGTGCTAGCCAAATTTGCTGCATATACTGCGTCTCCCGTCCGAATATCTGCGTCGCTGTTGCCTGTCTGTGGCGTAAAGGCTCAATTGTTCTTTCTACCATAACTTAGTACTGGTGCAAAGACAGCCACCCTGCCACCCTGCCACCCTGCCGTGTAAGCACACAGGACACAGCAAGGCGCTGAAATTGCATAGAGCGAAAGCAGGGGGGATAATACGAGGCAATATGAATCCGACAAGAGAAGAGTATCAACCTTATTTGCAATTTGCCGCTGCCCTCGCTGCGGAGTGCGGAAAAAGCGCTGTGGAAACCTTTGGACAGCATCGCGCCCGGCGCAAGAGTGACGGAACCCTTGTAACGAAGACTGATGAACAGATCGACCGTCTGATCTCAACACGTATTAGCGAAGCTTATCCCAGCCACGCTATCTTAAGCGAAGAACGAACCACCATCTACGATCCCAAAGACACCTTTACCTGGGTGGTGGACCCGCTGGATGGCACGACGAATTTTACGCACGGGCTGCCTATCTGGGGCGTCAGCATTGCATTGCTGCATAATGGCCATCCGGTGATAGGCGTGCTGGACTTTCCACTGCTCAACGAGCAGTACCAAGCGGCGCTGGGCCAGGGGGCGACTCGTTTGGGCGTGCTGATCGCCACCTCCCCGATTACACAGGCGGATGATGAACAATTTATCGTGAAGTGCACGCGCACGGAGCGTCTCTATCGGCTGACCACGCCGCTGAAACCGCGCATTTTGGGCAGCGCCGCCTATCACTTGTGCAAAGTGGCCGACGGCACGGCGCTTGCCGGCATTGAGACTACGCCAAAAGTCTGGGATCTGGCGGCTGCCTGGCTGATTGTTCGTGAAGCCGGGGGTGTCGTCGTCACTGCCGCCGGCGAGCCGATTTTCCCTTTGGCTGATGAACGCCGTGACTATGGCTCGCTCTCCATCACCACCCTGACGGCCGCCAATCCGTCTATCATGCAACATCTTGCTGCGGCAATGCACGTGCGAACGCCGTGACTGACATACTGACCAGCGGCGACAGTCGCACAACAATTCATAAGCGCAGCGCCGACGGCGGCGAAATTGCCGTCGGTTTTGTGGGTGCAGACAATTCCATCTATCGATTGCGCTGGGGGGAAGGGAAAGTTGTCGGTCGCATCGACGACCAGTGCCGCGTCTTTCGTCGCACTGCCCACGATGAGCGCGAGTTGGGTTATTTTACGCCTGAAGGACAAGTCTACAGCCACGGGCTTTTTGAGGGAGGAACCATCGGTTGGGTGGACCCTGATGGGGTCGTTGTACAAGGGGGACTGATTTTGGGTGAAGAGGAAGTCGGCAGCAGCGAAGGCCCCCAGCCATTGGCAGCCGGCGCCGCTCTGCTGCTCCTGTTTTTACCTGACGACGCCGAAGAAAGTCGCCGTTTGTGACTGTGCAATGAAGCAAGCTGAGCAGAACCGGTCCGAGCAGACTTTGGTGACGCCGTCGATCACCTTTTTTTGCCGAAGCTGGGGAGCGGCGGACGGCATTCCCGTACTGCTGCTGCACGGCAGCTATGGCACATCGCGCTGGTGGGAGCGATTTGCGCAGGCGCTGCCGGAACAAATTTACGCGGTTGCCCCCGATCTACGCGGCTGCGGCGGCAGCAGCAAAAGCGTCGCCGGCTATAGCATTGAAGAGCAAAGCAGGGATGTAGAGGCGCTCGTGCAGGCGCTGGATTGGGACGATTTTCATCTTGTCGCCCATTCCAGCAGCGGGGCGATTGCTGTCGAGTATGCTCTCCAAAATCCGGGCCGGCTCAGCACCTTGACACTGGTCAGCAGCGTACCCGTTGAGGGTGTTTTTACGCCCATTGACGGCTATATGCTGCTCGAGCAGATGAAGCATGACCGGCCGCTGCTGGCGCAGGCCATCGCCTTACTGGCGCCGTCTTTGCGTGCACAGCCACAGAAGAGCGGCAACGACAGTCTGCTGCAGACGCTGGTGGATGATGCGCAGCAGATGGCGCCAGCCGCTTTTGTTGAAGTGGCGCGCGGCCTCAGCCACTGGAATCGGTTTGCCGATGCTTCTCGGTTGACGCTCCCCACCCTGCTGGTGTGGGGCGACCAGGATTCGATTGTAGATCGCGCCGCCGCCACACGCACGCTGCTTGCCATTCCGGGCGCCAACAATCTTGAGGTCCTGCGCGGGATCGGCCATAGCCCCATGCTGGAGGCGCCACAGCGGCTGTCGGATATTTTTGTCGATTTTATCACACAGGACTTTGCCGGCTTTGCCAACATCCGTGACACGCTTTGATGCGTCCAATCCGATTTGGCTGTTATAGCGCCAGATGCTCGAAAATCATCCGCTACTTCATGCCTGTTGTGGCAATCCCGGTCGTGATAAAGCGTTGAAGGATGGCAAACACGAGTGTTATTGGCAGCAGCGTCATGACGGTCATCGCCAGCACATAGTGCCACTGTACGTTTAACTCACCTTGAAACGAAGCAAGCCCCACCTGCAGGGTAAACAATTCACTGCGGCTCAGCACAATTAGCGGCCACAAAAAATCGTTCCATCGCCACATTACCGAGAAGATGGCCAGCACCGCCAAGGCAGGGGCCGCCAGTGGCATGACGATCTGCCAATAGACGCGCCACTCCGAAGCGCCATCGATACGTGCTGAGTGTATCAATTCATCAGGGATGGTGAGCATATACTGGCGCAGCAGAAAGACGCCGGTCGGCGTGGCTGCGCCGGGGATGATGACGCCCCAAAGATTATTGCTCCAACCAATGTCGGTGATGACCAAAAAGACCGGCACGAGGATGACCGAAATGGGAATCATCAACGTGCTCAAAATGAGGATGAATATGACGGTTCGCCCGCGAAACTCGTACTTAGATAAGGCAAAAGCCGCCATACTGTTGATAACCAGGGTAATGAGTGTGGCGGCCACCGTGACGACAATGCTGTTACGCAGGTAAATCAAAAAGTTAAAGCGCGCCAGCGGCTCAATATAATTTTCCGTGGCCAACCGCAACTCGCGCAGGTCCTGACGCTGGTTAATGTTGACTTTGATGATCTCCTCCGGCGCAGCCGGATCAACCATTTGCGCTTCAATACCCACACGGCGCACCTGCGCCAATGTACGCACGCTGCCATCTCCCATAGTTACATTATACAAAGGCAGCGGCTGGTCGTAGCCTTCTACCTGGATACTCTTCTGATCATATGGCAGCAGGTCGGGTGGAAAACGCACCAACGCCGCTGGGGTTTTGAAGGACGAAAGCACCAACCAGACGATGGGGACAAACATGATCAGGGTGCCCAAGGTAAGATAAAGGTAGGTGAACGCATCCGACCAATGCAGCCGGCCTCGGCCTCGCGTGCGCGTTAAGAATTCTCCTGCGGTGGACATGATAAGCTCCTTTACGCCTAGGCGATGTCGGACTGTTCTCCTAGCCGCAACTGCAGCAGGGTGAAGATCAGCAGAGCAAACCCCAACAGCATGGAAGCCGCCGACGCCAATCCGTACTGCTGCACCTGATTGGCAAAGGCGGTTTCATAAATATACTGCACTAAATAGGTAGTGGCCGTGCCTGGGCCGCCGCCCGTCAGCACCCATACCAGATCAAAAGCCTGCACGGCGCGAATGATCGACAGCACCGATACAACCAGCATAGTAGGCATCAACAGCGGCAGCGTAATACGGCCAAAGCTCTGCCGTGGATTGGCGCCATCCATTGCGGCAGCCTCGTACAGTTCAGTTGGGATCGACTGCAAACCTGCCAGCAGGATCAGGGTATAGAACCCCATCTGCGCCCATATGCTGATCAAGATTACCCACAGCGTAGCCCAGTTGGCGTTTAGAAAAAACAAAACGCGCTCAAAGCCGAAATTGACCAGCACAGCATTGAACAGCCCATCGCGCTGCAGGATCCATTTCCAAATCAGCGCAACGACTACAGGTGAAAGCAGCACGGGATAAAAGAAGACGCTGCGAAAAAAGCCGCGCCCTTTGACGGTGCGATTGAGCACCACCGCAGTCAGTAAAGCGATGAGGATCATACCGCCGACTTGAAAAAAGACAAAAAAGACTGTGTTGTAAGCCCCACGCCAGAAATAATCCTCTTGGCAGGTCGCAGGATTTAGAAAGTTGCGGCAGTTAAAAATCTGTTGGAAATTGGCCAGCCCCACAAAGGGACGATCCTCCGGCCGCAGCGCTGTGCCGCCGGTAAAGGCATAGTAGAAATTGAGCAGCATGGGGAACAGCACAAAAATGCCGAAAATCAACAGGTTGGGCAGCACAAACACATAAGGCATGCGCTTAGCGCCAATCAGGCGCTGAATTGGGTTAAAGACAAAATCGAGTGCAGCCATGACGGCAGCGTAGAGTCGATACAAGACATCGCCAATCCGCTCACCAAAGGGGAGGCGCGGTGGGGGTAAAGAAGCCAGTCGTTCGCCCGGCGCTGCGGGCACAGGTTTGGTCGTTGCCGACATACGCTAACTCTCCGAAGTCCGAATTGGATAGGCGTGGGCAGAGGTATGCCTCTGCCCACGCCTACACGGCTGCTGTTACTGCTGCGCGGCTGCGATGCCGGCGTCGATGTCTTCCTGCATCTTGGCGATGGCTTCATCTAGCGTCAGTTCGCCTGCCAACACTTGACCGAGGCGGTCGCGATTGGCATTAAAAAGCACTGTATTGTACTTGTATGCCTGCAAATCATAGGCCAGCGGCTCCAGCTTGTTCACCTGCGAGGAGAACATGGCGAGCGACTGCTTGGCCTGGGGCAGCTCCGTATCAAAATCAATGCCTTTGGCTGCCAGGCCGAGATGGCCAGGGATAAACAGCGTGCGTGCATAGAACTCCGCCATTACATCTTCCTGCGTCAAATACTCCATAAGGCGGGTTACTTCCTGCGGATGCTGTGTCGTGTTGATCGCCACCAGTGCAGCGCCACCCGGCATGCCTGTGCAGCCACCGGGGCCACAAGGATTGGGCACAGCTTCCCAGTCAAATGCGTCACCAATCTTGTCGGCGAACTGGCCGATCTGCCAACTGCCGGACATATACAGCGCCACCTGACCGTTTATAAACGGTTCGTTGCCGGCCGCATAGGAACCGCCTGAACCAATCCACACTTCGGGCATCATTGTGCCGTCGGCGTGCCAGTCGATCATCAACTGCGCCATCTTTTTGAAGCCTTCATCGCCGACCATAGCGGGATAGCCATCGGCGTTAAAGTATTTGGCGCCCTCGCTGACGGCAGGGCCGGCCAGCCGATGACCGGAGCGGTCCATTACCATCGCAAATGTGCCGGTCGCTTCAGCCACTTTGCGCGTGGCGTCGGCCCACTCTTCCCAGGTGACTTGGTCGGAGGCATCGCTGGGCACAGCCACGCCGGCCTGGTCAAACAGTGTGCGGTTGATAAATGGACCTGTAACGGTCAACTGCGTCATAAAACCTGGGATGGCCTTACCGCCTGCTTCGCTCTGCATCCAGGTAAGGAAGGGGCCGAAGTTTGTGTCCCAATAGTCGGGGTTGGAGAGCAAAGGGCGCATATCAAGATAATGCTTGGCGAGATCGCCCAACTGGGTGACGCGTGCCAGGTCAGGCCCCTGGCCTGCCTCCAACTGCAAGGGCAGCGATTCGAGGATGCCTTGCGCATACGGCACCGTGTCGACGATCACCTTGATATCCGGATTGGCGGCTTCAAAACGGTCGAGCAGGTCACGCAGTATGGTTCCTTCGTTACCATCGTCATACCAGGTAATGCGCAGCGTGACGGCATTACCGGCAGCAGCTTCTGCTGTCGCGGCTTCGGCAGCCACTTCCGTTGCCGTCGCATCTGTCGCACCGGCAGGAGCCGGCTGCGCCGGCGCTACAAGAGCGGTGCAAGAGGTGAGCACCAAAATTATGGCAGCCACCACTGCCACAGTACGCCACAATGGTGAAATCCGCATTGTCTTCTCCTTGGGAAAATCAGATGATTGGGACGAAAAACTATCTCCACAACTTGGAAGTAAAAGTGCTTTTAGGCGTCACCTCCTCCTGCGCATGAACAGCGGATGATCTACGGCGAGAGAGCGCACACGGCGAAATACGATAGTGCCTGGTTATATGATATGGTATATACGGACTGGAATATTTGTGAGCTTATACTGCCTTGCATTGACTGTCAAATGGTAGAGTGACAATGAAGAAACCGCAGCCGGAGACCAATGAGGAGGCCAGCAAACAAGCTGCGCCACTTGATGCCGGCGCAGTGGACGCGGGCGAGGAAACATCTTTGCCGCCGCGGCTGCGCCAGATGGTTTGGCTGGCCGCTACTGCCATCCATGACGCCTTTGACGATTATCAAACACAGTTTCACGCCATCACCCGCCGCGCTCAGCACCGCTTTGAACGCCGCGAGTGGCAGCACTGGCAGGCTGATTCCAGCGAAAGGCTGGAACTGTACGAGCAGACGTTGCGCGGTGTCGTGATGGGTGTGAGGACGCTGCTTGAGGACGATGTGCTGGACAAACAGCTTTGGCGTGCCATTAAGCTCAGTTACGCGCGCCTGCTTGGCCGGCGCAAAGATTTGGAAGTTGGCGAGACCTTTTACAACTCCGTGACGCGCCGGATTCTTGTCACAGTCGGCGTCGAACCGGAACTGGAATTTGTCTGGCTGGGCGCAACGACATTGCCTAGCGGGGATGCGGGCCGCCTGCGGCTGTATGTACAAGTCAGCACCTTGCAGTCCATGATTAAGTCGATACTGGTTGACTATCAATTTGGCGTGCCGTTTGTTGATCTTGACGGTGACGTCCAGAAAGCGGCTGCGGTGCTGGAAGCGCAACTAGATCAACTCTGGGACTCAGCGGATGTGGATTGCGTCGAAATGCTCAAACCGGTCTTTTATCGTAATAAAGCCGCTTATCTGGTTGGCCGTGTCCGCAAACGCAACCGGCTAATCCCATTGGTGCTGCCGCTCCTTAACAGCGAAGACGGTCTGCGCGTGGACACTGTGCTGCTCAGCGAGGCGGAGGCCAGCATTGTCTTCAGCTTTACCCGCTCGTATTTTCATGTCGATGCCGACATCCCTGGCGACCTGGTTGGTTTTTTGAAGAGTATCATGCCACTCAAGCCGGTGGCGGAACTCTATATTGCCATTGGGTATAACAAGCACGGCAAGACGGAACGCTATCGTGCACTTTATCGCCATCTGCTCAACTCTAACGACAAATTTGAAATCGCACGCGGCGCCAAAGGCATGGTGATGACGGTCTTCACCCTGCCTTCCTATGATGTCGTGTTCAAAATCATTAAGGATCGCTTTGCCTATCCCAAAACTACCACGCGCGAACAGGTTATGGATCGCTATCGATTGGTCTTTAAGCACGACCGCGTCGGACGCATGGTGGATGCACAGGCATTTGAATACCTGATCTTTGATCGCGAACGGTTCTCGGAAGAACTGCTGGAGGAGCTACAGTCGGTTGCTGCGCAATCCGTTACGGTCACTGATAACCAGGTCATCATCTCGCATCTGTACACCGAGCGCCGGCTCTACCCTTTAGATCTGTATATCAAAGAGATGGGATCAGAGAAAGCGGCGGCAGCCGTGGTCGATTACGGCAACGCAATCACTGATCTGGCAGCAGCCAACATCTTCCCTGGCGACTTGTTTATCAAGAACTTTGGCGTCACTCGCCATGGGCGGGTTGTTTTCTATGACTATGATGAACTCAGTTTGCTGACGGACTGCAACTTTCGCGCAATGCCGGAATCGCAAAGCTATGAAGATGAAGTGGCGGAGGGGCCATGGTTCTCAGTCGGTGAACACGATATTTTCCCCGAAGAGTTTCGCCATTTCCTTTGGTTTCCGGCTCCTCTGCGCAAAGTGATGGAGGAGGAGCATGGGCGGTTATATACGCCTGAATTCTGGCAGGAGCTGCAGCAGCGTACACGGGAAGGGGAACTGCTGGATTTCTTTCCTTATCCACAGGGCAAGCGTTTTTGTCATCAAGCATAAGAGCTACGGCGATAGGACATGCAACAACAATGAGCAAGGAATTTGATTACGATCAAGTGCAAGCTTATTTGGAGACGCTCGTGCCGCAGCGCCCGTCGGAATTAGCGGACATGGAGGCATACGCGGAGCAGAATGGCTTCCCCATTATTGGGCCGGTGGCCGGCCAATCCTGCTATCAAATTGCCCGGCTGATTGAGGCGCGGCGCATCTTCGAGCTTGGCTCCGGCTACGGCTACTCCACTGCCTGGTTTGCGCGGGCTGTGCAGGAGAACTGCGGCGCAGCTGGGTTGCAGGAAAAGATTGCGGGCGAAGTGCACCATGTTGTTTGGGATAAGGATCTGTCACAGCAGGCGCAGCGTCACCTGGCGGCGCTTGGCTATGGCGATTTGATCCACTATCACGTAGGCGAAGCGGTGGAGGCTTTACGCAGCGCCAAGGGGCAGTTTGACCTCATCTTTAACGACATTGATAAAGACGGCTATCCCGCCTCGCTGCCTGTGATTATTGAAAAGCTGCGCAAAGGAGGCGTGCTTATCATAGACAATATGTTGTGGCACGGGCGCATTTTCCAGCCGGATGATGACGATCCGTCCACAGTAGGTGTACATGAAGTCACGCGCATGTTGGCCAACAACCCGGCCTGGGTTGTCACCCTACTGCCGCTGCGTGATGGCCTAATTGTGGCGCAAAAGCGCTAGTCCAGGCTTAGCACTGGCAGCAAGACAAATCAAAGAACAGATAAAACAGATGACAGATAAAACAATTGAAAGCAACAGCATTTTCGATCAACAGACATCCGTAGGCGCCCTGCGTCTGGCCGTCCAGCAGTTTGTTGCGGAGCGCGACTGGCAGCAGTTCCACGCACCCAAGAATCTGTCCATGAGTATCGCCATTGAGGCGGCGGAAATCATGGAGCACTTTCAATGGCTCACGCCGGAAGAGTCGTGCGCAAGCCTGGCTGATCCGCAGCAGCGGGCAGCGGTGGCGGATGAGTTGGCCGATGTGCTGATCTACTGCCTCAGCTTTGCCAACAGCAGCGGCATTGACATCAGCGACGCTGTTTTGCACAAACTGGCACGTAATCAGGAGCGCTTTCCGATCAAAAAGGTGCAGGGACGATTGGGAAAGATCTGAGAGACAAATCAGATGGAAAATAATTCGCCTAGAGGAGGTGCAGCATGTGCCTTGGTATCCCAGGACGTGTGACTGAAATTTTTGAAGCAGATGGCGTGCGCATGGGGCGTGTGGATTTTGCCGGCATCGTCAAAGAAGTCTGTCTTGCCTATGTCCCGGAAATAGAGATAGGCGATTACACCATTGTGCATGTCGGCTTTGCCATTACGCAGTTGGATGAGGCGTCAGCGCAAGAGTCGCTGCGTCTATTCGCCGAACTGGGAACGCTGACGCACGAGCTGAATCCCATGCAGGACGGCTAGAAAGAATTGGCTCATGAAGTATCTCGAAGAATTTCGCGACCCACAGATTGCCCGGCGGATGCTGGATAAAATTCATATATTGGCAACACGTCCCTGGGCCATTATGGAGGTGTGCGGCGGCCAGACCCATTCCATTATTCGTAACGGCATCGATCAACTGCTGCCTCCCGGTATCGAGTTGATCCATGGCCCAGGCTGTCCCGTGTGCGTGACTCCGCTGGAGATGATCGACAAGGCGCTGGCGATTGCTGCTCACCCGGAGGTTACGTTTTGCTCGTTTGGGGATATGCTGCGCGTGCCTGGCAGCGGTAAAGATCTTTTACGCGTCAAGAGCGAAGGCGGCGATGTGCGAATCGTCTACTCGCCGCTCGATGCCGTCAAACTAGCGCAGGCAAACCCGCAGCGCCAGATAGTCTTCTTTGGCATTGGATTTGAGACGACCGCTCCCGCCAATGCTATGGCCGTCTATCAAGCCAGGCAGCTTGGGCTGGATAATTTTTCCATGTTGGTCTCTCACGTGCGTGTGCCGCCTGCCATTGACGCCATTATGGCTGCGCCGGGCAACCGCGTGCAAGCCTTTCTGGCGGCCGGCCACGTCTGCAGTGTCATGGGCTACTGGGAATACGAGCCGCTGGTGGAGCGATATCACACACCGATTGTAGTGACCGGTTTTGAACCGCTTGATGTGCTCGAAGGTATCCGCCGCACGATCATGCAGTTGGAGGCAGGCGAAGCGAGTATCGACAACGCCTACTCACGCGCAGTGACACGCAGCGGCAACGGCCCCGCGCAGTCAATGCTGGCCAGCGTCTTTGAAGTGGTGGATCGCGGCTGGCGCGGCATTGGCGTGATCCCCCAGAGTGGCTGGCGCTTGAACGCGCAGTATCGTCAGTTCGATGCGGAAATCCGCTTTGCCGTGCAAGACATTACGACTCAGGAGTCAGAGTTGTGCCACAGCGGCCAGGTGCTGCAGGGCCGGCTCAAGCCCAATCAATGCCCTGTCTTTGGCACGCTTTGCACGCCGCGCACCCCATTGGGGGCTACGATGGTCTCCAACGAAGGTGCGTGCGCCGCCTACTACCAAGCCGGACGCTTTCATCTTAACGCTTATGAACAACCAAACACCACAATTTGACGGCTGGAGCTGCCCTATGCCGCTGCGCCACTACCCGGCAATTGTTATGGGACACGGCGCCGGCGGAAAACTCTCCAGCGAGTTGGTGGAGCATTTGTTTCTGCCCGCCTTTGACAACGCCACCCTCGCTGATCTAGGGGATGCCGCCATACTTGAACTTGCCGGCAGCCGGCTTGCCTATACGACTGATTCGTTTGTCGTGCAGCCACTCTTCTTTCCCGGCGGCAACATCGGCCATCTAGCTGTCAATGGGACGGTTAATGATCTGGCCATGAGCGGCGCCCGCCCGCTTTTTCTCAGCGCCGGCTTTATCCTGGAAGAAGGGATGCCGATGCAGCAGTTGGGCGTGATCGTTGAGTCAATGGCCGGCGCGGCGCGCACCGCCGGCGTCACCCTGGTAACAGGCGACACAAAGGTGGTCGACCGCGGCCATGGCGATGGGCTGTATATCAACACAAGTGGGATCGGGCTAATCCCGCCAACCGTTGCCCTTGGCCCGCAGTATGTGCAGCCAGGCGACCTCGTCATTGTCAGCGGGGAAATCGGGCTGCATGGCATTGCTGTGCTAAGCGTACGTGAAGGATTAGAATTTGGTGCGCCGATCAGCAGTGACTGCGCAGCACTCAATGGTTTAGTCGTTGCTATGTTGTCAACAGTGCCGGACCAGGCTGCCATTCGCGTTCTGCGCGACCCTACGCGCGGTGGCGTTGCCTCTACCCTCAATGAAATTGCTAAAGCGGCGCAGGTAGGCATTACCTACTTTGAAAATAAGCTGCCGGTGCATCCCTCAGTGGCCGCCGCCTGTGAGATGTTGGGGATGGACCCGATATACGTTGCCAATGAGGGCAAACTTGTCGCTATCGTTGCGCCTGATGCAGCCGACCAATTGCTTGCAGGTATGAGACAGCACCCTCTTGCTGCGCAGGCAACCATCATTGGTGAAGTGACGACTTCTCACCCCGGCCTGGTGCTGGCCCGCACGGGTATTGGAGGAACGCGCATCGTCGATCTGCTGGCCGGGGAGCAGTTACCGCGCATTTGCTAAGCTCTACGAAATATGTTGGTGTTCGCCACCGTACTGTTTGCGCTGCACGAAATTGCTGTGCACCGCCAGCCTAGAGCAAATCTGCCTCGATAAGCCGACTCCAGGCCAGCAGCATCTCATCTTCTTCCGCTTCCGCCACCAACTGCAAGCCGACCGGCAGACCATTAGCGGCCAAGCCGGCGGGCAACGTGATGGCCGGCATGCCGGCGTGTGTCCACGGCAGGTTCATATTCGGGTCGCCGGTGGATTGTAGCCCTTCTGGAGCTGGGCCAACCGCTGCCGGGCAGACCCAAAGGTCGATGCCCGCCTGTGCCATCTGCGTTTCCAGCCGATCGCGCAACTGCAGCCAGTTAGTCCGCAGTTCATCTAACTCAATATCACTTACCTGTCTGCCACTCTCGATAATTTCCTGGGTGCGCGGCCGGTAAAGATCGCGGTAGCGTGTAAAGATTTCGGCATGTTGCCGCGCAAATTCGGCGAACACCAGACGGCGATGCATATGATTTATTTCTTTTATGTCAAGCAGTGTCGGTACATTGCGAATGGTGTAGCCGGCTTTGCCCAGCCGGTGCAACTGCTGCCGAAAGAGCGCCAACCCCTCCGGCGATGTCTGGCGTAAATAGGGACCATCGGGCACACCCAGAATCGGCACGTCGCCCTCTTCAATATGCACCTCATACCAGCCCGCACAAGTTACGGACGCCGCCAACTGCATGTCGGCTACATCCTGCGCAAACAGCCCAATTTGGTCCAGCGTAGGCGAGAAATAAACTGCGCCTTCGCTGGGGATACGGTGCAGTGTAGGCTTAAAACCGACGACACCGCAGAAGGCCGCCGGACGAATCACCGAACCGATTGTCTGCGTGCCCAACGCCAGCGGGCAAAGTCCTGCTGCCACAGCCGCCGCCGAGCCACTGCTCGACCCGCCCGGTGTGTGAGCCAGATTGTGCGGATTGCGCGTAGGCCCTGGTTCAAAGTAGGCAAATTCGGTTGTTGCCGTTTTGCCGGCCACCAGCGCGCCTGCTGCACGCAAAAGCTGCACAACTGCGGCCTCAGGGCCTGCGAATAGCTCCGGCGGCACAGCGGCGCCAGCCTGTGTCACAAATCCATCGACATGCAGAATATCTTTTACGCCGATCAAAGCCCCAAACAGCGCCGGGCGCTCCTTGGGGTGCGGGTAGTGCGCCAGCAGTGCGTCTGCCTCGCGGTGCAGACGGCCACGCCGGTCAGGCTCCGATACAAATGCCCACAGTTGAGCGTCTGTGGCGGTGATGCGGTCGCACATCTCATCCACATACTGGTGCAGATCAAGATGGCCGGAACGTAGTTTGTTCACCGTCTCAACCAGCGGCGCAGTTTGAAGCAACATGTGTTCACCTCCTGGTTCTGATAGAAAAGGTCAGTGAGGCCCATTGTGGCACCAAGCCGCTCAGGCTGTCAATGCACGTGAGCAGTGAACGTCGCCGGATCGCCCAAATCTCGCTCGTTTCTTGTTTGGCAGCTCCAGGGATTCAGGCTGGAGTCTCAGTCAGCGCTCTTTGCGCTGTGTGGTACACTAAGTGTACTTAATGAAATTTTTTCGGTTCCGTACTGTTGACTGCGATGTTCGCAAGCGGCATTTGACTGCATATTGGGACGCCGTCATGAACCGGACTAGAGAGTAATGGAGATTGTCATGCGCACCTACTACGATATCAACCTGAGCAATCATGCAGTCGCTGCGCGCGAACTGCACGGCGAGGAGATTGTCAAAGCGGGACGCTTCCTGATCGCCAAAACGCTGCTGGCGTTGGGCGCAGCAACAGTGGAGCCACTGTCGCCCGCCAACCCGCTCATTTTTTCCGCCGGCCCTTTCGCCGGCACAGCGTTTTCCAATGCAAACCGCACGAGCGTAGGCTGCAAGAGCCCCCTTACCGGCGGCATCAAGGAAGCAAATGGCGGCGGTACATTCAGCTACGGCCTCGGACAGCTTCAGATTGCCGGCTTTACGCTGCATGGCGCCGCACCTGATTGGGTCGTGTTGCACTTTCACAAGGATGGCGCAATCACCTTTGACGATGCGTCCCCTTATCTGGGCAAGGGTAATTTTGTCGTCGCCGAGTTGCTCTACGCACGCTATACGCCCAAGGTGGCTATCGCTATTTGCGGCCCCGTTGGTGAATACCAAGGGCTGCTGGCTGGGATTGCCTTTAGCGATCGGGAAGGGCGCCCGTCGCGCCTGGCGGCACGCGGCGGCGTCGGCGCAGTAATGGGCAGCAAAAAAGTAAAAGCAATTGTGGTGGATTTGGACAGGATTCCACCACTGCACGACAAGAAAAAGGTCAACGGCGCCATCAAGAACTATGCCAAGATGCTGCAAGCTGACAGCGTGGTGGTCAACTTCTACAACAAGGTCGGCACGATGGGCATGGCCGACTATCAAAACTATATCGGCGGTTTGCCGGTGCGTAACTTCACCGGCGGCCAATTGGCTGATGTCTCTGCCGGCGAAACATTCAAAATGGGTGGTGACTATATTGGGGAACTCAATACGTCACGCGGCGGTGAACAGACCCATGCCTGTATGCCCGGCTGTGTTATCCAGTGCAGCAATGTCTATCATGATGCAGATGGCAAAGAGGTAGTATCACCCGTCGAATATGAGACGTTGGGTTTGCTCGGTTCCAACTGTGGCATCAGCGAACCGGATTATCTGGCGCAGCTTAATTATATTGCCAATGACTTGGGCATCGACACGATTGAAACCGGCGCTACGCTTGGCGTGTTGATGGATGCCGGTCTTGCCCCTTTTGGGGATCTGGACTTTATGGTGGACTGCCTGGCCCAAATTGCAGCAGGCACAGAGGTGGGCAGGCTGTGGGCGCAAGGCACGGCACGCGTGGGCAAGCATTATCAGGTGCAGCGGGTGCCGGTGATCAAGAAACAAGCAATCAGCGCCTATGACCCGCGTGTGGTTGAAGTGACCGGCATTACGATGATGGTCACCGCGCAAGGAGCCGATCATACCGCCGGTAATCTGCCGCGCCTCAAGACGCGCGAGATGAAAATGGAAGACATGATCAACCAGAGCTTGCTGCATCAGACGCGCGTGGCGGCCAATGATTCGTTGGGCTTATGCATCTTTGGCATGACCGTGACCAATACCAACCAAGAGTTTATGGTGGAAGCTATGAATGATGCGCACGGCACACAGTTGACGACAGATTTTTTTGAGGCGCTGGGCCGCGAGACACTGCGCATGGAGCATGAATTCAATCGCCAGGCAGGTTTTGGCGTGCAGGACGATGAGCTACCGGCTTTTTTCTATGAAGAAGCGCTGCCGCCCACCAATCATGTAGCACGTTTTCATGCAGCCGACGTCCACCATATCTATGACCTGCTACCGGAGTAGCCTTACTTATGTCCATTTTAGAAGAGATTCACCGAGAGGCGGAACGCCTGCAGCCGCAGTTGATGGCCTGGCGTCGCGATTTTCATCTGCACCCGGAACTCGGTTTTGGGGAAGTGCGCACGGCCGGCATTGTAGCTAATCATCTGCGCGAGCTAGGGCTGGAGGTTGCCACCGGCGTCGGTAAAACCGGCGTGGTGGCCATGGTTGAAGGCGACGACAGCCCAGCGGATGCCCCCACGGTTCTGCTGCGCTTTGATATGGATGCGCTGCCGATCACCGAGACAACCGGTTTGCCTTTCCAGTCGCAGACGCCGGGCGTCATGCATGCCTGTGGCCATGATGGCCATACTGCCATTGGCATGGGCGTCGCGCAGTTGCTGGTGAATCACCGCAAACAACTGCCGGGCCGCGTCAAACTGGTCTTTCAGCCCGCCGAAGAGGGGTTGGGAGGCGCATTGGCCATGATCGCTGATGGGGTGTTGGACAACCCTGCTCCTATGGCGTCGTTTGGAATGCACCTCTGGAGCCGGCTGCCG
>JBBRBX010000015.1:0-65805 GCA_038205395.1 Caldilineales bacterium
AAATAGCTGTTGGCCATGCGATCCAGCCCTTGGCGCAGATCAGCGCCGGCGGCAAAGGTGATGTCGTCCGGGCGCTGCCCATCCACGATCCAGTCAATCTGCCGATAAAGCGCCGCCTTGTGGCGGTTGGCCACCACCCAATCGACAAAATAGGAGCGTTTATAGGCCGGTTTGGGCGCCAGCGGCCCCGCCGCGCCCAGACACCAGGCGCTGCCGGCGCGCTGGCGGAACTGAATCTCGTTTTTGGGCACATCCACATAGACCAGCGTCCCCTGCCGGCCGGCCAGCGCCGCCCCGCAGCCGTAGACGATGTTGAGATCCGCCGCGGGATCGGGGGCCAATCCCGCTAAGGCATCGGGCGCAAAAAAATCACGCAGATCGGCAGTGCAGCGGAAGCCGAAGAGCGGGTCTTCGCCTCCCAGAAAGGGAGCGAGCAACTCGTCAATTGCCGCCGGCGGCAGCAGCGCCGTGCTCACGTCGCACCAATGCACGCGCACGCCCAACGTATGCAGCGCCGCCGCCAGCCGCTCGCGCAAGTCGCTCCAGAGCACGCCGGGGAAGCCATCGATCGTCACCTGCCCGGCGCCGGCCAGTTTCTGCGCCAGCGCATCAAAGCCGCCGGCGATACGCGCCGGCCCCAGGGAAAAAGAAGGATAGATGTCATATCGGCCGTCGCTGACTGCCTGCCGGCGGCTCGGCATCAGGTATTGGGTTGTCTTGCGCCAGGAATCGGGCAGCGCCACACTATTCTCCTTGCTCTGGCCGCGCATAGTCGTCGGCGTAGCGCTCGATGTCGGCCTGCTGCCAGTTGCCGAAGGCGACTTCGAGCACCCGCACCGTGGGGCCGCTGCTGGCGAGGCGGTGCTTGCTGTTGGCTGGTATCCAAATTTCGTCGCCTGCCTGGGGGTGCAGAATCGTCTCGTCTACCTGCACTTCACAGCCGTCGTCGAGCACGACCCATAATTCGGCGCGCCCGCTGTGCGACTGCAAGCTGAGCCGCTGCTGCGGCGTGACGGTCATCAGGCTGACCGTCACATCCTGGTTAAAGGCATACTGTTTGAAGGAACCCCACGGACGCACGATCTGTTCGACCGGCGGCTGCACCGCCGGGATCGGTTTGGTCACGTAATTAGTCATTGTTCTCTCGTTTACGTTCTCTCGTTTACGGCTGTTTTTCAGCCAGAAGCTGCTTGTAGGCCGCTCGCTCCAGCACCTGGGGAGTGCCATCCACTTCGACGACGACCAGGGGAAAATTGCGCTCCGCCACCGCGCCATAGTCATGGCCTGCTGCGCTCGACAAGACGCCCCAGTAGACCAGCGGCTCGCTGCCGGTGTTGATCGTGCGGTGAGCGGTGTGGCCCGGCACATAGACGACCTGTTCCGCCCGCAGCGGCAGCGCCATGCATTCGCCGCTCTGCTCATCCTCCAGCAGCATCATCCCTTCGCCGCGCAGCCCAATGTAGACTTCCGCCGCTGGCCGCCAGGCGTGGATGTGCCCTTTGGTCATGTAGTATTCCTGGCCGACCTTGCCGGGCTGGATGGAACCGATCACATAGTGCAGTTGGCCTTCGCCCTCTGCCGCTTCGGCCCCGCTGGTGGCGTAGATCGGCGGGTCGCCTTCCGCCAGCGCCGCCGCATAGGCGTCGGCGTCGGCAAAACAGCCGTCCAGCGCACTCAGCCGGCGCACCTGCTCAACCTGCCCTTCCAGCGTGCCGCGCTGGGCGTCGAAGCCCAGAGAACTCCATAAAGCTGTCGTTGCAGCCATAGATTTGCTGTTCTTTCGTCGATTCTTCTGTTGTTTGCTGGTTAGAATGTGATACTTAGGGTGATAGAAATATCACGCCCTCAGCATACCTGATTGATTGTCTGCTGTCAATAGCCAAGATATAACAATTTATAACAAATATTGCCGCAATTAAGTCATTGACAGCCGCCGCGCGTGGTGTTATATTTTGTTATGACCGGGGACTTAGCCGGCTGCGACGGCGAGTGGTTGGGATAAAGGATGCTGAACGTCATGCAGGCAGCAACGGGGGCACGAATCTTGACGGAACAGCGGCGTGAGCAGATCGCCGAACAGGTTGCCCAGGCCGGCGCGGTGACAAACGAGGAACTTGCCCGGCGTTTTGGCGTCTCGCTGATGACCGTCTGGCGTGATCTGGCGGCGCTTGCCGATGCGGGACGGCTGCGCCGCGTGCGTGGGGGGGCGGCGCGGCTGGAGCGGCGGCTAGACACGGAGCCCTTTTATGTCAGCAAGCAGGTGCTCAACCAAGCCCAGAAAGATTGCATCGCCCACTATGCGGCCGGCCACTTTATTGCCGATGGCGACGTGATCTTTATGGAAGCAGGCACCACCGTCGCCGCCATGGCTGCTCATCTGCCTGCCTATCGCAACCTGACCGTGGTCGGTAACGGCCTGGGCACGATGAATGAACTAGCCAAGCAGCTGCCAGGCATCACCGTCTTTTGCTGCGGCGGGCTGCTGCGCGATGTGGGGCTGACCTTTGTTGGGCCGCAGGCTGAAGCGTACTTCCGCCAGATCAACGCCCGAACCTGTTTTCTCAGCGCCACCGGCATCACAACCAGCGAAGGCGTCACTGACCCTAATTTGCTGGAAATCCAGGTCAAACGGGCGATGGCGCACAGCGCCGAACGCGTCGTGCTACTTATGGACAGCACCAAGTTCGGCGCGCGCTCCTTGGCCAAGATTTTTGATATAGGCGATCTGGACGTGCTGATTACCGACGCCGGCGCACCGCCGGCCATGCTGGAGGCAATGCGCGCCCAGGGCGTCGCCGTACATACGGTGGCCGGCGCAGCCGCCTAGCTGCGCCGGCCACCGCTTCGGCTGCCCTTGTCTAAGCCAGCTCTTCCAAGAAGACTGCCACGGTTTCTATCCCGCGGTAAAAATTGGGCAGATGCAGCTTCTCATTGGGCGCGTGCAGGTTGTCGTCGGCCAGCCCGAAGCCCATAAAGACCACCGGCGCACCCAATTCATGCTGGAACACCGCACCAATCGGAATCGAGCCGCCCTCGCGCATGTAGACCGGCTCGACGCCAAAGGTGCGCGTATACGCGCGTGCCGCCGCCTGCACGGCTGCCCCATCAAACGGCGCCAAAAAGGGCGGCGCCCCATGATAGACGTGCAAACTGACGGAAACAGTCGTCGGTGCAATGCTCGCCAGATATTTCTCCAGCACGGCTGTAATCTGGCCCGGCTCTTGGTCCGGAACCAACCGGCAGCTTATCTTGGCGTGCGCTTCACAGGGGATAACCGTCTTAAAGCCGTCGCCCGTAAATCCGCCCCACATGCCGTTGATCTCCAACGTCGGGCGCGCCCCCACCCGCTCGGTGATGCTGTAGCCCTGCTCGCCCCAGGCCGCCGCCGCCCCCGTCTCGGCCAGCAGTTCGGTTTCACCGTAGGGCACGCGCGCCAGCGCCACCCGCTCTTCATCCGTCAGCGGCTGCACCGCATCATAAAAGCCCGGCGCCGCTACGCGCCCCTGCGCATCATGCAAGGCCGCCAGCAGTTCAGCCAGCGCCTGGTTTGCGTTGTGTACGGCGCCGCCAAACGACCCGCTGTGCAGGTCGCGCTTGGCTGTCGTCACCGTCAATTCCGCTGCCCACATACCGCGCAGCCCGTAAATAATTGACGGCTGGGTGGGCGAAAGGATGTGAGTGTCGGAGATAAGGACAGCGTCACACGCCAGCTCCTGCTGATGCGTTTTGACATACTGCTCAATGGTCTCGCCGCCGAACTCTTCTTCGCCCTCGACCAGAAACTTGATGTTGACCGGCAGCTGCCCGTTGGTGGCCAGCAGCGCTTCGACTGCCTTGACATGGATAAAGGTCTGCCCTTTGTCATCCGAGGCGCCGCGCGCAAAAAGGTCATCGCCGCGCAGCGCCGGCGCAAAGGGCGGTGTTGTCCATTTCTCCAGCGGATCGACCGGTTGAACGTCAAAATGGCCGTAGCAGAGCAGCGTCGGCGCATCGGCGCCGGCGTGCAGCCAATCGGCGTAGACCAGCGGGTGGATGTCGCTGGGGATCACCTGCACATGCTCCAGCCCGCTGCGGCGCAACTGCTCCGCCAGCCACTCGGCGGCCTGCTGCACATCTTGTTTGTGGTTGGGCAGCGCACTGATGCTGGGGATGCGCAGCCACTCCTGCAGTTCCTCCAACTGGCGCCCGCGCGCCGCCTGCAAATAGTCCTTTAATTCTCTTGCCGTTTCTTTCGCCATGATCCTGTTCTTTCTCGGCTGCTGTAACTGGTTGTGCGTCCAAGTATACCAGCATCGTCCACAAAAAAGGCTGTGGGCGCCGCCACGCGCCCACAGCCGTCTGTTGCATAGCTGTGTTACATTGCCGTCCTGCTGTGTTTAGCGCTGAATCTCCGCCGCCGCGCCGGCGCTTTCCGGTTTTGGCTGGGTGCTCGGCGCAATATCCTCGCCGCTCTCGGCGGCGGCGGCCTCAACATCAGCTGTGCCGGCGGCGGCCGCACAAGCGCTGCCGCTCACCAACTGCGTATCGTCGATGAAGAAGCTGCTGATGTTGCTGCTGTCCGTCGTGGCTCGGAAAATGATGGTCACTGTCTTGCCGGCATAGGTGCTCAGGTCGATCTTGGTGTTGACCCAGCCGCTGGTGTTGTTGGACGAACAGAGGTTGTAGCTCTTGACTGTGGTTGTGACGCCGTTCGACAGCACGCGCACATAGCCATAGTCATAGCCGCACACATCGGTCGAACTGATGCGCTGCCAGAAGGAGAGCGTGCTGCTCTGGCCTGCCGGCAGTGTGACCGGCTGGCTGATCTGCGAGCTCTCCCGATTGGCGCCGGCCAGCCAGGCGGCATAGCTGCCCGTGCGTGACGTTACCGCCGCACCGCAACTTGTCCCCGTGCAGATCAGGCCATAGCCATTGCTGGAAGATTCCGTCCACTCCACACGTCCGCTTTCGAAACCGGGGTTCTTGAGCAGGTTGGTGCAGCTTGCCGGCGGTGGGGTGGCGGTAGGATTGGCTGTCGGCGCCGGTGTGGCTGTCGGCGCAGGCTGGGTCGCGACTGGGGTGGCGGTTGCCGGCGGCGGTTGGGTTGGCGTCGCCGTCGGCGACGGGGCACCGCTGAGAAAGCCGACAAACAGCAGCCGGTTGGGTGAGCCGGTCCCGGCGCTGCTGACCTTGTTCTGGGTGGCATTGGTCGTCAGCGCCTGCGCCACCTGCGCCGGCGAAGCGGACGGATTGGCCGCCAGGTAGAGCGCCGCCGCACCCGCCACATGCGGCGAGGCCATCGAGGTGCCGCTGATAGTCGATGTCGCCGAGTCATTGGTGTTCCAAGCCGAGGTGATCGACGAGCCGGGGGCGAAGATATCCAGGCATGCGCCGTAGTTGGAATAAGAGGCGCGCGCATCCGTGCTGGTCGTCGCTCCCACCGTCAGCGCCTCGGCGGTGCGCGCGGGGGAACTGTTGCAAGCGTTCTTGTTCTCGTTGCCTGCCGCCAGGGCATAGGTGATGCCGGCGGCGATGGAATTGCGCACCGCCGTATCCAGCGCCGTCGAGACGCCGCCGCCCAGGCTCATGTTGGCCACCGCCGGCAGTTGGCGGTTGGCCGTTACCCAGTTGACGCCGGCGATCACACCGGAGTTGCTGCCTGACCCGTTGCAGTCCAACACGCGCACAGGGTGCAGCATGACCTGCTTGGCGACGCCGTAGGTCGTGCCCCCCACCGTGCCCGACACATGCGTGCCGTGGCCGTTGCAGTCATTGGTCCCTTGTCCGTCGTTGACGGCTGTGTAGCCTGCGCCGACGCGGCCCGTAAACTGGCTGTGCGAAGCCCGCATGCCGGTGTCGATGATATACGCTTGCACCCCTGCGCCCTCGTTGGCATAGGTGTAGCTGCTGTTGAGCGGCAGGTCGCGCTGGTCGATCCTGTCCAGCCCCCAAGTGGCCCCCGTCTGTGTGCCGATGGCGAGCGCGACCCGGTCTGCTTCGACATAGGCGACGGCGGGGTCGGCTGCCAGCGCAGTCGCCGCCACCTCCGCCTGGTCGGGCGGCACGCGCACGGCAAAGCCGGACAAGGCCGCGTCATAGACAAACAGCACTTCGCCGTTGACAGCGGCGCTGAGCCTGGCTGCCGTCACCGCTTCTGCTTCGGCGTTCGCCTGGACGGCGGCTTCTTGCAGCACAACAATAAACTGGTTGGGAATGATGTCTCCTGCCTGCGGCTGTGCACCGCCGGTGATGGAGGGCAAAAACAGCGTCTTGCTGCTCTGATCCGGCGGCCGCGGTTGGTCGCCATCCTGTGCCCGCAAGCTGGGGCCGTTTGCGAACAACAAGAGTGCTGCCAGTAAGGCAGCGAAAACGGCTGCGTTTCCGGCTGAAAACCGGCGCGGTCTAAGGCCACGGAAAACACGCATAAAACCTCCTGTGCAAACTGTTGTTCCAAGAAGTGGCGCTATGCAACCGCGGCATTATACAACAAGAGCCACCCTGTCAGGATGGCTCTTGTTGTACATTACGACACCGTTTGGCCGCCGTCTTGCGTCGCCGGCGGCGTTGGGGGATCGGACGGTGCTGATGCCGGCCGTTCCGCTGCGATCTTGCGCAGCAGCTCATCGATGCGCGCAGCGCGCTCCGGTGAGTCATCATAGGCAAAATAGAGTTCCGGCACCACGCGCAGCCCACAGCGGATCGCCAGTTGACCGCGCAGCCAGGGTTTGGCATGTTCCAGCCCCTTGAGCAGGTCACGCCGGGCAACCTCGTCGTCAGCATGGTGCACAAGCACTTTGGCGTTGCGCAAATCCTTGCTGATGTCCACCTTCGTCACTTCCGTCAAGCTGACGCGCGGGTCGCTCAGTTCAGAGGCGATCATGATACTCAACTCTTCAAATAGCAGCTCCGCCACCCGCTGCTGGCGAATTTCACTGGACATAATTGTGCTCCCAAAAAACGAATCCATCGATTGCGCCGCTGCGCTGCAGCGGCCTTGCCGGTTGGCGCCGCTGCCTGCGCAGCGTTTCGCCCAGGCAACGGCAGCGCAAACTGCACTTAGCGAACTCGCTGCTTTTCGCTAAATTCGATGACATCACCTTCTTTGAGCTGAGAGTCGGCGGCGCCGATGTTGATGCCGCACTCGTAGCCTGCTCGCACCTCTGCCACATCCTCGGTAAAGCGGCGCAGCGTCTCCACACGTCCCGTCACGGCGATATCTTGGCCACCCCGCAGCACACGCGCCGGCGCACCGCGCTTGACATAACCGTCATTCACCATGCAGCCTGCCACACTGCCCTTGCGCAGTTTGAACAACTGCAGCACGGTGGCGTGGCCCACCACGACTTCTTTATAGATCGGATCGAGCATGCCCTTCATGGCATCCTCGATATCCTCAATCATCTTATAGATGATGTCATAGTGGCGGATTTCCACACCCGACTGTTCGGCGCGCACCTGGGCGGACTTGTCTACGCCGACGCTGAAGCCGATAACGACGGCGTCGCTGGCTTCGGCCAACATAACGTCCGACTCGGAAATATCGCCGATGCTCGCCTGCAGAATCTTGAGATCGATTTCCTCGTTGGCCAGTTCCTTCAGGCTGTTCATAATCGGTTCGAGCGTACCCTGCATATCGGCGCGCACGATCAGATTGAGCGTCTTGATTTCGCCGACTTCCATGCGGGCGAAGAAATCCTCCAAAGACATGACCGGGCGCGGGGGCTGCTGACCGGCTATATTGGCTGCCAGCCGGCGCGCTTCGGCCAACCGGCGTGCATCTTTGTCGTTCATGACGCGTTCAAACACCTCGCCTGCATCCGGAACCTCTTGCAGGCCCAAGACGACTGTCGGCGTGCTGGGCGGCGCTTCCTGCAGCGGCTTGCCTTCATAGTCAAACATCGCCTTGATGCGGCCCCAGGTTTTGCCGACCACCAGGGTGTCGCCGCGCCGCAGGGTGCCGTTTTGCACCAGCAGCGTAGCCGTGACGCCTCGATATTTGTCCAGCTCCGCCTCAACCACAGTGCCGATGCATTCTCCCTTGGGGCTGGCCGTGAACTGCTCGATCTCGGACAGAACCAAGATATTGTCGAGCAGATCTTCGATACCCAGATTGGTGAGCGCGCTCATCTCCACCATAATGGTGTCGCCACCCCATGCTTCCGGCTGCAGCCCCTCCAGCGCCAGTTCGTCCATCACACGCTGCGGATTAGCGTTGGCCTTGTCGATCTTGTTGATCGCCACGATCAGCGGTACACCGGCGGCGCGCGCATGGCTGATCGCCTCCTTTGTCTGCGGCATCACACCATCATCGGCAGCCACCACCAGCACGACAATGTCCGTCACCTGCGCGCCGCGTGCGCGCATGGCGGTAAACGCTTCATGGCCCGGCGTGTCCAGAAAGGTGATCTTCTTGTCGTTGACGGTCACCTGGTAGGCGCCTGTGCGCTGGGTGATGCCGCCGGCCTCGCCGCCTGCCACATCGGTATGCCGGATGCGATCCAGCAGTGTTGTTTTGCCATGATCGACATGGCCGAGCACCGCCACGACGGGTGGCCGGTCGGCAAGCTGTTTTGTATCCTGGGCTTGCAGCACCTGCTGCACCTTGCTGCGCGCCTTGGGCCGTTCCGCGCCGGTGGCTGCTGCGGCGACGGCGCTCTCTTCCGGCTCTTCCGTCACTTCGGCTGCCGGCCACTTGACGGCCACGCCCAGTTCTTCACCTAGAATCACGGCAGTGTCGTGATCGATGGTATGGGTAATGGGAGCCATGATGCCATATTGCATCAAAATCTTGATCAGGTCGATAGGGCTGCGCTGCATCAAGGTAGCCAGGTCACGCACCGTGATGGCGCCTTCCACGATAACTTCTTGCGGTAGCGGCGCCTTGGCCGCCGGCGCGCCGTTGCCGCGGGCTTCTTCCGGCTTGGCGGCTGGGCTTGCCTGCTGCGGCCGTCCCTGTTGGGGCCGTCCCTGCTGCGGCCTGTTGCCGCCGCCCTTGCCGCCGCTGCCTTTGCCGCCGCCGCCCTTGCTGCCGCCGCGCGCCGGCGCTCCCCCGCGTGAAGATTTGGTACCTGTGGTCATATAGAGACCTCCTTAAAACGAAAAATAAACCATAAGCCAACCCATCGCCGCCAAACGCGTGTGCTGGCGCTGAACAACGTCCGGCGCTGTCCACCAACAACAAACAACAGAAAAAAACACTTTGCACGGAAACGACCGGCTGCTGACTTATATCGACTTAGCGAGGAGGAAGAAGTGCGGCAAGCAAGAGGAAATGAGGAGATGCATGTGCGTACAACGCTCAGCTTCTCATAATTCGCCTCCGGCTTGCTTGGATTCGCCCGCCACCGCCGGACTGACGCCCAGGAGCCAACACTCCTTCATGCGACAGCAGTCTACCGGCCGTCATGGTTGTCCACCTGGATTCCCAGGTCAGCACCAAGCATTATAAGCACCGTGTCATTCTGCTCCTGCGGCTTGCGCCGCACTTTCCTGCGATTCTGCGCCGGCTGCTGTGCCCTGATCAGGCTCCGCCGCCGGCAACGACTGTCCGTACTCTTGAAGCGCCTGCCGGTTGGCCGGCGTCAGCTTGACGCGCAGCGCCTGCTCCACTCGGCTGCCCTTCAGTCCACTTTCCCAACAGATGCGCAGCGGGTGCAGATAAGCGCCCCGCCCCGCCTTTTTGCCGCTGGCATCGATCTCGACGCCGCCCTCAACCGTGCGCACCAGCCGCACCAGCCCCCGTTTGCCGCCTACCTTGCGGCAGGCAATGCACGTGCGCTGCGGTATGTGCTTGGGCCGTGGCCCGCCTGTCTTCTTGCTCATCTCCGCACTCATCGGCTCCACGGCGGCAGGTGCAAAGCAGTCGCCCTGCACCTGCCGCTGTTAACTACGGGACACTACCAAGGGCTTTCTTCCTCGTCGCCCGTCCAGCGCTTCTTGGGCGTCTTCTTCTTATCACTCTTGGCTGCACCCTTAGCCGGCGTCTTGGCCGCGCCTTTGTCTTTCTTGCGTTTGCCGCCGCGGGCGCCGACCGCCTCGTCGATCCACTCCTCGTCGTCTTCCAACTCGTCCGCATCCAGCCCCACGAGCAGTTCGGCAGGAATTTCCATCTCCTGGTCAGCCAGCCCGGCCTTCTTGCGCTTGGCCATGCGTGAGCGCAGCATATCCGCCGTGATCACCTCCGGTAGTTCGTCAATGGCCGTGTCAATAACAGTGGGCGTCTCTTCTTCAGAGAAAGCCGGCTCGGAAACCGGCGTGACTGGCGCTTCATCCACAATCGGCGGCCATTCCGTATCGACCGTGAGCGAAGAGGGCAGCCCCTCAATCGCCTCTTGATCTTCAAACGCCGCTTCGCCAAAGGTCTTGGGCGCCGGCAGATCTTCGATGCCCTGCACCAGTTCTTCAAATGACTTGAAGTCGACCGGCAAAATCTCAGGCCGTTCGCCGTCGACGGTGGGTTCGGTATCACGCAACGCCTGCGCCGCCTGCCACAGCTTGTCATCGACGCTGGATTCTTCGCGGCGCAAGATGCGTTCCGCTTTGGCCAGCAAGTCATCCGTGGCCTTCATCGCCGCCTGCTGGGCGCGCTCGACAACCAGGCGATCAATGCCTTCGTCGCGGGCTTCGCTTTCGCTCTTGATGTCGATCCGCCAACCGGTCAGCTTGGCGGCCAGGCGGGCGTTCTGCCCCTCCTTGCCGATCGCCAGACTCAACTGGCGGTCGGGAACGATCACCGTCGCCGTCTTGATCGGGCTGCCGTCGTCCAGCAGCACTGTCTGCACCTTGGCTGGGCTGAGCGCGTTCTGAATATAGGCAGCCGAATCGCTGTTCCATTCGATCACGTCGATCTTTTCGCCGGCCAGTTCGTTGACGATGTTCTGGATGCGCAAGCCGCGCATGCCGACGCAGCTGCCGACGGGGTCAACCCCCGGCACAGTGGCGACGACGGCCGCTTTGCTGCGTGCGCCCGGTTCGCGTGCGATCGATTTGATCTCCACCACGCCGTCCCGCACTTCGGGAATTTCCATCTCCATCAGTCGGCGCAACAAATTGCGGTGCGTGCGGCTGATCTTGATCACCGGGCCGCGTGTGCTTTTGTGCACGTCCACCACATACACCTTCAGATATTCGCCGCGGCGCAGCTTCTCCGCCGCAATTTGATCTTCGCGCATCATCAAGCATTCGTACTTGTCGTCAAGCATGAGCGACACGGCCCCCGACTGGGTGTCGATACTGCGCACCTGCGCCGTAATCACCTCACCCACCTTATGGGCAAAATTTTCGTACACCGTGTCGCGCTCCGCCTCACGGATGCGCTGCAGGATTACCTGCTTGGCCGTCTGGGCGGCGATGCGGCCAAAGCTGTCCGGTGTGTCCGGCACCCGAATGACATCGCCCACGCGCGCTGTCGGCGCCAGGCGGCGCGCATCCGGCTCGGCGATCTCGGTGCGGGGGCTCATCACCTCATCCACCACTTCCCGCTCCGTCAGCACGTGCATTTCGCCACTGACGCGATCCACCTCGGCCGCCACATTGGCGACGGAACCATAATTTCTTTTATAGGCAGACACCAAGGCGGCTTCGATCGCTTCAAATATAATCTCGCGATCCAATCCCTTATCGATAGCAACCTGATTAATGCCTGCAATTAACGCTTTTGACATATTCTGTTGTACTCTCCCAGCACCCTGCGGTGAGAATGAGCTTACCCCCGACCGTACTGCCCCTGAACTACCCCTAACAACAACAAAAGTGGGACTTGCCCACTTTTGCCCAGCACACTAGACCTCGCAGCGTCATCACAAACGGGCTGCCCCATCCATGACTCGCAACCATCCATATGGTAGCACAGAAGGAGTGGAATAGCAAGTTAGAGCGACTTTATTTTTTATCTCTTTCACCGTCACTGCCATCCCGTTCACTTGAACGCGCTGCCCGCCTGTGGCACAATGGAGCCAATAAGAAGTAAGGGAACGCAACTGCCGGCACTGAAGAGAAAAGCCCATGTCCGAAAAGTTTATTGCTTTGCGCCGCTCCCCCCAGCGGGCGACGGCCACAACACTACAAACCGAAACCATTGCGGAGAGCCGCACGGTTTTGGTGGAAGCCGCGCAGCAGCCGCCGCCTTCACTGGAGCAGTTGGAACGTATCGGTCTGCAGGTGCTCGACCCCTGCGAGCATGACGCCGATGGCGATAACAGCCTGTGGCCGCTCTGCTATCTGGACGCGTATGTGATCGACGCCAAAGACCCGAAGCTGGCCGGCCAGGCGCGTGCGCTGCTGGAGCCGGAATATATGATCGTGCCCAATGTGGAACTGGCGCTTTCCGCCCCCGTGCGCGGGAAAACCTACCAGCGGCTGCCCAAAGGCGCTGCCGCCTGGCCCGCTGTCAGCGGCGTCCCTAGCGCCCACGCCCAATCCATCAACGGGCAGGATGTCCTGGTCTGCGTCCTGGACACCGGCGTGGACGCCGATCATGCGGAACTGCGACGCAAAACCATCGATTTTCGCTATGTGCCGCTGGACCCCAAAAGTGGGCCTGTGCGCAATGTGCGCGGCTTTGACAGCGACGGCCACGGCACGCATGTCTGCGGCATCATCGCCGGGCGCAATGTCGGCGTCGCCCCCGCTGTTGACCTGATGGTCGCTGCCGTGCTGGAGAGCGAGACGCTCAGAACCAGCCTGGAACGCGTCGTTGTCGCCCTCAACTGGGTGCTGGCCCAGTTCAAAGAGCCGGCCAACCGCGACAAGCCGGTGATCGTCAATATGTCCCTGGGTTTTTTGCGCTCCTCCCTGGATCGTGATGGGCTGGAAA
Organism: Caldilineales bacterium; assembly: GCA_038205395.1. Lineage (GTDB taxonomy): Bacteria > Chloroflexota > Anaerolineae > Caldilineales > Caldilineaceae > Fredericiella. Next base: position 12,794 of record JBBRBX010000015.1, read on the forward strand.
GCCCTGTGCAGGGCTTTCAGCAGGTGCTCTCCACCCTCTTGGATGATTTTCATGTGCTGCCGGTTGTGGCGGTCGGCAACGAAGGCGTCGCCGCCATTCGCGCCCCCGCCTATTTCAAGGACACGCTTTCCGTGGGCGCAGTGGACTATGATTTGAATGTGGCTGACTTTAGCGGCGGTGGCCTGTCGCCGCTGAGCGGCGAAATGGAGCCAAATCTGGTGGGCTACGGAGTGGATGTGCTGTCCAGTATTGAACGGACGATCTATAATCGCAGTCTCTATTGTAAAATGAGCGGCACCAGCATGGCTGCCCCCTACGTAACTGGTATCGCTGCCCTGTATGCGGCGCAAAACCCAAAGCTGCAGGGTCGTGCGCTGTGGCAGCAGTTGGTCAAGAGCGCGCTGCCGCTGCGCGAGCCGTCCGACCGAGCAGGTGCGGGTCTGGCACGTTTTGTTTAGGAGGTGAACGTATGAGTGCATCCTCTTCCCTCAGCACTTCCACGGGGGCCGGCGCTTCCGCCGGGGCCGCCCCCGTTTCGCCGTGGTTGAATGTGATGGTTGAATTTGAACGCCCCCCTGTGCCGGATCAGGATGAAATGAGCCGCAGCGAGCGCTACCACCACCTGCAGGCAATCGCCCAGCATCATCGCCAGGAACTGGAAGCCTGGATCGCCAATCAAGGCTTAGACGCGGAAGTCAAAAATCTGGGCGAGGCGATGACCTTTGACCTGCTCTTCGCCACCGTCACGCCGCAAGCTGCCGCTGCGCTGCATCGTGCGCCGGGCGTCGCCGCCGTTACACCTGCCAACGGGCTGTATAATCAATCCGGAACTGATCTGCCATATGACTGAGTCCACCTATCCAATGTTGGCGGTGGCAGATGCTCTGGCCGTCGTGCTGGCGCACGCACAGCCGTTGGAGTCGATTACCGTGCCTTTGTCCGCCGCGCTCGGCGCTGTGTTGGCCGCCGCCGTGCAGGCGCAAGAGCCTCTGCCGCCTTTCCCGGCCTCCACCAAAGACGGCTATGCTGTGCGCGCCGGCGATGGGCCGGGGGATTTCCCGGTCGTAGGCGAATCGACGGCGGGCCACCTGCCCGCCTTTACGCTCAACCCCGGCGCCGTCGCCTATATTACGACCGGTGCACCGTTGCCCTCCGGTGCGGATGCGGTGGTGATGGTCGAAGAGAGCAGCCCGCTGCCCGCACGCAACGGTGCGGCCTATGTGCGGATCGCAGCGCATGTCAAAGCGGGCAGCGATGTCCGGCCTATCGGCTATGATTTGGCGGCAGGCGAAACGGTCCTGGCTGCGGGCGCCCGGCTTGGCCCCGTCGAACTGGGCCTGCTGGCCACGGTCGGCGCGTCTGTGGTGCAAGTGGTGCGGCGGCCGCGCGTGGCGGTTCTTTCCACCGGCGACGAACTTATCGAGGTGGACGCTCCTCTGCAGCCGGGCAAAATTCGCGACAGCAACCGGGCCACCCTGCTGGGCGCTGTCGTCGCTGCCGGCGGCGAGGTGATTGACCTGGGGATCGCGGGCGACGACCAGGCCAGCCTGCAGGCTCGCTTACAAGCAGGTCTGCGCCAGGCCGATCTCGTGCTTACTTCGGGCGGCGTTTCGATGGGCAACCTGGACTTTATCAAGCCGCTGTTGGAACAGGCCGGTACGGTGCACTTTGGCCGTCTGCGCATGAAACCCGGCAAGCCTGTCACCTTCGCCACTGTGCCGGTGGAGGGGCCGGTGGAGGGACGGCAGCGGCTTGTCTTGGGTCTGCCCGGCAACCCGGTCAGCAGCCTGGTGACGTTCTATCTGCTGGGCGTGCCCGCGCTGCGCCAACTGGCCGGTTGGGCCGACCCTATGCTGCGCCGGCTGCGGGTCATGTTGGCGCAGCCGCTGGCGCTCGACGCAGATCGACCCGAATACCACCGCGCCCAAATCCACTGGGATGCGGCAGCAGGGGAGAACGGTGGCTTTGTCGCCGTCAGCACAGGCAACCAGGCCAGCAGCCGCCTGCTCAGCATGCGCTCCGCCAATGCCCTGCTCGTCCTGCCGCAAGGGGCGGGAAGTTTGCCCGCGGGTACAGTTGTGGATGCCCTCTTAATTGGCGATCTCTAGGGGCCTGCGGTTGCCCAGCAAAAACATAAAACCGGAATATGAGATAGGAACATGAGCCAACTGACCCATCTTGACGAACGCGGCCACGCCGCGATGGTGGATGTAAGCCAAAAGGCGGCGACGGTGCGCACCGCTGTGGCGCAGGGCGAGGTGCATATGCTGCCTGCGACACTGGCGGCCATCCGCGATGGCGCTGTCCCCAAAGGGGATGTCTTGGCCGCCGCGCGCATTGCGGGGATTATGGCCGCCAAACGGACACCCGATCTGATCCCGCTGTGCCACACGCTGCTGCTCAGCAAAGCGGGTGTTGACTTTCAACTGGATGAGGAGCACAGTTGTGTGGTGATTACGGCCATCGTGCGCTGCACCGGCCAGACCGGCGTCGAAATGGAGGCGCTTATGGCGGTCAGCGTCGCCGCCCTCACCATTTATGATATGGCGAAGGCGCTGGAAAAGACGATGGTCGTCACCAACATCCGTCTGCTGGAAAAGCAGGGGGGCAAATCGGGCGACTGGCGACGCGCCGATGCGGGTGCGAACGACTAGGCTGAGCGGCAATTAGGAGCAGCAGGGAGCAGTAGGGTCAGCATGAAAATACAAGTTCGTCTTTTTGCCACACTGCGCCAGTTGGCGGGGTGGCCGCAGCAGGCGTTGGAACTGCCGTCAGGCGCCACGGTCGCAGACGCGCTGGCCGAGCTGGATCGGCGCTTTCCGCAGTTGACCGTTTCGACGCGCACCATTTATGTGGCCGTCAATCAAGAGTACGCGCGTGGCACGCAGCCGCTACAGGAGGGGGATGAGCTGGCCATATTTCCCCCTGTTTCGGGCGGCGCCGCAAATGATGCATCCCAGGTGTAAGGAGATTTGGCGTATGGATATACCTGACACACCTCGCAAACTGTTTGAAATCACCGATCAACCGCTTTCGCTGGATGATGCGGCTGCCCGCGTGGCTCGTCCTGACTGCGGGGCCGTCGTCACCTTTGCCGGCATCGTGCGCGGCGAAACCACAACCGAAGAAGGCCCCCGCAGCACCGACTTCCTCAACTATGAAGCCTATGGCGAGATGGCGGAACGGCAGTTGGCGCGCATTGGGGACGAGATCAAACAGCAGTGGCCCAAGGTGGCAAGCGTCTGCATTCTGCACCGCACCGGGCGGCTGGAGGTGGGTGAGCCAAGCGTCATCATTGCCGTCGCCACACCGCATCGCGGGGACGGCTGCTTTGAAGCCTGCCGCTTTGCCATCGAGCGGCTCAAGGCAGCCGTGCCCATCTGGAAACAAGAGAATTGGTCGGACGGCAGCGTGTGGATTGAAGGGCCGACCCAGCCGGAACTGTCCGCCGGCGCAGATACTTAAAGCCGCGTGCGGGGGCCGGCAGGTGCGCCGGTCGCTGTGGCCGGCGGCAGCGGCCCGGCGGCGTGGCGCAGCCGCCGGCTGCGCAGAAAGGCCAGCGTTACCCACAGCACAGCCACATTGCTCAGCCCTGCACTGTTGATGCGCAGGTCTGCCTCACAATAAGCATCTTGCAATTTTTCGCGCTCCACAAGCAAGGTGGCGCTGTCCCAACTGACATCGGGGCGGCGCTGCATCTGGGCGAGAATGGTGCTGTCCAAGTAGATCAACACCCGTGGCACATTAAACTGTTTCCACAGCGTCGCCATGTGGCTGTGCTCTTGGCTCACAGACCGTGCATTGTAGCCGGCGGCGCGCAACGCCTGCACCAGGGTTGATTTGCCGCTGGCGCTCACACCCACGACTTTGATCAAAGGCAGCTCCTGCGTCATATACTGTTGAGTAAAGCCGCGCTGCCGCACCGGCGCAGTGAGCACGCTCACCAATGGTGCAAAGTTACGTGCGCAGCCGCACGTAAATGGGCGGCCTGGACAGAGGGTCCGTTCAAATTGGAAAGCGCGCCGTCAGGCGGCGAATGCCCGAATCGTCCCGCTGCGGCAGAATTTTTACCACCAGTACAGTGGCATCATCATGTGGTCGCCCCTGATCCAGGTGCAGTGCCGCATCCAGGATGGCGTCGGCCACCACCTGGGCCGGGCACGTTCCGTATTCGTCGCCGCTGCGCACCAGCGCCGGCAGGTCGATGATGCTGCCGCTGACCGCCCCCGCGCTCCAGATGCCGTCCGAGAAGACCACTACGGTCAGCGGCGCCGCCAATGGTAGTTCCGTGATGGCCGGCTTGGTGTGGCGGTGGATGCCCACCGCTTCGGAAGGCGTGTCCAGCCAGGTGAACTCCTGCTCGCGGCGCAGCAGGCTGGGACAGCGCGAGTTGCGGCTGATGACCAGCGTGCGCGTCACCAGGTCGACGCTGACGATGTTCAATTCGGCGCTGACTTTTCCCTCACGTTCCGTATGCAGATAGTCGTGCGCCGCGCGCGCCACCGCGCCGTCACGCACGCCCTCGGCCAGCAGGCTGGTTGCCTTGCGCACCACCAAATTGCTGATGGCCTTGGCGCTCCTGCCGGAACGTTGCCCGTCGGCCATCACCGCGCTTAAGCCGCCGTGCGGGCGTTCAACCACCTCAACCGTGTCACCGCTTTCGGAGGTGGCGTATTTGCCGACTTTGGCCACCGCCAACTGCACTTCAAAATGCATGGTTATTGTTCCAAATCGATGCCGAGAATGTCGTTGATGTTGACCTCATAACATTTGGCCAGCGCTGCCAGTTCGCCGACCGTCAGCCGGCGATCCTTATACTCCATATCATAGATCGTCTGCTGCGTCAGCCCGGTCTGCTCGCGCACCTGTTCATATGAAAGGCCGCGCGTGGCGCGCAGTTGGCGCAGAATTTCGCTGACCCGGCTGCGCGCCAACTGCCGGATCGCATCGCGCACGATGATTTCATGGTGTGACTCCGGCGCCGTGGCGCGCTCCGGCGTCTTACGAATCTGGATGACTGACTCGCGCAGCCGTTTGAACAGCGATTCGTCCGATTCACTCATGCTTGCCGGCTCTCATTTAGGGTACGACGACCGTAACCGATACGGCGCTCGATGTAACACCACCGCCAGAGCCGTCACTTCTGGCCTGGAAGGAGGCCGCTCCGCTGCTCTGTGACGGCGCATCCGCCGGTAGGCTGAAGCGGGCCGTCACAAACGCTGTGTTGCTGGCGCCGATGTTGATGATGGGGACGCTGCTTGCCCCGCAAACGCCATCGGGCCGGCACAGCTCCACGCTAAAGCCTGTCGATTCCAGCACCAGCAGGGTTATATTGTCCGAGCCGCTGCCTCCATTGGTGACGAGCAAACCCACTTCGCAGGGTTGGCCGGCGGCGCAGTTGATATTGCTGCTGCCGTTGACGGCCAGATTGGTGGCGTAGAAGAGATTAGGCGGTGCAGTCGGCGTCGGCGGCTCCGGCGTCCAGGTAGGCGTAAACACCGGTTCGGGTGTAAAGCTGGGTGTCGGCGTGGGCGTCGGCGTCGGCGGCAGGTATTCCACTGACGTGGTGATGATCTGCGTCTGCCCGTCGCTCAGCACCACCATCAGGGTGTAGACTTTGCCCTTGTCGTTGATGCACTCCTCGCGCTCGCCCTGGCCGTTCATCGGCAAATTTTCATAGTAGACCTCACGCACATTTTGTACGTTCCAGCGCACCATCGTGCATTCGCCCTTCATCAACTCCTTTTGCGCCGGCGCAAAGATGATGATGGGCGTCCCCAGCGGCGCCGGCGTCAGCGATGGCGTCTCGGTAGGCAGGATTGACGGCGCTTCCTCCGCCAATGGGGTGGAAGTCGGCACATCAAAGACCGGGGTGGGGCGGCGTGTCGGCACCAGCAGATCGACATCTACTTCCGACGACGACTCATCGGCTGCCTGGCCCTCTCCGGCTGTACTGCTGCCATCGGCTGCCGTCGGCGCCGCGGCAACGGCGCCGGGGTCAAGCCGAATAGGGGTCGGCGTCACCGCCTGCGGCAGCAGGGGAATGACGTTGGCATCTGTGCCGGGATTGGTGCCGGGATTGGTGACCGGCTCGCCGATCGCCACCTGAATGGGCGTCGCCGTCATCACCACATAGACTGCCGGCGGTGCAGCCGTCAAGGCCGCCGCTACATCCACGCGCCCGGCCGCAGTCTCGGCCCGCAGGTCACGTGTGGCCCACTCCCAGCCGCTGTATGCGGCAGTGAGGCTGCCGCAGAGCAGCACGCTGAGAAAGATCAAGCCGGCGCCCACTTTGCGCCAGCGCGCGCGTCCGCTGCTTTCCGCATCGCCGCCGCTGGCCTGCAGCGTGCCGATGCCCAGACCGGCAGCGCCGACTGCACTTGGCTGCTGCCAGATGTCTTCGGCCACACCGACAAATGGGACAAAAGGTGCGTCCGCTTCTTGCCCCTGCTGCGCCGACTGAAAGCGCGCACAATGGGTGCAGGCTGCGGAGAGGCAGTAGGTCGCCTGTACGCCCAACACGATCAATTCCGGCGTGCCCGCGGCCATACAATGATTTTCAAAGCTGGGAAACTCGACGGCTGCCGCGCGCCGCCGGTCGGCATCCAGTGTAATCAAAAAGGGACAAATTTGTGCGGCCATGTGCTTACGTTCTTTCGTTCCCAGCCCAGGTGGCGGCCATTACCAGCGCCTCTTCACGCGTCGCAATTTCGCCGGCGGCCTGTGCTTCCTGCAGTTTTTCTAAAAGATGGCCCACTTCCGGGCCGGCGCTCAGATTCAAATAGCGCATCAGTGTATGGCCATCCACCAGCGGGCGGCGCACCTGCTCCAGCCCCTGGGCGTCGAAAGCAAACGTCAGCAACTGCACAACGTGCTGCAGATAGCCATCCCAGTCGGGCGGCATCTCAGCCATGTAGGTGGCTTGATAATCCGCCAACGCCAACAACACAATATCAACGCCTGGCAGGCTGTCAAAGTTGCGCCCGCCCGTGTCGCGGAAAAAGTGAAAACAGGCGCGCCGGCTGATCGGGCCGGCGCCAAAGCTGGCGTGCAGTTGATGGGGGCGCATGTGGCCTGCGATCACGCTTTCCGCCAGTTGTATCTCTTGCCGGCTGAATCGCAGCGCCTCCAAACGGGCGCGCGCCAGCGCCGCGCCGGCCTGGTCGTGGCCGAAAAAGCGATAGCGTGGACTGCCCTCTTTCCCCTGCTCCAGCGTGCGTGTCTGGGGCTTGCCGATGTCATGCAGCAGGGCATACCAGATCAGCCAGTCGATGCGCAGATGGCCGGCGGCGGCGGGCTGCCAAAAATGCTGCTTGAGACGGAAACGCCACGGCTGAAGCTGTTTTTGCCAGGCCAGCGCCGCCGGCGTTGGCGCCACCAGCTCTTCTTGCAGCCAGGCCCGCAACTGCTCGGCAAAGGCGGTGGTCTGCAGCGTATGGTCATACACATCCAGCACATGTGGCGCGCTCTGCTCCACGCCTGCCAGCGCCACCACCTCCGGCAGGGTGTACTGCAGCAGCCGGTAATGGTGCAGGTTTGCCGCCGCCGCCGCCGGCGCCGCCGCCTGCAGCGTCTTCCACAATTCATCGCGCACGCGCTCGGCGCTGGCAAGCTGGACGGTGTCGGGCATGCGCAAAATTTGCAGTTCGGTTTCTTGCTCCAGCGCAAATCCCAACTGGGCGACAAAGCGCACGCTGCGCAGCAGCCGCACCGGATCCTCCGCCAGGCTGTAAGCGGTGACGCGCCGCAGCAGCCGCTGCTCCAAGTCGCGGCAGCCGCCGACCACATCGATCACCGCGCCTGCCGCTCGCCCCTGCCACGCCATCGCCAGCGCATTGATTGTAAAATCGCGCGCCAGCAGGTCTTGCTCAATGGCACCGCCGCGCATGGCGGTAATGTCACACACCAACGGCTGAGGTGTTGACATAAAAACGAGACGCGCGACATCACGCTCCGTGTCAAGGGGATAAAAAGCCCATCCCAACTGGTCCCCCACCCGGCGGGCGACTTGCAGCGCCGAGTGCTCAACGACCACATCCAGATCATTGTCCGGCCGCTTCACCCCCAACAGATGGTCGCGCACCACACCGCCCACTATGTAGACCGCGGGTGTGACCGCTGCGAGGGCCGCCAAAAGACTTTGCAACGCTGGATGTCCTGGTGACCAGGGAGTGGAATTGAGCATAGGACAAACTTCATAGACCGTCGGATTGGAAAATAGGCTGATTATAGCATGGCAGTGCATGATAAAGAATGTAGAATAGCTGTGGTTGACTGTGTCGGCGCCGGCGGCAGCCGGCGTAAAATGCCAAGAAATGAGGGTCTGCCAATGAACCTGCGTTCACCAATGCTGCGTGCTGTGCCCGCTGCACTCGTCTTGCTTGCGTTGCTCGTGGTAGGTTGGCCATTGCGCCCGCTTTTGGCTGCGGATCAACCGCAGAATGAGCCGCCGCCGGAAGCGCCGAAGCTGCTCTACCTGACCTTTGATGATGGCCCTTCGCCCTATACGCAGCAAATTCTGGATGTGCTGGCGCGCCATAATGCCAAAGCCACCTTTTTTGTTTTAGGTCGCCAGGCCAATGGCCGCCAGGATTTTATCCACGCCATCTATGACGCAGGTCACGGGATCGCCAATCACAGCTACAACCATCCTTCCCTCCCCGCGCTGAATCAGCAGCGTTTCAAAGACGAAGTGCAGGCCACTTCCACTGTGCTTGACGGGCTTGACCACGGCTGCCTGCGCCCACCCTACGGCGCCTCCAGCAAGAGTGTGCGCGCCAATGCCGCTGAACTGGGCTATACGCTGGTGACTTGGACGGTTGACCCGCGCGACTGGACACGGCCCGGCGCTGCCGCCATTGCCGCGCGTGTGATCGCAGCGGCGCAGCCGGGCGGGATTGTGGTGATGCACGATGGCGGCGGCGACCGCTCGCAGACGGTGGCGGCGCTGGAAGTCATCTTGACGCAGTTGGGTGCGCAGGGCTACCGGTTTGCCGCGCTCTGCCGCGATGGCGCGCCTGTCCCCAATACTCCCACACAGCAGCCGCAGCCGGGGATGCAGCCTGACATCCTGCCCGACACCCTGCAGCCACCGCCGGCTGCCGCTGTGCGGCAAAGCGTGGCGGGCATTACCCGCCCGCCCGCCGGCAGCGAAGTGCATGGCACGCTGGTTGTGCTGGGCTTTGCCACCCATCCTGCTTTCAGCAAATGGCAGTTGGATCTGTTGATTGACGGCGTCCAGGAGACCTTTCTGGCCTTGGGGGAGAAGCCCGTGCCGCTGGCGGCTTATCTGGCGACCTGGGATACAGCCGCCTACCCCAATGGCAATCACCTGCTGCGGCTGCGCGTGGTCTACGCCGGTTCCAACTACGACGAGTACATCACGCCCATTACAATTCGCAACTGAGGGCTACCCCGACGTGCAGGACCGAATATAGAGAAAGAGGCCGGAGCGATTGTTCGCTCCGGCCTCTTTCTAAGCGGTGCATGATGGGCCGTGCTGCGTGCGTTGTTACGCCGGCTGGGCTGCCAGCGGGCCGGCGCCGTTCGGGCGCGCCACTGATGATGCCTGCGATGATACCTGCAGCACCTGCTCCTGCCGCTTGAACTGGCTCATATACAGGTCGTAGTAGAAACCTTCGCGCGCCAGCAGCTCTTCGTGCGTGCCGCGCTCGACGATCTCCCCCTTCACCAGCACCAGCACCTGGTCGGCGTTGCGGATTGTGCTGAGACGGTGCGCGATCACAAAGCTGGTGCGCCCCGCCAGCAGTTGGTCCAGCGCCGCCTGAATCTGCCGTTCGGTGCGTGTGTCTACGCTGCTGGTGGCCTCGTCCAGAATCAAAAGCTGCGGGTCGGCAATGGCGGCCCGCGCAATTGCCAGAAGCTGGCGTTGGCCCTGGCTCAGACCAGCTCCACGCTCGCCCAAGACCGTGTCATAGCCATCCTTTAACTTGGCGATAAAACCGTCGGCGCGCGCCAGCTTAGCTGCGGCAACCACTTCTTCGTCATCGGCGTCGGGCCGGCCATAGCGAATATTGTTCATCACCGTGTCGCTGAACAGGAACGTATCCTGCAGCACGACGCCGATCTGCGTACGCAGGCTGGCCAGCGTCACATTGCGCACATCAATGCCGTCAATCTCGACGCTGCCCCCCGTCACATCATAGAAACGGGGCAGCAGGTTGACCATTGTGGTCTTGCCGGCGCCCGTTGGCCCTACGATGGCAATGGTCTGCCCCGGTTGGGCCTCCAATTCAATATCTTTGAGCACCGGCTCGCCTTTCTTGTACTCAGCCGTCACATGGCGAAAGACCACATGGCCTTGGATAGAGGGCATCGGCTTGGCGTCAAAACGCTCCGCAATGTCGAGCGGCTCATCCAGCAAGTCAAAGATGCGCTCAGCCCCGGCGATGGCGCTCTGAATATTGGCCCACATCACCGCGATCTGGGCAATCGGCTGGTTGAACCGCTGCACAAAGCCGATAAAGGTGATGATCAGACCCAGTGTGACTACCGTGCCGCCCAGTGTCTGGCCCTGGAGCATCAGCACACCGCCTACACCGGCTACAATGGCGATCGCCACATATCCCAGCGCTTCCAGCGCCGGCGCAAGCGCCGCGGTATAAGCTACGGCGCGCACGTTGGCATCGCGATTGGCGGCGTTGCTCTGGCGAAAGCTCTGGATGTTGGCATCCTCACGTGCAAACGCCTGCGCTTCGCGTACGCCGGAAATGCTCTCCTCCAGTTCGGCGTTGACGTTGCCGATCTCCTTGCGTGTACGCCGGAATTCGCGGCGTGCGCGCGTGCTGAACCAGACAGTGACAATCGCCATCAGCGGCACGACCAGCAGGCTGAGCAGGCCGTACACCCAGTTGATCGACAGCATCGTCCAAGCGATCCAAACGACGATCAGCCCGCCGCTCAGCACCTGCACCAGCGTAAAGCCGATGGCCTGCTGGATGGTGCTGGTGTCGTTGGTAATGCGGCTCATCAGGTCACCGCTCTCGTGGCGGCCATAATAGCCCAGCGACAGCTCATGTAGATGGTCAAACACGTCGGTCTGCAGTTTGCGCAGCACATGCTGTCCGGCCCAACCCATCATGTAAAACATCAGCCCGCCGGTGGCGGCGCCGATGACAAACACCGCCAGCAGCCCCAAGACCAGCCGCCCCAGCCCGGCAATATAGTCGCTGGGCGCTGAGCCGGCCGGCACCTCACCGAACCAGCATCTGCCGGCTGCAGCCGGCGCGGCAAGTTGTGCGGAGGCTTGTATGGGCTGTCCTGCCGGCTGAGCGGCGTCCCCTAGGGCGGCATTGGCCGCCGACGCGGCCTGGCTTGTCAGTGCTGGTGTCAGATAACAGTCCACCGACTGGCCCGTCAACTCCGGCGTCAAAACCTGGGTCCAGGCATTCAAAATCATCAAAGCCAGTACGCCAATCAAAACCAGCCAGTACGGCTTAAAATAGCCGGCCAGCCTGCGCACCGTCTGTCCTGTGCTGCGCGGTTTGCTGGTTTCCTGCTCCAGCATCCCGCGAGGTCCACCCATCATAGGTCAATCTCCCTTATCTGACGCGCAGCGTCAGCGAACTGGCTCCGCTTGGGCATCTTCTTCTGCCGCCGCTACCGGGTCTTCCACCAACTGGCTGCGGTAGATCTCGGCGTAGATCTCGCTGCTCTCCATTAACTCCAGATGCGTGCCTTGCGCTGCCACGCGCCCCTTGTCGAGCACGATGATATTGTCGGCACTGAGCACGGTGCTGATGCGTTGCGCGATGACAAAGCTTGTCCGCCCCGCCATCAGCCGGTCAAGCGCCTGCTGGATGACCACTTCCGTCTGCACATCCACGCTGCTGGTGGAGTCGTCCAGGATCAAGATGCGCGGGTTGAGCAGCAAGGCGCGGGCGATGGCGATGCGCTGCTTCTGGCCGCCGCTCAATGTTGCGCCGCGCTCGCCCACGGGCGTTTCATAGCCGTCCGGAAAGCTCTCGATAAAGTCATGCGCCGCCGCCGATTTGGCCGCCGCCACCACTTCCTCATCGGAGGCGTCGGGCCGCCCAAAGGCAATGTTGTCCCGGATTGAACCGGTGAAAAGATTCGTCTCCTGCAGGACGATGCCGATCTGGCGGCGCAAGGAGTCAAGGGTGACGTCGCGCACATCATGGCCGTCGACCAGCACCTTGCCGCCCGTCACATCGTAAAAGCGCGGGATTAGGTTGATCACGCTGCTCTTGCCGCTGCCGGTGGCGCCGAGAATGGCGAGAGTCTGACCAGGGTGGGCGGCGAAGCTGACGCCGTTGAGCACCGGCTCGCTGCTGCCGAAGTAGCGAAAGCTGACGTTCTCGAACTGCACTGCGCCCTTGATCTCCGGCAGCGGGGTAGCACCTGGCTTGTCCGTCACCTCGTTGGGTGCATCCAAAATTTCATAGACGCGGTTGGCGCTGGCCGCCGCCTGGCTCATCTGGGTGATGATAAAACCCAACTGTCCCAAGGGGAAGAAGACCAGCAGCAAGTAGAGGCTGAACTTCTGCCATTCACCGATGGTCAGCGTCGAGTTGATGATCTGCTGGCCGCCAAAATAGAGCACTGCCGCCTGGCCGAGGTTGGCGATGAGGAAGATGACAGGAAACAGGAAGCTGAAGATCAACTGCACCTGAATCTGCTGCCGCATGAGCACTTCCGCCGAGTTATCAAAGCGTTTCTGCTCGCGCGGTTCGGTGGCAAACGCTTTGATCACCTTGATGCCGGCCAGGTTCTCCTGCAAGACAGTATTGAGCGCCGACAGCTTGACCTGCACCTTGATAAAGAGCGGCTGCGTGATCATGCCGAAGCCCATAAACATCACCACCGCCAAGGGCAGGATCGGCAGCACCACCAGCGTCAGCTGCACATTGGTGAGCAGCAGCATGATGAGCGCGCCCGTCAGCAGCACCAGCGCCTGTACAGCCATCAGCAGACCCTGGCCGATAAAGAGACGCACCTTTTCCACGTCGTCCGTGGCGCGCACCATCAACTGGCCGGTGCGGTTGCGGTCGTGGTAGGAAAAGGAGAGCCGCTGAATCTTGGCGAACAGTTCGTTGCGAAAGTCAAAGGCGACGCCCTGGCCGGCCTTTTCCGACATATAGGACTGCGCAAAGGCAAACAGACCACGAATCACGGCAAACATCAGGATCAGCCCCAGCGCCCAGTAAAGCGCCGTGTAGGGGTTGGCCAGCGTTTGCTGGAATTGCTCGGGGCTCATGCCCACCTTGGCCGCAGCCGCGACCTGGGCGTCGGCCGGCGCGCCGGCCAACTGCTGCGCCACCAGGCCATGCGTGATGGCATCCAGAATGTTTTGCACCATTTGCGGCACCATCAACTGCGCGCTCGTGCTCAGGAGCAGGGCGGCATAGGCCAGAATGGTGATGTTGCGATAATGGCCAAGATACCCGACTGCACGGCCAAGCGTCTTGAAGCTTGGCCGTTCACGCTTGCCGGCGGGCGCACCGCCACGGACATTTTGGGTCATAAGTCATCCTTACACAAAAAAAAGCAGCGCCAAACCGTGAGTGCACAAAAAAAGTGCAGCCACGCCGCTACAGAACCAACATCATAGACCTTGTTGCCCGATTTGTCACCTAGCCAATTGTACGAAAGAAATAAATATAGAGGCACAGGAGCATTCAGCCTCTATTCAATCTCTGCCGCTTTTTGACGCCATCGGATAATCTGCGGTACAACAAGCGGATACATTTTCCCGTTCTTGTGCGCCCGCCACAGCCAATATTGGCGAAGGCGGAACTTTTACCACCCTGCTAGGAGCATCCAACATGGTCGCCGCGTATGTGCAGGCGCTGCGCGGTTCGCATCGCAATGTTCGTCTGCTGTTGACCAACTCCGCCCTCATGGGCTTTACCATCGACGGCGGCATCTACTCCGTTATCTTCAACCTGTACATCCTGCGCCTCAGCTTTGGCCCCGAATTTGTCGGCCAGGTCAGCTCCGTCGCCAATCTCGTCTTTGCCTTCGGCAGCCTGGCAGCCGGCTGGCTCGGTGTACGCTGGGGCGCGCGCCCAATCATGATTCTGGGGCTGGCCATCACCACAGCCGGCGCGCTGGCCGTGCCGGCGACGGATATGCTGCTGCCGGCCTGGCGCGCCGGCTGGCTGCTCACCAGCTACACCATCGTCAATCTGGGTATCTCGTTTTATTACGTCAACGCCGGCCCTTACCTGCTCAAAACCACGCGTGTGGATGCGCGCGGCAATGTCTTCGCCCTGCAGTCAGCCGTCAACTCGGTTGCTTCCTTTGGGGGCGGTCTGCTGGGCGGTCTGCTGCCGGCGCTCTTTGCCGGGCTGTTGGGGTTGACGCTGCTGCAGCCGGGGCCGTATCGTATGCCTTTGCTGCTGGTGGGCGTGCTGGTAGCGGTGGCGCTTGGCGTTGTTCTGCAGACACACGACGCCGAAGAGGAGCAGCCGCTGGAGGTGGAAGCGCCACCTACCGGCGCGCCCAAAGCCGTCTCGGCCTATGGCTTGATTGCTTTTATGGCAAGCGTGCGCTTTCTGCAGGTGGCCGGCATCGGTGTGGCGATGACCTTTTTCAATGTCTATATGGACAGCGGGCTGGGCATCTCCACCGTGCAGATAGGCGTCATTGCGGCCTCGGCGCGCCTGGTAGCCGTTCCCTTTGCGCTGCTTGGCCCCTCGCTCAGCCGCCGGCTGGGCTTTGGCGCCACAGCCGTGCTGGCCTCGGCCTGCGCCGGGCTGAGCATCCTGCCGATTGCCTTCGGCTCCAACGCGGTCGTGGCCGGCGCAGGCCTTGTCGGCGTCCTCTCCTTCACCTCTATGCGCTATCCGGCCTTCTATGTCTTTATGATGGAACGGACGCCCGAACGGCTGCGCTCGATTATGAACGGTGTCAACGAGATGGCCGCCGGCCTCAGCTTCGCCGCCATCTCGCTGGTGGGCGGCTATATCATTGTGAACTTCGGTTATGCGGCGGCTTTTGTGCTGGGCGCAGCTATCACGCTGCTGGGCACACTGGTCTTCGGCATCTATGTGCAGTATGGCAGTCGTCTGCGCGCGCTGTTTACGGCTCGCAGTGCATTTAGGGGAAGCGGCGGCGCGCCTGTTCGAGTTCGACGGCCTCGGCGCTGAAGGCATACAGCTTGGCCGGGCGGTGGTCGCCGGCGCGCATATTGCCTGTCTCTTCCAGCACCCGCGCCGCCAGAATTTTGCGCCGGAAGTTGCGTTTGTCCAGCGGTTGGCTCAGCACCGTCTCGTACACCTTTTGCAGCTCCGACAGCGTGAACTCCTTGGGCAGCAGCAGAAAGCCCAGCGCGGTCCACTCCAGCTTCCAACGCAGCCGCTGCAAGGCATAGTCCAAAATCTGCTGGTGGTCAAAGGCCAGTTCGGGCAGCGCATAGATGCTCCACCAGCGTGTCTCTCCCACATCGCTCCCGCTGTGAATCCTCTGCTGCGCCACCTCGTCAGCACTCAGCAGCGCAAAGTAGGCCACCGTGATCACGCGCGCCCGCGGGTCGCGGTCCGGCTGGCCAAAGGTGTATAACTGCTCCAGATAGACGTTGGCGACGTTGGTCTCTTCCTTCAACTCACGCAGCGCCGCTTCGTACAGCCCCTCCTGGGCGCCGACAAAGCCGCCCGGCAGCGCCCACTTGCCCGCAAACGGATCGTGTGTGCGCCGGATCAGCAGCACGGTCAGCTCATCATTTTGAAAGGCAAACAGGATCATATCCACCGTAACCGAGGGGCGGGGATGTTCATAGGTGTATAGCATAGGAGAGGTGAGTTGCATTGATTCGCTCATGGCTGGCCTCGCACTTCATTGTGCTGGTTGGATGTGCCCCGGCGCCGCTATGGGGGTGACGCAGGAAAAGCTAGTGTCAACTTCACACTTAGGATACGTGTGAAAACCGGATTTGTCAAAGCGGAATGGCGCGGTGGATTTCACAAATGGCGGGCGGCATGGTACGCTGGCGAGATGCAATGGGTGGAAAAACGGTAGGCGACGACAGCGATGCGCACGATCCAAAGGCTGCAGCCGCTGTTCTTAGCGCTTGCCCTCATTTTTATTGTGCTGCTCCTGCGCAGTCAGTGGCAGGAATTGAGCCAGTACCACTGGCAGATCAACCCCCTTTGGCTGGTGGCCTCAGCCGGCTTTCTGCTGGCCGCCTGGTCTCTCGAAATTCAGATATGGCGCCAACTGCTGGCCGTAGTCGGCGCCTCTCTGCCCTACTGGCCCGCTGTGCGCGTCTGGTTCCTCAGCGCCGTCGTGCGCTATGTGCCCGGCAACATCTGGCAGCCGCTCTCGATGACGCTCCAGTGCCGGCGGCGCGGCATTGTCCCAGCTGCCACCTTGACGAGTGTGGCTTTTTACCAAATCCTTGTGCTGCTGGCCGTGACGCCGATTGCCGCCCTCTATTTTGGCGTCAGCGGCGACTGGGGGCTGCTGACCGATCTGCTGCAGGCGTGGACACCCTGGCTGGTGGCCGCCGGGCTGCTGCCGGTCCTCCTTTTTGTGGCGCGTCCCTCCTGGTTGATCGAACTCGTTAACTGGCTGCTGGCCAAATTCCACCGCCCCCCGCTGGCCGCTGGGCTGACGCGCAGCAGCGCCGTGTGGCTGCTGCTGCTGGCTGTGCTGGACTGGCTGCTGTGGGGCGCATGCTTTGCCTGCCTGACCTTTGCCCTGCAGGCCTATTCTCCCGGCCAGATGCTCCAACTTGCCCCCCACCTGATCGCCGTCTACGCTGTGGCCTACGCCATCGGTCTGGTTAGTCTCATCACACCCAGCGGCTTGGGTGTGCGTGAAGGGGCCTTTTATCTGCTCCTGGCCCCGCTCCTGGGGGGAGCGGCCGTAACGGTGGCGGCGCTGGCCATGCGGCTGTGGACTACGCTGGGCGAACTGATTGTCGCCGGCATCTGCCTGTTGTTTCCGCAGAAAACGCTCCCGCTGCCACAGTCGTTGGATTCGTCGCTGGATTCGCCGCAGGGTGCGCCTTGATTGCACCTTCGTCGCGCCTGGCGCGCCTCTCTTTTTTGCTGCTGATCCTCGCCGCCTTTGCGCTGCGCGTGCTGCGGCTGGACGCCCAAAGTCTCTGGTATGACGAAGGCGTAACCGCCGCCATCGCCCAGCGGGGGCTGAGCGAACTGACGCGCTGGACGGCCAACGACATCCAGCCCCCGCTCTACTATTACATGATGGCGGGTTGGGGCGCGCTGGCGGGCTGGAGTGAATGGGCGCTGCGTTTTCCCTCGGTCTTTTTTGGCCTGCTGCTTATTCCCCTGCTGGCGCTGGTGGCGTGGCGGCTCACGGCGCTGCGCGCCGCCGCCTGGATGGCCGCACTGCTGGCTGCCTTCCATCCGCTCCTGGTCTACTACAGCCAGGAGGCGCGCATGTATGCGCTGCTTCTAGCGCTGGCTGTGCTGGCCGCCTATCTGCTGCTGCGTCTTGCGAGCCCGCCGCGGCCGGCCCGCCTGCTCTGGCTCAGCTATATTGGGGTGGCCACGGCTGCCGCCTACACCCACTATTTCGCCTTTTTTCTGCTGCTGGCGCTGGGCTGCGCCTGGCTGCTGGACCGGCCCACGCGGGCGCAGGTAGGGCGTTTCTTGGCGGCAAGCCTGGCTATATTGGTGCTTTACCTGCCCTGGATGGCCGTTCTTTTGACGCAGTTGCGCGTGGATCGCAGCTATTGGACGGGCACGCTCAAGCTGCAGGAGGCGCTGCTGGCCATTGCCCGCAGCTTTACCAGCGGCGCATCCATGGCGGAGCGCACAGCCACCTGGCTGCTCCTGCCCTATCTGGCCGTGACCCTGCTGGCGCTCTACGCCTTGTGGCGCAGCAGGGCGCAGAGCCGCCGCCTGCTGCGGTACGCCGGCTTCTGGCTGCTCATCCCTATCCTGGCCGTCTTGGTGCTGGCCTTCAACGTGCCGAAATTCAACGCCCGCTATGTCATGCTGGCGCTGCCGGGGCTGCTGCTGCTGTGGAGCGGCGGCCTGGCCGCACTGGCCGGCCCGCACCGCGCCCCCTCTATGGGGCAGCCGCAGAGGAGGCTGTGGCAAGAGCGCCGCCGCCTCTACTTTGCCCTCGGCACGGCGCTGCTGCTGACCGGCTTTTTGTGGGCCAACCTGAATTGGTTTTTGAATCCGGCTTTCGCCAAAGATCAGTGGCGGGAGCTGGCGGCTTTTTTGCGTAGCCGCGCCGCGCCTGATGAACAGATCGTGCTGGTCAGCGGCCACGCCTGGGCGGTATGGGACTACTATGCGCCCGATCTGCCTGCCCTGCGCCTGCCCGATCTGCCCATTCTGGATGTCGATGCCGTGCTGGATTTTGCCGCCACCGGCCCACCGCTTGCCGCCGCTTTCGCCGTTCCCAGCGGCAAAACCGGCGCTTGGCTGGTCAACTGGCAGGAGGAGGTCGTGGACCCCAACGATGTGGTTCCTGTGCAGTTGGAACTGGGCGGGCGCGAAAAGGGGCAGAACGCCACCTTCAGCGGGTTGACGCTGCGCCGCTTTGGCGGCATCCGTCCCACGCGCTTTGCCCTGGCGCCGCCGGTGGATCATCTGCTCGACATTCCTTTCGGCGATCAAGTGACGCTGCACGGCTATAAAGTACTCAACAACGGCGATCTTCTGCTCTTCTGGCGGCGTGACCTGCCGCCCCATGGAGAGGGCGCTGACCTGCACGTGGCGCTGCAGACGCGTAGCCTGGCTGGACGACCCCTCGCCCAGCCGCAGGATCGCCGTCTGGCGGGCTACAACTATCCTTCCTTTCGCTGGCCCGCGGGCAGCATCGTCATGGGCCATCTGACGGCGGCGGAATGGCTGGGAGATGAGCCGCAGCCTGGCCAGGTGGCGCTGACGCTGCGCGTCTATGACGGACAAGACCCGTCCGCCGCGCCGCTGCCGGTGGGGCAGAACGAGGTGGAACTGCGGATCGAGCCGGTCGAAATCGTAATTGACTGACAGCGCAAACTGCTCACAAATTTGACACCCCTGGCTGAAGATGACAAGATCGTTATGATGAGACAACAAATAAGAAAGCGCCTGCTGCTGTTGATCCTCGCCTGCTGCGCGGCCATTGTCCTGGCCGGCTGTGGCCAACTGGATTTCTCTACGGGTCCGCTGCTGTACGATGCCTCATTTTCATTGGGCGCCATCACCCCCAACGCCGACGGCGTCGATGACGTGACCGAGATCAAGTACAGCCTGCGCCGGCCCGCCAATGTGACCATTGCGTTTGAAGACGCCCAAGGCGTCCGCTATTTCTTTCGTGACAACCGCCGGCGCGCACCCGGTGACTACAGCGTGCTGTGGGGCGGTGTGGTCGATGAACCGCAGACGCTGCAGACTTCCTACGGCCCTGTCCAGGTGCTGAGCCGTGTCCTGCCCGATGGCGACTATCGCTGGACGATTGAAGCGGTGGACGACGCCGGGCAATCCGCCACTGCTGCCGGCGAGATCGCCTTGCAGAACGGCGATACGGCGCTGCCGGAACTGCACAATTTCGTCGTCGTACCCGATGTGTTTCGCCCCAACCAGGATGGGCTGCGCGACGACTGGGTAAGCATCAGCTACTCCCTCACCAAAGATGTAGACAATGTGCAGGTCTATCTGGAAGACCCCAAGAACCCGGCGGTGCGCAACTTTATTGCCGAAAAGGCGGGCGTCATCCAGCCCAATATGCGCGGCTATCACGAGTATCGCTATGAGGGCGGGGTGGACCTCAACGCCGAGCCGCCGCCGGACGGAACCTATCTGCTGGTGGGCGAAGCACGCGACGCCGCCGGCAACGCCATCCGTATCGAACGCAGCCTGACCATCGAGGAAGGCGGCAAACCGCGCGCCGATGTGGCGCAGGGCGAAATTGATTGGCAGGATGAGATGGGGCGCGTCGTCAGCCTGCCGCTCAACGGCAGCCTCTGCTTCACGACCGTCGTCACCAATGAGAGCACGGTGCCGATCCGCACCTCCGGCCCTTGGCCAGGGCAAGAGTACCGCTTCGGCGAGAACTACAACACCTTGGCCGAGCGTGAGGATATTTCCTATCTCCAGCAGCCGGGCGTCTGGCGTTTCGGCATCAACTTTGACACGACCGGCATTGATTTTCCCTATCGCTGGGCAGTAGGCCGAAAAGAAGATTTGGAAAAGCGCATCATTGACGGCAAAGAACAGTGGTATTTGATGCCCGGCAAGTCTGGCCAAGTCAGCGGCTGTATCGTCATCGACGAGAAGCCGCCCATCGGCACGACATTCTGGTGGGGCGGCCTCATCCATCAGAGTGTCGAAGTCGCCAATAACAACATCGACCGCATCACCGTCCAGGTGGGCGTGCCCTAAGCCGATGGCTGCCAATTCATCCGGCGACCTGCCCACAGTCGCGGCAGTGGTTGTCAGCTATAATACTGCTGCCCTGCTGCGCAACTGCCTGCACAGCATCCAGACCGCCGCCGGCTATGCGGGTGTGGCTGTAGACATCTGGGTGGTGGACAACGCCGGCAGCGACGGCAGCGCGCAGATGGTGGCTGCCGAGTTTCCCCAGGTCAATCTGCTCGTCCTGCCGCGCAACATCGGCTTTACCGGCGGCAACAACCTGGCGCTGGCCGCGCTCGGCTTCCCTGTCCCCACGCCACCCGACCTGGCCATCCCTCCCGCGCTCAAAGCGCCGCCCACCTATGTGCTGCTGCTCAACCCGGATGCGGAGCTGACCGTGGGCGCCTTGCGCAGTTTTCTGCGCCTCATGGACGGCCACCCGCAGATCGGCGTGTGCGGCGCGCATCTGCAGTATGGCGACGGCCGCTTTCAGCACGGCGCTTTCCGCTTTCCCAACCTGGCGCAGGTCGCGCTGGATTGCTTTCCGCTCAGCGGTCTGCCTGGTGTGCAGCGGCTGTACAACAGCCGGCTCAATGGCCGCTATGCGCAGGAGATGTGGGAGCAGGGGGAACCGTTCGCTGTCGATTTTGTTTTGGGGGCGGCCATGTTTGTGCGCGGGCGCGCCCTTGCCGCCGCCGGCGGCTTTGACCCGGCCTACTGGATGTACTGTGAAGAAATGGACTTGTGCCTGCGCCTGCAGGAGCGGGGTTGGGCTGTCTACGCCGCGCCCGCCGTGCGTGTGATCCACCATGAGGCGCAGAGCAGCCGCCAACTACGCTGGCCGGCTTACGTTCGTCTGTGGAAGAGCCGCTTCCGTTTTTATACACGCCATCGTCGCCGCTATCCGCCGGGGTATCTGCTGCTGCTGCGGCTTGTGGTGCGCGCCGCTGCCGCGCGCGACCGGCGGGCAGTCCAGACCAGATTTGCACAGGGTGAGCTGACGGGCGAAGAGGCGGGCGCCGCGCTGCGCGCCCTGGCCGCCGTGGCCGAATTGTGATGCGCCCCCTGCGTTAGTCGGGTGTTAAAAGAAGACAAAGAAGATAAAAAAGGAGCACTTTATGCCGCAACTGGTCGCCGTGATCTTGACCTATAACGAGGCCCATAATATTGATTGGTGCGTGCTCAGCTTGCGTGATTGGGTGGACGTGGTGGTTGTGTGGGATTCGGGCAGCAGTGACGACACCGTGAGCCGCGCCCGGCGCGCCGGCGCCCTGGTGGTGCAGCGTCCCTTCGACAACTACGCGGCCCAGCGCCAGGCTGTGCTGGATTCCCTGGACGCTGAGTGGGTGCTGTTTGTCGACGCCGACGAGCGCGTCACGCCGGCGCTCATGGAGGAAGTGCGGGCGGCCATCGAGCGCAAAGACATTGCCGGTTTTTGGCTGCCCCGCCGCAACTGGATCGTCGGCCACGAGATGCGCGGCGGCGGTTTTTCCCCCGACTACCAACTGCGCCTGCTCAAGCGCGCCGCTGCCCATTACGTTCCCGACCGCCAGGTACACGAGATTGTGCGGCTGGATGGGGCTGACGCTTATCTCAGCCATCCTTTGATCCACTACAATTATCTGACCTGGGAACAATTTGCGCGCAAACAGCGCAGCTATGCCGGCTATGAGGCGTTGATTTTAGAAGAGCGGGCAGTCCGCCCGCGTCTGCACAACTATATCCTGCAGCCCCTGCGCGAATTTCGCCGCCGCTTTTTCACCCTGCACGGCTGGCGCGATGGCCGCTTTGGCTTGCAGCTTGCCCTGCGGCTGGCCTGGTACTATGGCTTTCTGCCCTACCGGCTGGTAAATGAGCGGCTGGTCAACGCCCGCCGGGAGGCAGCGTAAAGTAGAATTTGCTGCCCTCTCCAGGAACGCTTTCCACGCCGACCTGCCCATTGAGCTTTTCGACGATGCGCTTGACAATCGACAACCCCAGCCCGTGACCGCTGCGATTGCCTACGTTGCTGCCGCGCACCAGAGGCTTAAAAAGATTTTCCGCCTCCACCGTCAGCCCAGGCCCGTTGTCCTGCACCCAGAAGCGCACAACGTCGTCGGCAGCCTTATCAAACCCCAGCTGCAGCACGGGCGGAGACCCCCCATATTTTACGGCGTTGAGAATATAGTTGTACCAGACTTCCTCAATCCAGGGGCCATACCCTGTCACCAGCGGCCACTCGGTCGGCAGGCTCACGACCGTGCTGCTTTGTTTCAGGGTGAAGTCGAGCCGGTTCAGCACTTCCTGCACAATGTCGCCCATGTTGACCGCTTCGAGCTGGGCGGCCGCCATGCCGCGCACGCCGGACAGCAGCAGCAGCGCTTCGATGATATGGTTCATGCGCGTGCTGTTGTCGATGATATGGCTCAAATACATCTCGATCTCCTGCGGCTGCAGGAGGTCGTAGCTGTCGCGCAGCATTTCGCCAAAGCCCATCACCAGCGAAAGCGGCGTCTTGAGGTCGTGAGCCACGGTGTGCGCAAAGGCATCCAACTCTTCATTGCGCACCTGCAGTTCCTGCGTCCGTTCGCTCAAATTGTGAAACAGACGAGCATTTTCGATGGCGACCGCCGCCGACGAGGCCAGCGTTTCCGCCAGCACCTGGTCGTTGGTGGAAAAACGGCCGGAGCGGATGTTGACCAGCTCCAGTACGCCGATAATCTTGTTGCGAGCGCGCAGCGGCACCGCCATCAGCGACTCGATCAGATACTGCAGCTTATGGTCGCCTAAGGGTGCGTGGCGAGAGTCTGCATTGGCGTCATCCAGCACCACACTTTCGTCATGCTGGGCCACCCAACCGGCAATGCCCTTGCCCGGCGACAACGACATCTCGGCCAATTCCTCCGCCGCGCGCGGCGGACAAATCGCCACACAGCGCAGGTGGTCGAGATGGGCGGCGTCCCAGAGCCAGACGGAACTGCCCTGGGTGTCGGTGAACTCGGAGATGGAGGTCACGAGCGTCTGGGCGATCTCACCGACATCCAGCGTGGAGGTGAAACTTTGCGCCACGCGATTGAGCAGCGCCAGGTTGCGGTTCTGGCTGTGCAGCGCCTCAATCGTGCGCTGCTGCTCCAACTCCAGCCGCCGCTTTTCCAGCGCGCGCGTGATGACCCCGGGCAGCAGGAGCAGATAGGCGGCGCTTTGACCTTTGACCAGATAGTCATAGGCGCCCAGACGCATCGCTTCTACGGCTGTCTCGGTGTCGTTCTGCGCCGTAATCATCACGATCGGCGGCGCATTTTCTCGCCTGCTCAACTCGCGCAGAACGCTGAGGCCATCCACCTTGGGCATGTTGTAGTCGAGCGCGATCAGATCATACACCTCCAGCGCAGACTGCACCAGCCCGGCTTCGCCATCGGCGGCAATATCCACCACATACCCTTCATGGGCCAGGCGGCGCTGAAAGAGGACGGCAGCCATGCTGTCGTCCTCCATATACAGAATGCGTGCACGCGGCGGTGCTGTAACGCTATCAGGATTCAACTGCTGCGATGATGCTGCTGCTGCCATGACGTTTCACGCGAACCAGATTTTGTGTTATCTGCTCAAAGGTGTCATCGTGGCTGATGACAAAAAGCTGGCGAAAGCCTTTGATATGCATCACTTGATGGGCCAGCGCTTCACGACGGACACCGTCTAGATTAGCAGTGGGTTCGTCGAAGAAGGCGATGTCGATATTGCTGATTTCACGGACTAAGGCCAGGCGAACGGCGAGCGCTGCACTCATCTGTTCGCCACCGGACAACTGCAGAAATTGGCGAGTAGTTCCCTCCACCTCTAGTGTAATCCCGTAGTCTTCGTTCCAGCAAAGCAGGCGGCTGAAATCCTGCATCAACTCGCCGAAGATTTGCGTGGCGGCACTGCTGATCTGGCGGATCAGCGCCTGGGTAATATAGGGGCCGCTCTGTTTGAGCAGGCTGCGCACCGCTTCCAAAGCGTCGGCTTGCGACCGCAGTTTGCGCTGCGCCGCTTCCAACTCCTCTAACTCAGCTTGCTGCGCCTGCAGCGCCGTGATTTCCGCCTGCGACCGCACCTGTTCCTGCTCAAGCAGGCTCCGGCGCGCTTGCATGCCGCCTACCTCACCGCGCAGCATCTGATCTTCGGATAATATACCCGTATACTCTCCGGGGTCAAGCTTGGCGCTAACTGATGCAAGCTGTCCCTCAACCTCCGCCAGCGCCTTTTGCGCCTGTTCCTGCGCGGTCAGCAACTCATCGCGCTGCTTGTGGCGCTCGCTGAGCGCGTCTGCCTGGCGGCGAAACGACAAGACTGCCTGGAAGGCCGCCTGGTGTTCCTGCAGGCTGCGCTCGACCGCGGCCATGTCGGCGTCCAGCCCTTCCAGCGCCGCCAATGCCTGGTCGACCGTCGCCAACTGCTGGGCCGCCTGCGCCTGCTGCTGCGCCAATTGCTTCCCTCTGGCTTCCACTGCGGCGCGCTCCCCGGCCTGCTGCGCCGCCACGGCTCGCTGCTGGCGCGGATCCTGCAGCTGCGCCAGTTCCTCGCCCAAGGCGGCGGCGCGCTGTTCTGCGCTTTGCAGGGCCGTCTGCGCCGCCTGGCTCTCCTGCACAGCCGCCAGCGCCTGGGCGATGCGCTGCTGCGTCTCCTGCAGTTCATCGGCACGCGGCAGCGTGCGCTGGGTGTCGAGCAGCCGCTTGTGCTGATTCACTGCCTCTTTTAAGCCGGCGTCAGCCTGCCTGGTGCTTGTCTGGAGAGTGGCATACGCCTGGCGCAGCTCCTGCAGCCGCTTTGCATTGCGCGCCAGCATCCGCTCGCGGTGCTCTGGGCTGAGTGGCTGCTCGCACACCGGGCACTGCGCCGTCTGCACCGACTCCAATGCCTCGTTCTGGCGCTTGAGTTCCGTCGCGTTGGCTTGCAGCGTGCCTTGTTCGCCGCTGTACTGGGTGACGCGCTCGCGCAGCGCTGCTATCTGCTGTTCCAGCGTCTGCACTTCCTGCTGCACCGTCTCGGCCTGGTCAAGCTGCCGCACCAGCTTCTGCGCCTGCTCCTCAAGCTGCTGCAGCCGTTTCTGTTCGATCTCCAGCCGCCTGGCCACTTCCTGCTGCCGCGCGCGTTCTTTCTGCGCCTCCGCCAGCGCCTGTTCTAGTTGCGCCTGCTGCGCTACGGCGGGGGTTAGCGCCAGCACTTGCTGCTCGGCGGCGGTGATGCGCGCAATCTGCTCGCCCAGGCGCGCCAGCTCCGACTGCGCCAGCGCCGCCAGCTTGTCGGCGGTGGCCCGCTCTTCGCGCAGACGGTGGCGTTGGCGCAGCGTCTGGTCCAATTCAACGCGCCGGTGCTGTGCTTCTGCGTAGCGGTCGTGCCCCTGCTGGTTGGCTTGCACGGTCGCGCGCGCTTGTTCGGCCTCCGCCACCAGCCGTTCCGCCTCTGCCGCCTGTGCGACCATCGTTTTTGTGCGTTCACCCTGCCGCGCCCGCTCCACAGAGAATTTGTCCACCTGCGCCCGCAGCGCATCCAGTTCGTTTTTACGTGCCTGAATGCTTTCCAGCCTACGGCGCAAATCGGCAGTGGTCTGTTCGACGCTGCGCAGCTCCTCTGTGCGCTCCCACACAGCCGACTCCAACTGCGGCAGCCGTTCCAGCCTAGCGGCCAGCACGGCGCTCTCTTGCGCCAGCGCCTGTTGGCGCTCCAGCAGCAGGGTGCGCGGCTCGCGCAGCTTTTCGACCGCCGTTCGATACTCGTCCACCTGGAGCAGCGCATCGAAGATCGTCTTGCGCTGGGACGGCTGCTGCAGAAATGCCGCCGTCAGCGTGCCCTGCGGCACGCCGATGGCATCGGCAAATAAGCGGCTGAGATCGACCGTCGCATCGGCGCCCAACTGCCGGCGCACAAAAGCCAGTACATCCACCTTGCCTTCGCACAGCTTGGCCTGCAGCTCCACGTCATACACCACATAGAGGTGCGAGCCGCCCAGGCGGCGCTCCACTCGATAGGGCCGCTCATCCATGCTGCCGATAAAAGTGACGGCGACTGTCCCCGTACGCGCGCCGGCGCGCAGAAAATCACTGGCTTTGTAGGTGAGGCTGTCGAACAGCGCAAAGCCGATCGCTTCAATCAGCGTACTTTTGCCTGCGCCGTTGTGGCCGACAATGGCGTTGACGCCGGGCGCAAACTCAACCAGCGCCTGCTCATAGCTTTTGATGTTTTCCAGTTCAACTTGCAGAATCAGCATGTTCAATCGACTCCACCTGGGCGGCCAGTTCGTCAAGGACGGCAGACGCCGAGGCGCCGTTCAGAATGAGCTGTTTGAGGTTGATCGCCATCGCCGCCCACTGGCTGCTGTGCCCCGCGTAGCGCGCATCGCGGGCAAACAGCTCATCCAATACCTGCTGCTCCAGCGCAGCGCGGCTCAACGTGGCGTCCGGGCTGACCACGAAATCCGCCGCCTGCGTCAGATTTTTGACCAGAGCCACCAACGGCGGGGGGTGGAAGCACTCCCGGACGATGGCTTCAATAGCGGAGAGGTCCAGGGCACTGCGCTCAAAAGGCAGCATCCCCGTCAGATACAGTTCGATCACAGGCGGGAGGATGTCAAACGGTTGTTTGCCGGTGGCTTCGTCGGCCAATTCCGTGGCTTTGCGGCTCAAATAGGCGCGCAGCCGTTCGTGCAGCTCCTCCGGGGATTGGATGCGGTCGGTCTTGAAAGGGTAGAGACGGAAACAGCGGCGCCGATTGCGCCCCTGCTGCACTGTGTGGCATGGCTCCGCCGTCTGCGCTTTGCCCAGGTCAAGATCGACGATCAGATAGCCGCGCTCCTGCCAGTCGTTTTCGGCGATCGAGCAGTTTTCCGGGCTGCCGGGATTAAAGATCCAGTTGTCGACCTGAAAGGGCTTGTGAAAATGGCCCAACGCCACATAATCGATGTACGGGCGCAGCGGAGACCACTGGCGCGGCGTCACGCCCCCGGCTTTTTCATCCAACTGCCCTTCCACACCCGCATGTGCCACAAAGATGTTGTACCTGGCCGGCCCCGCCGGCAGTTGCGCCAGCGCCTCACTGTAGGTCTGGATGGCGATCACTGTGCCGGAGCCATAGTAGCGCAGACCATGCACGCGCACCCCCTCGGTCAGATCGATGTAGGAACCCTGCCGTCGCTGCGCATCCCAGGCGCGCAACTGCGGCTTGCCGTCGGCAAATTCCGCATCCAACAGGATCAACAGATCCTGCAGCGAGAGAAACTTCATCCAGCCGATCGTCTCCTCATAATATGCCCGCTCATGGTTGCCTTCCACGGCAATGCAGGGGATGGCCGCTTTACGCAGCCGCTCCAGCCCGCGCATGGCCTGGTTGAGCGTCAGCGC
Source organism: Caldilineales bacterium (assembly GCA_038205395.1). Classification (GTDB taxonomy): domain Bacteria; phylum Chloroflexota; class Anaerolineae; order Caldilineales; family Caldilineaceae; genus Fredericiella. The sequence continues at coordinate 40,452 of JBBRBX010000015.1, forward strand.
ATCGATCGCGCGCTTGTGAAACAAGTCGCCGGCCAAAATCACAAAGTCAACCTGCTGCGCGATGGCCTGGTCAATCACCGCCAGAAAGGCGCGCCCGAAGTCGTTAAAGCGTTCTTTATGGCTGTATTGTTGATAGCCGAGGTGGATATCGGCGCAGTGCAAAAAGCGCATAGCGGTTTTCCAATGGTTGGGAATACACAAAGCCCGCACCGGCAACAATGCGCCGGCTGAAAACAAAATGCCAACGGCGGGTCTGGCTTGCTGTTTACGCCTCTGCTGTGCGCCCGTCGGAATGATCGGCGCTGACATGCTTGCGCATGGTCAGCAGCGTCCGCAGCGGGCGAAAGCCGTAAAACTGCACCATTTCCTGCGCCGCCGTGTGGTCACTGCTGAGGCTGATCTGAATCGGCCAGCGCGGGAAATCCTGTAAAGCGCCCAATGCCCAGCGCAGCAGCGCCAGGTCATAGTTTCCATAATGTTCAGGGCGCGCCCACAGCCCAATGCTGTGAACATCGCGCCAGCGCTGCGCTTTGAGCACAAGCGCCGCTTCAAAGCGGGGCGACACCTGCACGGCGCGCCGGAAGACCTTTTCCTGGCCAGTGACCCGCCGCAGCCACTCCCCCGCCTGCTGCTCAAAGGTCTGCTGAAATTCGCTGTGGCGCAGCGCGCGCCACCACTGTTTTTGCGCGCCCAGTTGATGATTGGCCAGTTCATACAGCGGCTGCCAGTCGCCGGCTTGAAAGGTGGCCAGCTTGGGCAGTGTGCCCACCGCATCGATGTGCGGGGCGCGATCCACCCGCAGATCGACCATGCCGCCCACCTGCTCAAAGCCCAGCAGATCATACAGCCGCCGTGCGATCTCGTTGCGGGCGTAGACCTGCAGCACCGCCCATTGGCCGCGACAGTTGGCGACATGTTCCAGCGCCGCTTCCATCAGCCGCTTGGAAAGACCCCGCCCGCGATGGCTGGGCGCCACCGCCACATTGGCGATCTGCCAGCGGCTGCCGGCGCGGTCAGCGCGCTGCACCGTGACATTGCCCACCACGCGACCGGCGTCCACCCAGACATAGCCGCTGAGCATATCGTTGAACTCGCCTGTGCTGCGGTTCATCAAGCCGAGAAAGCCGCTGAAATGGCTCATAATGCGCATTTCGCGCAGCGCGGCATTGCCGTTCTCGTCCAGTTCGCTAGCAAAGGCCACGGCGATCAACTCCGCCACCGCCCGCAGGTCGCGGCTGATGTCAAAGGGGCGCAGCCCTGTTTCTAATACCCGGTCATAGTCGCGGCCGGGAGCTTCGAGTACCGCCATGCAACCTCACGCAGATCGGCGTGACACGGACACCGGATGCGCCCATGATAAGCGACCAATCGCCCGTTGTAAGCGCCCTGCTAGCTGGCCACCCGCACCAGTGCCGGTCGCAGCACCTTGCCTTTGTGGGCGTAGCCGGCGCGCAAGCCGGCGATAATGTGGCCGCTGGGCACGGAATCACTCGCCTCGGCGCTGATCGCCTCATGCAGCGTAGGGTCAAACTCACCCTCTACGGCGATGACCGTCACCCCTTCTTCGGCAAGAATATTGTGCAGCTTTTTCTGGATTTGACGGAAGCCTTCCACCCACGCTGCACCCGCCTCCAACTCCGCTGGCACATGCGAAAACGCCAGGTCGAGATCGTCGATCACCGGCAGCAGGCGGTTGACAAGACGCGCCGAGGCGCGCTCGATCTCTTCGTTTAACTGGCTTTCCTGCCGCCGCCGGCTGTTTTGGAACTCGGCGGCCATGCGCTGGTTCTGGTCGAGCAGCTTATCCGCCCGTGCCCGTTCCTCTTCAACGGCTGCCGCCAGCCGGCTGATTTCCGCCGCCTCTGCACTTTCCGCGCCTGTCTGTTTGTCCGTCTGCGCGTCCGGCGTCACAGCCGTCTCTTCTGCCGTTGGTTCAATCTTGCTTTCTTCCATGATTATGCTCAACTATCTAGCTTACTTATTTGGATTGCGCCGGTTCTTCCCTGCCCTTCCTGATTCTTCCCGGCGCTGTCTGGTTATCCCTATATTTTGGTTACGACCCGTAGATGTCTTCCACCATCTCGCTCATCAGGCCGGAGACAAAGCGTACGGCGCCGATGCTGCGATCATACCACATTCGCACCGGGCCAATCACACCGAGCAGGCCGCTGATGTGATCTCCCGCACCGTAGCGGGCCACGATGATGCTGATGTCGCGCAGTTCGTCGTAGCGCCCATCGCCGGCAATCACCACCTGTACTGCGCTGTGGCCTGCATACTGGTCGGCAATCTGTTCGATCAAAGCCGGCTGTTCCAATACCTGCACAATCTTGCGGGCGCTTTGCCCTTCGGCAAACTCCGGCAGGCGCAGCAGATCGGCCAGGCCATCGCGGAAGATCGGGCCGCTGCCCTGGTCGTCCAGCCGCTGCATGGCGTCCATCACCAGGATCGCCACCTGGCGGGCAAAGGTGGAAAGGGGCGCGGCGTGTGCGCTGATGTCCGCCGCGTCACAGCCGCCCAGGTGGTCGTTGAGTTCGTTGCTGATGCGGCTCAGCTCATCCTGACCGATCTCTTCGTTGAGGTCGAGCAACTGCTGCTTGACCGTCCCTTCCTGCAGCACCAGAACCAGCAGCACTTTGGTGCTGTGGATGTGCACCAGCTCCATATGTTTGAAGCGGCAGCGCGTGGAACGCGGCGCCGTTGCCAACGCCGCCCCATGCGAGGCGCGCGCCAGCACGGCTGTACTGATGCGCAGCCACTGATCGACCTCCTGGCGCGCCTGGCTGAACTGGCTGCGGATCGCTTCCTGTTCAGCAGGCTGCAGCGCCGGCTCCGCCAGAAGATGGCGGACAAAAAAGCGGAAGCCCAGGTCGGTCGGAATGCGCCCGGCGCTGGTGTGCGGATGCGTGAGCAGCCCCAGCTTTTCCAGCGCAGCCAGTTCATTGCGGATCGTCGCCGGGCTTACGCCCACTTCATGGTGGCGGACAATCGCCGCGCTGCCCACCGGCTGCGCCGTCTCCACATATTCTTCAATGACAATACGCAGCACCCAGCGCTGGCGGTCCGTCAATGCCTCAATCGAAAGCAAATCTTCAGCCATAGAACGCCTATTCTAATATGCGTTGCGGTTGGTGCCAAATAAGGTTTGCAGGAGCGTCCGGATGATGATCTTGAGATCGAGTGCCAGCGACCAGTTTTCGATATACCACAGATCATACTTGGTGCGTTCGCCGATGGAGGTGTCGCCGCGCAGCCCGTTGACCTGCGCCCAGCCGGTGAGGCCCGCTTTTTCGCGGTGACGATCCATGTAGCGAGGGATAATCTGGCGGAACTGCTCGACATAAACCGGGCGTTCCGGTCGCGGCCCGACCAGACTCATATCGCCCACCAGCACGTTGATCAACTGCGGCAGTTCGTCGATGTTGAAGCGGCGCAGCAGCACCCCCAGCTTGGTCTTGCGCGGGTCGTCGGGCGTCGTCCAGCCCGGCCCGCCTTCTTCGGCGTCAATGCGCATGGTGCGGAACTTGATGATTTTGAAGGGGATGGCGTCCAGCCCCATGCGCTCCTGCAAGTAAAAAACCGGCCCCGGGCTGTCCAGCTTGACCAGCAGCGCGGCCAGCAGCATAAACGGGCTGAGAAAAACCAGCCCAATGGCGCTGATAATCATATCCATGATGCGTTTGACGGTCAGCTTCCAGCCTTGCAGCGCCACATCGCGGATGGTGAGCAGCGGCAGCCCGCCCAGATCGCCGATCGTGACTTCGCTGGCCATAAACTGGAAAACATCCGGGAAGACGCGGATGCCCACCTTTTCGCGCTCGCACAGGCTGATAATGTTGACCATCTCTTGATTGCTGCTCTCCGGCAGGCCGACGATCACCTCATCCACGCCGTAGCGGTCGATCACCCACGGCACATCGGCCAGCCCGCCCAGCACCGGCGTCTGGCTGGGCAGGGCGCTGCGCTGCTGCTGCTTGCCGGCGTCGATCACGCCGACAATCTGATAGCCAAGCTTTGGCTGCAGCAAAATCTTGTTGAGCAGCATCTGCCCGGTTTCGCCGGCCCCGATCAGTAGCACCCGGTCGTCGCCTACTCCCCTGGCCTGCGCCTGCCACTGCAACTGCGCATGGATCACGCGCGCCAGCGTATCATAGACAATCGTAAAGCCTGCTCCCAACAGCACAAAAGCGCGGTGATACTGGAAGTCGCGCAGGAAAAGCGTCAGCAGCGCCACCGTAAACAGGGTGGCGAGCACGTTGTAGACAATGATGCGGAAAAATTCGTCCAGATGGGTCACTGGCCGCCGCCGCCGGTACATCCGCTGCGAGAAGTAGATGGTCACCAGCACAGCCGTATAGGTCGCCGGAAGCTGCCAGAACTCCCAATACGGCCCAATAATAATATCCGGGTTGTTGGCCAGGATAGTCTGCGCCGTCCAAAACGCCAGCGCCACACTGGCGATGTCGAGCGCAAACAACGCCAGCATAAAAGCAAACTGGGCGCGCTTCATCAAGCCGCGGCGCTGGCCACGGCGTGCTGCATAGTCGGTCGGTTTTGGCAGGTCAGAGAGACTCTGTTGCATCGCGGCCGTATCTGCCTTCTTCCCCACTGGCTCCACTGGCGGGCGCCGCTCGCTGCGGAGCCGTGTTCTGCTTGTCCGAGATTCCCTTGCCAAGTTGTCCTTGATCCGCAGCGTGACCATAGCGCCACAGGTGGCGGCTGACGTCGATCCCGCCCTTGCCCACGATCCCCAGCAGAATCAGCTTGTCGAGCAGCGGGTTCGTGCTGCGCTGATAGTGCTTGCGGTAAAAGAGCCACATCGCTTCATAGAAATCGATGCGCGCCTTGGCGCTCTGGCGGCTGGACGCTTCTTTGACATGCAGGATTTCCACCTGCCCATTGTACCAGACTTCCCAGCCGCCATCTTTGATCCGTTTCGCCCAATCCAGATCTTCCCCATACATAAAGAAGTTTTCGTCCAGCAGCCCGACCTGCTGGACAGCCTCGCGCCGCACCTGCATGTAGGCTCCCACCACAGAATCGACTGGGTGCACGGCATCTTCCGGCCAATATTCCAGATTGTAGGCATTGAAGCGGCGGCTGCGCGGAAAGAGCCGGCTCAAACCGGCCATGCGATAAAAAGAGACCTGCGGGGTGGGAAAGCTGCGCCGGCAGGCGCGATCCAGGCTGCCGTCCGGTCGCCGCACACGCGGCCCGGCGGCGCCGATAGCCGGATGCTCGTCCATAAAGCGCACCATCGCCGCCGGCGCACCCGGCGGCACAACCGTATCTGGGTTGAGCAGCAGCACATAGCGCGGCAGTTCTCCTGCCGCCTGGCCGGACGCCGGCAACTGGCCGGTTGGCGCCGGCTGCCCGCCAAAGCCCAGGGCGTGCAGGGCGACATTGTTGCCGGCACTGTAGCCGATATTGGCGGGGTTGGCGATAATTTCCGTGGCGGGAAACTCCCGCTGCAGCATGGCGACGCTGTCGTCGCTGCTGGCATTGTCCACCACCAGCACGCGCATCGACACGGCGGGCCGATCCGGCTGCAGCGAGTGCAGACAGTCGCGCAGCAAATCACAGGTATTGTAATTGAGTATCACAATGGCCAAATCGCATGGCGCACCATTGGGTGGCCGATTGGCCATAGCTGCGGCTGCGACAGTCTTTTCCGGCATGGGCTTCCCTCACCGCGGCATCGGCGGCGAACTGAACCGCCATTCTACCATGTGGCCCCGCGCGCGGTCAAAGCCGGAGCGCAAGTGGTCCTCGCCTGCTCCACCTGTATCCGCTCCTCCGGCGGGTCTGCACGGCTGCTAAGCAATTGCCTGTCAACCCAGCTGCAGCTTCTGCATCGCCCCTTCAATCGTCTGTCCCACACGCAGGCCCGGCAGCCGCAGGTAGTAGGCGGCGGCCTCCAGCAGCACCGACTGCGGCGTCAGGCCGATCAATTCCGACCTATCCACCGCAGTGCCCAGTTCCGCCGCCAGCCGCCCGATTTCGGCAAAGACCACATGCAGCGGCGTGACGGCAGTGTCCAGCAGATTCATGCTGACCTGCGCCTGCCCCTCCACCAGAAAGCCTTTGGCCTGCACCGAGGCAAAGCCGCCGCTGCTCTCGCGGATGGATTTGGCAATCTCTTTGGCGATGGCGACATCGGCGCTCTGCAAATAGACATTGTAGGCGACCAGAAAAGGTCTCGCCCCCACCACGACCGCCCCCGCCGGCCCGATGGTGGCCGGGCCAAAGTCCGGCGCTCGTTCCGGCAGCCCAATCGTCTGCACCAGCCCTTCGAACTCGCCCTGGCGGATGTCCGGCAGCCGCCGCCGCTCCGGACGGTGCGCCGCCGCTGCATACAGATAGACCGGCAGTTGCAGCTGTTCACCGATCTGTTGGCCAAGCTGCTCTGCCAGCGCCACGCACTCGTCCAGGCTGATGTCCTGCACCGGCGCCAGCGGCACGACGTCGGCGGCGCCGATGCGCGGGTGCTCGCCGCGCTGTTCAAACAGGTTGATCTGCTGCGCGGCGACGCGCACCGCCTGCAGCAGCCCGGCCAGCACATCCAGCGGCGGCCCCACCACCGTCAGCACCGAACGGTTGTGATCCCAGTCGCTGCTTGCGTCCAGCAGCAGCACACCAGGGACCTGGATGGCCTCAACCAGCGCCTGCACAATTTCGGGGCGTCTGCCCTCGGAAAAATTGGGTACGGCTTCGATCAGTGATGGCATACAAGTTCCAGTCGCTCGACAATTCAGGCAATGTTTTCCCATAATGGTATCATAGGCCCCCATGCAATCCGGACTGCCGACCACATCTTCTCTCTCTTTTCAAACCGCCGTGGCTGACGCCGCCTGGGATCGCTGGCTGGCCTGCCAACCTGCCGCCCATGTGCTGCAGTTGAGCAGCTGGCGGCGGCTAAAAGAGCAGTTCGGCTGGCGCGGGGCTGCGGTCGCCGGCTTTGGCGAGGCCGGCCAGCTTGCCAACGGCAGTCAGCTCCTCTTGAAGCGCGCCGCCGGCTTGACGCTGGCCTACGCCCCGCGCGGCCCCGTCACCGACTGGTGCAACCGCTTCGAGACGGAACTGCTGCTGCAGTCGATCCACACCTATGCCCGCAGCCTGGGCGCAGCCGTGCTTAAGATCGAACCCGACCTGCCCGACTCGCTCGCCAACCGCCAACTGCTGCGCGCATACGGCTTTGTGCCCAGCCGGCAGACGGTGCAGCCGCCCAGCACGATCGTGCTCGACATCAGCGGCGCGGAAGCGGACGTGCTGGCGCGCATGAAGAGCAAATGGCGCTACAACGTGCGGCTGGCGGAGCGCAAGGGGGTGCGCGTGCGCGCCATGCGTCGCGCCGATCTGCCTGCCTTTCACAGCCTGATGCAGAGCACCGGCGCGCGCGATGGTTTCGGCATCCACAGCGCTGATTATTTTGCCGCCGCCTTTGACCTGCTTACCCCGCAGCACGCCGTCTTTTTGCTGGCCGAATGGGAAGAGCAGCCGCTTGGCGCTGTAGTTGTGGCCGCTGTGGGCGGCGCAGCCTGCTATCTTTGGGGCGCCAGCAGCGACCGCGAGCGCAGCCGTATGCCCAACTACGCCTTGCAGTGGGCAGGTATGCAGTGGGCGCGTGCCCAGGGCGCCACCCGCTATGACTTCTGGGGCATCCCCGATGTGGTCGGGCAGTTGGCCGCCGCCATGCGCAGCGGCGACGGCAGCGGCACACCTGCCGACGCCCTTCCTATCGACCTGGACGCGCTGCCGCCGGGAGAATTGTGGGGCGTCTACCGCTTTAAGCAGGGTTTCGGCGGGGATGTGCTGCGCACGGTGGGCGCCTGGGATATGGCGCTCGACCCGCTCGGCTTTCGCCTTTACCAGCTTGGCGTCGACAGCCGGCAGTGGCTGGCTGCCGCTCCCTGGCAGGCGGCGGCGCACCCGCAGCACAACGCCGCACCCTCCGCGCCGGAGCCGGTGGCGGATACATCCGCCGCCGCAGAAGTGCAGACGGTTGCCACGGCGGAAGAATGGCGCGGCCTGCTGGCGCAGTTGCCCGACCCGCATGTGCTGCAAAGCTGGGAGTGGGGTGCGGTCAAGGCACAGACCGGTTGGCAGGCGCGCCGTTACCGCGTGACCTCACCCGCCGGCTCCGGGGCCTTTCAACTGCTGTGGCGGCAGCCGATCTCCGCACTTCCCCTGCGTGTGGCCTATGTGCCCAAAGGGCCGCTGCTGGATTGGGGGGAGCTTGACATGGTAGACATAATGCTGGATGCGGTCGAGCGCGAGGCGCGGCGGCTGGGCTGCATCTATGTCAAGGTCGACCCGGATGTGCGCGATGACACGACCGCCGGACTCATGGTGCTGCATTCGCTGCAGCGGCGCGGCTGGCGGTTCAGCCGCGACCAGGTGCAGTTCAAGAACACTGCTTACAGTGAACTGCCGGAGAACGCCAGCGGGGAGGGCGCTGCGGCGGAAGGGCTGCTGCTGGCGCAGATGAAGCAGAAGTGGCGCTATAACATCCGGCTGGCCGAGAAGCGGGGCGTGCGTGTGCGCGTGGGCGGCGAGCAGGATTTTGCCGCCTTTTACGCCCTCTACGGCGAGACCGGCGCGCGTGATGGTTTTTTGGTGCGCCCCTTTGCCTATTATGCGCAAACCTGGCGCACTTTTCTGGAGGCGCAGCAGGTGGCGGACAACCCCGCCGGCGGCGTGCTGCTGTTGGCCGAGTATCCGCAGACTGGGCATCCCGAGACTGGGCAGCCGGATGCCGGGTTGCCCGTGGCCGGGCTGCTGCTGCTGCGCTATGGCCGCCGCACCTGGTACTTTTACGGCGCCAGCAGCGAGCGTAACCGCCGCGATATGCCCAACTATCTGCTGCAATGGGAGGCGCTGCGCTGGGCGCTGGCGCAGGGCTGCCGCGTCTACGACTGGTGGGGCGCACCCAGCGCACCTGACAATCCGGATGATGCCATGCAGGGTGTCTGGCAGTTCAAGCAAGGCTTCGGCGCACAGTTACAGCCGCATATTGGGGCTTGGGATTATCCGGTGTCACCCCTGCTCTATCGGCTCTATCAGGAAGCCATGCCTGCCGTTCTCGGCTGGATGCGCAGCCGTCACTGAGCGTGCAGCACCGTACCGTCCGCAATGCATAGCGGCGTCTCGTCCTCGTTAACCACGCTGACTTTTCCAACCACTCGCACATCCTTGCCGAAGCGGACATCGCCCTTGACGCACAGTTCGTCGCACTCGCGCAAGGAAGGCGCCCCCTGCGGGAAGCGCTGCACCATATCGTCATAGAGTTGGTAGTAGCGGTCGTCCAGCGTTACTACCGGCGGCTCGCCCTCCTGCGCAACGGCCAGCCGCAGGCGATAGTCTTCGCCCAGCGTGTAGACGTCCGACATGATCACCAGCAGGTCGCTGTTTTTCTTGACCGGGGCAAAGCGGCTGCGCGGGACGCACAGCGCCTGCGCCCCCTCAAAGACCGCAATCGCCGCGCCCATTGCCGTCTCCAGTTGGTAGACGCGCGGCGTCTGCGGGTCCGCCGGGTCGACCGGCTTCTCGTTGCGGATCAGCGGCAGCGGCATAACGCCCTGGTGTTCCTCCAGCCGGCGCGCCAGCGCCCGCAGGTTGATCCAGAGGTTGTTGGTGTTGAAGTAGCGATAGCGCTGGATGTCTTGAAACTCGGCCTCTTCCTGCGGCGGGCACTGCGCCGACTCGCGCAGGATCAACTGCCCGTCGGGCCGCTGCGCCAAGTGACCGCCTTTGCGGTCGGCGGGCGTGCGGTCGGCCACTTCCATCAGAAACGGGATCTGATTCTGGGCGCAGTAGCCCAGGATTCGCAGATCCATTTCGGCCCCCAGGTTGTCGGAATTGCTGACAAAGGCATACTCAAAGTCCTGGCTCAGCAGCAGCTCCAGCATATGGCTGGTCACCAGCGCCGTGTAGATGTCGCCGTGGCCGGGCGGGCACCACTCCTTGTCAGGGTCGGCAGGCCACTTCGCCGGCGTCAGGCTTTTCTTCCAGATTTTGGGCTGCTTGTGCTGGAGAAAGTCGAGCGGCACATGCTGATGAAAGCCGCTGAATTTGGCGACCGCCGCCAAGGTCTCGTCGCGTGTGCTGAAGCTGTTCATCAGCACCAGCGGCAGCCGCACGCCGGTCGTCTGCCGCAAATAGAGCACCTGCTGGACGATCACATCCAGAAACGACAGCCCGTTCTTGACCTGGAGCAGCGACTTGGGGCCGCTCATCCCCATGCTGGTGCCCAGCCCGCCGTTGAGTTTGAGCACAATGGCGCGTTCCAGCGCAGCGCGTCCCGCCGCCAGTTCGCGGTCGCCCAGATCGTCATAGGCGGGCAGCGCCGCCACCGGCCCAGCATCTTCGCGCATGATATAGCCGGTGGCCCCATGCACCAACTGGTCATAATAAAAGTGAAACGTATCGATAAAGACTTGCGGCAGATCGGCGCGCCGCATCTTGCGCGCAAAGGGGCGAAAATCGGATGAGATTGTCACGGCAGCCACGAATTGCTCTCCTTTGAGTAGGTTGCTGCTACCAGCCTGCTGCACAGCCATCTTTGCGGGCGTCACTGCCGGCTGTGAGGACGCCGCTTTGTGGGTCGCGCACAATAATCTGGCCGCCGCCAAAGACGCCGCGCTCGAAGCCGGTGATGGGGACAAGCTTATGGCCGCGCCGGCCCATCTCGGCCAGGACGCCGAAGTCCCAGCCTTCCTCCACCAGCAACACGCCACCAGCTTCGTTTGCACCCAGTCCATCATGCGGGCCGGAGAGCGCCCAGCGCGGCATGTCCAGCGCCTGCTGCGGGGCCATCGCCAGGTCGAGCATGTTGACCAGCATCTGGAAGTGACCCTGCGGCTGCATATAGCCGCCCATCACCCCAAAGCTGGCATGCAGTTCGCCGGCCCACGGCCCTTCCTGATGGACGGTCATGGCGGGGATGATGGTCTGGTAAGGGCGCTTGTTGGGGGCCAGGCGGTTGGGGTGCTGCGGGTCGAGCACAAACAGGTTGGCGCGATTCTGCAGGCTGACGCCGCTGCCCGGCACGACCAGCCCCGACCCCATCCCCATATAGAGGCTGTTGATAAAGCTGCAGGCGTTGCCGTCGCCATCCACCGCCGTCAGATAGACCGTGTCTGAACTCATCAATGGGTTGCCGTAGGGCACCTGCGTCGCCGCGCGCTGCAGATCGATGCGCCGCCGCCGCTGGGCGCCGTGGTCGGGGTGCACCAGCAGCGCCAGCGGAATCTCTTCTGCGCGCGGGTCGCAGACCCACTGCTGGGCATCGGCAAAGGCCAGCCGCATGGTCTCGACCATGACATGCAGCCGCTCGGCAGGCGACATGGCCGCCAGGTCAAAGCCGTTGGCAATGTTGGCGGCGATGATGGCCGCCAGCCCCTGGCCGTTGGGCGGGCACTCATACAGCCGCACCCCCCGGTAGTCGGCGCTGATCGGCTCGTCCCACGTGCTGTGGTGGGCGGCCATGTCCTGCGTTGTGATCCAGCCGCCATAGCGCTGCACATGGTCGCTGAGCCGCTGCGCAAAATCGCCCTGGTAAATATACGCCTTCCCATGCGCGGCAATGCCGCGCATCGTCGCCGCCAGGGTGGGGATGCGCATGATCTCGCCCGCCTGCGGCGCACGCCCGTCGATGAGCAGTTCGTGGCCGCTGGGCTGCTGCGGACCGTTGTCGAGGTCGCCGCTGATCCATTCCGGCGACCGCAGCAGCTTGTGCACCTGGGTGCGCCAGCCGTGGGCGATCAACTCACTGACCGGATAGCCCTGCTCCGCCGTCCAGATGGCCGGCTGCAGCACATCCGCCAGCGTCATGCGCCCATGCCGCTCCAGCAGGTCACTCCAGCCGGCCACTGTGCCGGGGATGGAGACTGCGTGCCCGGTGCAGATGGGCATTTTGCGGTAGCCCTGCGCTATCAGGTCGGCGGCGGAAGCCGCGGCGGGTGCGCGTCCGGAGCCGTTGAGCGCCGTCACCTCTTTGCTGGCCGCATCATAGTAGAGGGCGAAACAGTCGCCGCCGATGCCGGTGGAAATCGGTTCGACAACATTGAGCATGGCGGCTGTGGCCACGGCTGCGTCCGCCGCATTGCCGCCCGCCTTGAGCATATCTAGCCCAGCTTGCGCCGCCAGCGGCTGGCTGGTGGCGACGATACCGTGCGTTGCCAGCACATTGCTGCGCCGGGAGCGAAAAATGGAGTCAACTTGCATGGATGTATTGTCCTGCTTATAGCTGCTTGCTGCTGCCAGGCGCTGGGGGCGTTTGCGCCGCCTTGCGCTGCGCCGCCAGATCCGCCAGTTCGCGCTGCCGATCCTGCACCAGCATGACCAGAAAAACAATATAGACCGGTAGAGAAGCAAAGGCCAAAATCAGGCCGATCGTGGCCCAGCCGGCGCCGGCCAGAAAGCAGCCGCCCGCCAGCAGCAGCCAGACCAGGAAATGGCCATAGCGCAGCACAAGGTGCTGCCGGGTGGTGCGCGGCTGTGTGCGCTTAACGGTGGGCTGCGGCCAGAGCCGCCAGTAGGCGAACGCCACGGCCAGGCAGCCGATGCCCCACAAGAGCAGCGGAATCCCGAACAGCGTGTTGCCCAGCCCCATTATGCCAAAATCCGTCATGCCCAACCCATCAGCCATACGACCACCACGGCCACTGCCTGCACCGCCACAATCAGCCAGAAACGCAGTTGGAAGGAGCTTTTTTGCGTCTTATGGCGCAAGAGCCGCTGCGCCGCAAAGGCCGCCGGCGTCCCGCCCAACAGTTCCGCCCCATGCAGGACGCGCTCCGGCACGCGCCGGCTCTGGTGTATGCTGCCGCCGGCGATTGCCTTGTCATAGCCGTAGAGCAGAAAGGTGGCCACGTTGATGGCGATCAGATAAGACCAGAGCCACGACCAGCCAAGCCAGAGCACCGGCGGCAGCGCCACGATCAACACAATGGCAACAGCCAACAGCGAAAATAGCCAATAGGGCGAGCGGTAGGATTGGGATGAGCGGGTGCGCTGCAAAGGAAGCTGTCCTTCTGCGTATGGATGATCTGGGCCGGGCCAGGCGGCGCCTCCAGCCCAGAAGCCGGTGCAGTCGAGTGTAACACGTCTGCCCGCTGCATGCCACTTTGCACTTACAAGCCCCCGCTTTTCGCTCGACTCAACCGCTCACGTGCGGAAGCCATTGTCCAGTGAGCACGCCCACGTGCGGCTCTGTGGCGTCAAATTAACCAATAAGGAGCGTTCCAGATGGACTTCGAATTGAGCAAAGAACAGCATGACTTTCAGCGTATTGTCCATGATTTTGTGGCCCAGGAGGTAAAGCCGTGGGCCAGGCAGGTGGATGAAAGCAGTGAATTCAACTGGCAGGCGGCCAACAAGATGGGGCCGCTGGGCATGTTGGGTCTGCAAGTGCCCGAAGCCTACGGCGGCGCGGAGCTGGACACCATCTGCGCCACCATCGCCATCGAAGAGTTGGGCTGGGCCTGCGGCTCCACGGCGCTGGCAATTTCGGCGCACAACTGCCTGGGGCAGGGGCCGCTGGTGGATTTTGCCTCCGCCGAACTCAAGCAGAGCTGGCTGCCGCGCCTCGCCACCGGCAAAGGCAAGCTCGGCTGCCTGGCGCTGACCGAGCCGGGAGCCGGTTCCGACCTGGCGGGCGGGGTGCGCACCACGGCTGTGCGCGACGGCGACAGTTGGCTGATCAATGGCGCTAAAATGTGGGCCACCAATGCGGGCATCGCCGACACCATCATTGTCCTCTGCCGCACCGACCCCGCCGGCGGCAGCCGCAGCCTCAGCCAGATTCTCGTGCCCACCACCACGCCCAATGTGCTGATCGGCAAGCCGGAAAAAAAGATGGGGCTGAACGGCTCGCCCACCCACGCCGTGACATTTGACCATGTGCGTGTGCCGCTTGGCAACTTGATTGGCGAAGAAGGGCGCGGCTTGCAGCAGACATTGGCAACTCTCAGCAAGGGGCGCATCAGCATCGGCGCGCTGGCCTTAGGGCTGGCGCAGGCGGCCTATGAGGCGTCCGTCGCCTATGCACGCCAGCGCTACACCTTCGGCAAGCCGCTGGCCGAGCACCAGGCGATCCAATTTATGGTGGCCGACGCCGCCACCGAAATTCAGGCCGCGCGCTGGATGCTCTACTGGGCCGCCTGGCTCAAAGACGGCGACCGACCTTTTGCCATCGCCGCCGGCATGGCCAAGCTGTTGGCCACCGAAGTCAGCGAGCGTGTCTGCCGCAACGCCATTCAGATTCACGGTGGCTACGGCTACAGCCAGGAATACGAAGTCGAGCGCATGTATCGCGACACGCGCCTCATGTCGATCGGTGAGGGCACCAGTGAAATTCAGCGCATGGTGATTGCGCGTTCAATTTTTGGCCAGTAGGATTTTGGCCAATAGAAGCGTGCAGTAGGTGCGTACAGCTTTGCCCAATCCGCTTTTTCTGGCTATAGTTTTGCCATGCGACTCGCACTCCTGGCCGACATTCATGGCAATCTGCCCGCATTGGAAACCGTCCTGCTGGAATTGGAACGGCTGCAGCCGGACGAGGTGGTTGTCGACGGCGATCTGATTAACGCCGTCCCCTTCAGCGCCGAGGTGATCGACCTGGTGCGCAGCCGGCAGTGGACAACGGTGCGCGGCAACCATGAATTCTACTACCTGGACTATGGCACGGAGCGCGCCGTCCCCGGCTGTGAAGACCCCGACCGCTGGGGACAGTTGCACTGGCTGCTCGACCGCATCCGACCTGACCAGGGTGCTTACTTGGCGATGCTGCCGGACGACCGCACCTTTTACCTGCCCGGCGCCGCACCGCTGCGGGTGGCGCACGGCGTTCCGGGCCGTAACCGCACCGGCTTCTACCGGGCACAGGCCGATGCCGCCATCGCCGCCGAAATTCGCCACGTGCGCGAGCATACCCTCGTCTCCGCCCACACCCATGTCCAGATCGACCGTCATGTCGCGCTGGCGGAGGAAACGTCCGACGATTTCGCCGCCGACCCCCATGCCGGAATCGACTTCTATTTGCACAGCCCGCGGCCCAGACGCCACTGGCACGTCATCAATCCGGGCAGTGTTGGGCTGCCGCTGGACACTCGCCCGCTGGCGCAGTTTGCTATAGTGGAGAGTGTCTCCCCGTCCGTCGAGCCGGGCGGCTGGCAAGTGCGGCATTATGCCGTAGAGTACGACCGGCGCCCCGTGCTCGAAGCCTATGCCACGAGCGGCATGTTGGAAGCGGGCGGGGTGATCTCAGAGTTGTTTTTTTGGGAAGTGGTGACAGCGGAAGCGGAGATCGTGCGTTTTTACCGCTGGGCAGCCAGAAACGGGTTAGACCCCGACCGTGATTCGATTCGGCGTGTCTTTGAGCAGTATGTGGCGGTCACGGGGCGCGACCAATATGTGCGTGCAAGAAATCCACTGCTGGTCTAGCGTTCTGCGTCTGCTCTCGTTGATTGTTGCGTTGGACTGCGTGGCGGCTACGAAAGCCTAGCGCTGACTGCACCGGAGCGCACCAGATCGTCGCGCAGGGCGGAGCGGGCGCGGCTGAGGCGTGACTTGACCGTGCCCAACGGCAGGTCCAAAATCTCGGCGGCCTCGCTGTAGTCATAGCCCTGCACATCTACCAACACAACGACATTGCGATGCCAGACCGGCAGACCGTCGATGGCCGACAGCAGGACGCGCATGGACTCATTCTGCAGCACGAGCGTCTCCGGATCATCGCTTACGATCTCCGCCCCCGTCACATAATCCATGCCTGCTTGTTCGGTCAATTCGTCCAGACTGACCGCCTGCCGCCGTTTTTGCCGGCGCAGATGATCGTAACAGGTATTTGTGACGATGCGTAAGAACCAGGAGCGAAAATTGCCGTCTTGAAAGCGTCCCATGGCTCGATGCGCCTTGATCAAGGCCTCCTGTACGGCGTCGGCGGCAGCCTCTTCCGTGTGCAGAATCTGCTGCGCCAGCCGTTCGGCGGAGCTGCGATAGACTTCGATCAGACGGCCAAAGGCGCGGTCATCTCCCTGCCGGGCTGCATCCACCATCTGGTCGACAGCCGAAGTCAGCGCCAACGTATCGTTTTGCCAGTATCTCTCGGAGCGATAGGAATCCGCAGTTGCGGTCATTGCATAGTTCATAGTCGTCACCCACTTTTTTGGGAATGAGGCGGTTGTCCGCCGCGTTACGACCATCCTATGTCAGAAAGATGAGAGCAGTTTGAACCGTTTGCGACGCGAGTCGGACTGTTTGCCTACGTGATCGCGCTCGCGTCGCCGCCGCGCCCGCCCAATAGGCCAACTGAACAGGACTAGCTGTCCAATTGATAGCCGTAACCGCGAATGGTCTGAATAAAACGAGGATTTTCTTCGCTGCCGGGTTCGATGCGGCTGCGCACGCGGCTGACCATGCGGTCAATATTGGCGTCGTAGACGTCACCTTGCGCTTCCGGCCAGACGGCGGCGGCGATTTCGTCCTTGCTGACGACGCGCCCCCGGTTCTGATAGAGGAACCACAGCAGATCGAACTGCTTGACGCTCAGCGGCGGGTCAAGCGGGACGCCATCGACAAACACCTGGCGGGTGGTAATATCAGCGCGCAAGCCCGGCTCGCGCACCGCAATCAGCGACGGGGCAGTCACAGTGGCGGATGGGTCATAGAAGCGGAAGCGGGTGGAGGCAAACTGAATTTCCACCCCGTCGGCCAGCCAGGCGGTGCCGCCGCTGGGCAGCCGGCGGCCATCAACGAAAACGCCATTTTTGCTTTGCAGGTCGTGCACCTGGTAAGCATTGTCTATGTGGCGCAGTTCAGCGTGCTGGCGTGAGGCGAATTGGTCTTCCAACAGCACCACAGCATCCGCCGTGCGCCCGATAATAATGTGTTCCTGATTCAGTTCCGTCTCTTCGCCGGCACGAGGACCGTTGAGACATACCAGCCTGCCAAACCTGCTCACACCCACATCCTTTGGAGCGTACCAAATCGCTGTGCTATACTCGCTGTCAGCAGCCCTTCGGATAACGTCATCCGTAAGGACGCTGATGGCTGCCAACTATAGCAGTAACTTACGCAACTGGCAAGCTTGCAGGGGCATTTTTAAGCCTTCCGCAGCGTCCGGCCTGCACACCGTTGTGCGGGAGTCAGCGTGCGGGAAGCAGCGGACTTTTGCCGGGCCGCACGCTCAATTTGATTTTCCAATTCTGCCGGTGGCAGTTCACGGTATGGCCGACGTGCACGAACTTTTTGAACCCAACAAGCAGCCGGCGGCAGCCGCCCATGAGTCGGAAGCCGGCTATGCGCCGGGCGGCGTCCTGCGCGGGCAGCTGCTTGGTCCCTACTTGCTGCTGGATCGGCTGGGCGGCGGCGCGATGGCTACCGTCTATCGCGCCCTGGACCAGCGCAATGGCCATGCCGTCGCCATCAAGGTGCTGCGCCCGGATGCCGACGCAGTCATGCGCGAGCGTTTTCGCCGTGAAGCGGAAACCCACAGCAATCTCAATCATCCCAATATTGTTCAAATTCTGGATGTCGGGCAGGTCAGCGACAGCGGCCTGACCTATATCGCAATGGAGTTGATAGAGGGGCCAAACCTGAGCGAGGTGATGGAGGAGACTGGCCGCCTCTCTCCCATCGATGCTGCCCGCATCCTGCAGCCGGTTGCGGCGGCGCTCGATTATTCCTGCCGCCAGGGCGTCATCCATCGCGACGTCAAACCTTCCAACGTGCTCTTGCGGCGTGTTCATATCGGTACGCCCAATGCCGTGGAGATTGCCGGTTTGGATATGCCCGTCCTGCCGCTGCTCTCTGATTTCGGCATCGCCCGCGCCCTGGATGCGCCGGAGCTGACCAGCGCCGGGCGCACCATCGGCACCCCCACCTACATGTCGCCGGAGCAGTGCGCCGACAGCCACGAGATCGACGGCCGTTCGGATCTCTACTCGTTGGGCGCGGTCTTTTACCGCTGTGTGGTTGGGCGCCCGCCCTTTACCGGCACGACCACGCAGATATTGCACGCCCACGTCTACGACCCGCTGACCATTCCTGACGATGTTCTGGATGACTTGCCGCCTGCCGCAGTCACGCTGCTGCGCCGCACGCTGGCCAAGGACCCGAACCTGCGCTATGCCGACGGTGGAGAGCTGGCGGCGGATCTGCAGCAACTGCTCAACAGCCCATGGCCGCCGCCTGCTGCCACGGCTGCCGGCGAAGCGACAGCCACCATGCCGGTTCTGGATACGCTGCCGGCGACCACAGCCCCCGGCAGCCAGACGGTCTTGGTGCCGGCGCCGGAAGCGGGGACGGCGCCTGCCGCCGGCCAGCCGGCGACGCCTGCTGCCCTCGTGGCCGCTGCCGGCGCGCCCGCCTTTATCCCGGTGGAAACGACGCTGCCGCGCGTGGTGACGACCATGGCTGCCGCGCCCCCACGCCGCCGCCGGCGCTGGCTGGGTGCGGTCATGGGCGGTGTGCTGGCAGCGGCGGTGCTGATCTTCGGCGGCGGCCTGGCCTTGAATTTGCTGCCCACGGAGTTGGTGGGGAGTATGCCGCCGGCGCCTTCACCCACTGCGCCGGCGGCAGCCGCAGACACCTCTGTCGCTGCGCCCGTCCCCAGCGCAGCCCCGCTCGCCGGTCAAACCGCAGATGCGGCCGGCACAGATGCGGGTAATTCTCAGTCTGCTGCACCCGCCCTTACTGCGCCTGCCGCCACGCCGGCCGCGGCTGCACAACTGCCGACTTTGCCGCCCCCTACACCGGCGGGGGACATCCGCTCCTATTGGTCGGAAGCCGAAGCCGCTTACCAGGACGGCGATTGGCAAAGCGCACTCGAATTTCTGACGCTGGCCCGCCGCATAGACCCCGGCTATCAGGACGAGGTGGGCGACCAGATTCTCTTTGAGAGCCAGATCGGGCTGGCCGCCAACGGCATCGCCCGCGGCGAATTGGAGCAGTCATTGGAACATTGGGACGCCGCTTTGGCGTTACGTCCTGATGCAGGCCGCGTCAAAAGCATCGCGCTGGCTTTGCGGGCGCTGGTGGCGCCGGGGACGCTGAACATCGCCATGGCACGCTGGACGTTGGCCACAGCGCTTGGCTCCTATGCGCAGGAACTGCTGGCGGCGGAACGGGCATGTGCAGCTGCTGAACAACTGCAGGCGGCTGTGACGTTGTCGCCGGTCGAGAGTTCGGCCAAACTGCTGGCCGAAACGCAGGCGACCTGTGAACAGGCACGCCGCGCAGCCGAGATGCAGCGCCGTCTTGCCGGCCTGAGCGGACGCCTTCTCTATTCGACGCAGGACGGCGGCAGCTATCGCATCTATCGGGCAGAGGCCAAACTGGACGCTGCGTCTTCACTGCTGATCGACAATGGGTCGCAGCCGTCTCGCCAGCGGCTGGGCGCGGTGGTGGCGTTTCACAGCCGCCAGGCGGACACTCCCGGTCTCTCGCTCTTTGATTTGTCGAGCGGTCTGACGCCGGATGGGCGCACGCTGCGGCTGACGACCGCCGCCGGCGATGGCCAGGATGCGCCGCCCAGTTGGTCGCCAACGGACCGTACGCTGGTCTATGCCGGAGTGGCGGATGACCGCAGCCGTATCTATCGGGTTGACGCCGCCGACGGCGCCACACCTGTGGATTTAGGCCCTGGCCGTGACCCGGCCTGGAGCCCTGACCAGGACCGCATGGTCTTTAATGGCGTCAATGAACAGGGCGGCGAGCCGGGCTTGTGGTTGATGAACAGTGACGGCGGCAACCGTCTGCGGCTGACCGACAACGGCAACGACATGCGCCCAGTCTGGACGCCCGACGGCCTGGCGATTGTGTTTATGAGTTCGCGCGACGGCAACTGGGAAGTGTACCGTCTCGATCTCCTGACCGGCGATCTGAGCCGGCTTACGACTGACCCCGCGCAGGATGGTCTGCCGACTGTCAGCCCGGATGGGAAATGGGTGGCCTTTGCCAGCGATCGCGGCGGCTACTGGCGTATCTGGGTGACCCCGCTGGCAGGGGGTGAGGCCCAGCCGCTGCTCAAGATCGAAGCCGTGTTAACCAATTGGTTGGAGCATGCAATTCAGTGGATTCCTTAGAGTTTGACCCTAATGCCGGGGACGATAATCTTGCTTCGTCTGCGGGCGCCGGCCTCAGTAACCTGTCCGGCAAACAGATCGGCCGCTATCTCATCGGCCAGCAGCTTGGCAGCGGCGGCGCCGCTACGGTCTACCGCGCCTATGACCAGGTGCAGGGCATTACGGTGGCGCTCAAGCTGCTGCTGCCCGGCGCTGACGAAAAGGCCTATGACCGTTTTCGCCGTGAGGCGACGCTGGCGGGCGCACTGCGCCACCCGCATATCGTGCGCATCCTGCAAATCGGCATCGCGCCCAAGGGCGAGGTGGCCTATATTGCCATGGAACTGGTGGAGGGCGAGAGCCTGTCCGACCTGTTGAGCGTGCGCAGGCGGCTGCGCCCGGAGGAAACGGCTAATGTGCTGGAACCGGTTGCGCGCGCCCTGGCCTACGCGCACCGCCAAGGCGTCGTCCATCGCGATGTCAAGCCCGGCAACATCCTGCTGCGCACCGCCAGCCCCGGCACGCCCAACAGCGTGCAGTTGGAATCGCTGGAATATCCGGTCGTGCCGCTGCTCTCAGACTTCGGCATTGCCCGCTCATTGGATGCGCCGGAACTGACCAGCGCCGGGCGCACGGTCGGTACCCCCGCCTATATGGCCCCCGAACAGTGCGCCGGCAGCCGGGAGGTGGACGGGCGCGCCGATATCTACTCGTTGGGCGCTGTGCTCTACCGCTGCATCACGGGACGGATGCCCTACAGCGGCACGACCACCCAGATTTTGCACGCCCATGTCTATGAACCGCTGGTGATTGAAGATTCCGTCCTGCGTCTGCTGCCGCCGTTGATGGTGGAAGTGCTCCAGCGCAGCATGGCCAAGCAGCCCGAAGATCGCTATGCCGATGCCGGCGTGATGGCCGATGCGCTGGTGCTGGCGGCAGGCAGGCTGCCGCAGCAGCCTTCCCCCAATGCGGGCGACGGCAGCACTGCCACGCTGACGCTGGCTTCTCTGCCCGTCACGCCGCCCATGCCGGCTGCGCCCAGCGCCAGTGTGCTGGTGCCTGGCCCCCACGATCCGTCGCGCGCGCCCACCGCACCCTATACGCCCGGTCAGGCGGCGCCGTCAACGCCGCCCGCTGCCCGCACCAATCCACTGCTGCGCCCGGTCGCGCCGCGTCAGGACCCTGCCGTGACCGAGGTCACCCCGCCGCCTGATTGGGAGGCGGAGACCGGTCTCGGCAGCCGTATCGAGCGGCTCAACTGGCCGGGTCTCGCCATGACGGCCATAATCGGGCTGCTGGCGATTCTGCTCGTCGTCGTCTTTATGCAAGGGCCAAACCTGCTCGACCGTCTCACCGGCGGGTCGACGCCGCCGCCCACCCCTGGTCAGGTCAGCCAACTTACGGAGACGCCCAACGGCCTGCCCCTGATCGTGATCACGGCTACCGTGACCGCCACACCGCCGCCCAGCCCCACGCCGACGCCGCTGCCGGCCACGCCCACAGCGGCCGCCACCGCCACCGCCACCGCCACGTTGTCGCCACCTACCTTGACGCCCGTGCCGCTGCCGACCGACATCCCTACCCTGGCGCCGACAGCCACGGCCACTTGGACGCCGCTGCCCTCGGCCACGCCTACGCTGACCGCCACGCCTGGCCCCAATCCCACGCTGGTGGCCTGCCTGGGGCAGGTCGATCCCGGCCTGCAAAGCTACTTGGTGCAGCAGGACCCGGCGCTGCAGGCTGTCTACGGCTGTCCCGACGGCCCGGCGCTGAATGGCACGGCGCAGTCGCTGCCGTTCGAGCGCGGCTACATTGTTGGCTTTGATATGACGCAGGAGATGCTGGTCGTCTACACGGATGCGCAGCAGTGGGGGCGCCAGTTTGTGCCGGCGGAAGAGCAGACGCCGCCGCTGGAGGAACTTCCGCCCGATGGCCTATACATCCCGCAGGGGCGCTTCGGCTGGCTCTGGGCCCAAGGGGAACGGCGCAGCGATCTGGGCTATGCCCTCTCTCCGGCGCCCGGCGAATTCCCGGCGGCCTACCAGTCGTTTCCGGGCGCGCTCATGATCCTCAACAAAAGCAGCGGGGATGTGGTCGTCCTGCCCATCGCCAGCCAACGCTGATCCGGCCAAAGCCGCAGGGTAAAACAGGGTGGGTGATCTTTGACAAACGAGCTGATTGACCTGGCGCCCAACCACAAACTGGGTCTTGTCGTCACCAACTGCGTGCTGCTGGGGGCAGGCGCTATCGGCTATGGCGAAGCCATCCCCAAGGGACTGGATGTCAGCCGGCTGGGCGCAGCGGTTGTCGGTCCGGTGCTGGGGGCGAGCCGCGGCGGCGCCCAGCCACCGCGGCTTGCCCATGTCAACGGCGGCATTGTGTTGGAGACTGGGCTGCAAAACCGCGGGGTCAACAACGCCATCCAGCAGCACGGCAAACGCTGGTCTCTGCTCGGCTGTCCCGTCGTCGTGCAGGTGGCGGAAAGCCATCCCGCCACCTTGGCCAAAGTGGTGGCCAAACTGGCGCTTGTGGCGGGTGTGGAGGGGCTGGAACTGCTGCCCGCGCCGGACATTGATGCTGCTCGCCTGGCCACGCTGCTGCACAGCGCGCAGCGCGCCTGCGAGCTGCCGCTGTGGGTGAAGCTGCCGCCGGCCACCGCCGTGTCTTTGGCCGCCGCCGCTTGTGAGGCAGGCGCCGTGGGACTGGTGCTGGGCCAATCACCCGTTGGGAGCGCCTTAGTAGCGCGTCCCGGCGCTGACGCTGTGGCCATGACCGGCCTCATGTATGGCCCGCTGCTCTTCCCGCAGGTGCTGACTGCGCTGTCGGCTGTGGCGGCGCAGCAGCTTCCCGCCGCCCTCATCGCCTGCGGGGGCATCCACACCGTCAGCCAGGTGCGCCAGGCGCTCGCCGCCGGCGCGCGGGCCGTCCAGATCGACAGCGCCGTCTGGGTGGAGCCGGGGCTGCCTGCCCGCCTTGCGCAGGGCCTGGAGTAGCCGAGGCAGCGGGTGGGTCTATTGCCGGCGGCTGGGCAGGTTGCGTACGGTGAAGGGCAGAAAGCCCTGGTGGGCAACCATAAAAACGCGCCGCAGCTCCGCCACCGGGTCGGGATGGTCGTCGACGCGCAGGTCGCAGTAAGGATACTCTTCGACATCCATCACTTTGAGCGCTGCCGACTGCTTGCCCCGCTTGTCGCCCCCCGCCGCCTGGCCTGCTTCGAGCGCCTGCAGCAGCCGTTCGGGCAGATCGAGCGCCGCCGAGCGCACAAAGACATCCGCCACCGCCTCAATCGTGGCCGCACCCACCAGCATGTTGCCCTGCACGGCAAAGTTGGGGCCGGTACGGTGGCCGAACCAAAGCGTGCACTCGTCGCCCGACCAGGCAGCGCTGCGTCCCTGCTGGTCGACAATGCCCACCTGGCGCAGATTGCGTCCTGGGTCCGCCCCCATCACCTTGGCCAGCGTCTCCTGCGCGCTCAGCCCCTGCCCCAGCAGCGCCAGCCCGTCGATCCCCAGGTACGGATTGGTCCACGACTGCGTGGCGATGGCCCCGACGCCGGCTTTGACAAAGGTGCAGATGCTGCCCACGGCCGGTACGGCGGTCGAGATGGCGACACCCAATCTGCCGGAGCGGGCACAGCGCCCGGCAATCGAAAACGTATTGAACAGCAGCACAAGCATATTTCCTTTCTTTGGCTGGCCTTTGGCGGTTTTTGGCTGGGCGGCGCTAGAAGAGCGCCATCTGCCGCGCCGGCGCATGGCCGTCGAGCAGGATAAAGGGCAGCGCACGCTTGGCGTCGCGCAGGCCGAGCGCGGCCAGTTGGCTTACTTCGCGGATCCGGCGGCGGCCCCGCTGGCGCAGAATGGCGTCGGCGGTCTTGGGGCCGATTCCCGGCACGCGCAGCAGATCCGCCCGCCCGGCCTGGTTGATCTCCACCGGCGCTGCAGCCAGATTTTCGCCGGCCCATGCCAGCTTGGGGTCGCTGTGCAGCGGCAGGTTGGTGTCTTGCCCAAACGGCAGATCCTCCACGCTCCAGCCATAGTCGCGCAGCAGAAACGAGGCCTGGTAGAGCCGCAGTTGGCGCTGCGCCGAAACGGCCTCCAGATTCTCAAAGGGCGTCTTCGCCACGGGATGGAAGGCGGAATAGTAGGCGCGGCGCAGTTGATACTGCGTATAGAGCAGTTCGCTCACCTGCAGCAGCTCTAGGTCAGTGTCGCCCACCGCGCCCACCACAAACTGCGTCACCACACTGGCGCGCAGCTGCTCCTGCCGGCGCAGTTGGCTGATCCACTGCACGCGCGGAAAGATTTCTTCCCGGAAGTCCTTCTTGGGGGCCAGCGCCGCCAGCCGCTGCGGTGTGGGGCCTTCCAGGTTGATCGACACCCGGTCCGCTAACTGCATAGCGCGCCTGATTTGGTCATATTCCGCGCCCGGCATGATTTTGAGATGCACATAGCCGCGGTAGCCGTACTTCTTGCGCACGATCTCGGCGGCGTCGATAATCTTGTCCTGGGCACTCACGCCGCCTTTGATGATGCCGGAGGAAAGGAACATCCCATCCACCACACCGGAGCGCTGCAGCGTATCAAAGCTGGAAGCCATCTCGTCGGGGGTAAAGGTGATGCGTTGGGTCTGGGCGCGCCCGGCGCGGAAGGGGCAGTAGTAGCAGTTCTTTTCACACGCCGTCGTCATCATCGCCTTGAGGATCGGCTTTTTGCCCTGAGGTGTGGTAACTTCGGAGATGCAGGGCAGCGGCTTGGGCCGGCGTTCGGCAGCCGTCGCCTCCTCGGCCAACGGCTCCGCCCCCGCCGGCTCAAAACGGGTGGCGTCGTCCAGCAGCGTCAGTTTCTGAAAGGCGTCAGGCGCAGAGCGAAAGTTCATAGGGCAGTCCGGCTCCTCAAGCGCTGAACGAGAATTGGCAGGATGTTGTTATTATACGAACATCTGTTCGATTGTCAAACACACTTTTGTTTCTTCTCTTGTCGCTGTCGGTGGATGCGGCGGTGTGGCTTTGGCGCTGTGCTTCACACGCGCGAAGCGTTATAATTATCCTAAAGAGGTTTTTAGCAGCCTTATCGTAGTTGACATAAATAAAAATTGTTTATGCCTTTACAGCCTGATGAGCAAGGAAATAAATTTATGTTAAATCTAACTTTAGTTTCCGGTAAATCAGGGGTCAAGGGCCCGTTTGGTGCGGCGATGGGCATGAATGCCTTTGGGCAAATGGGTGGTGACGGAGTTCTTTTTACGAAGTTCCGGGTCGCAAGTGAGTAAGTTTGGAAAATCAGCTT